>NZ_WUUU01000170.1 GCF_009831555.1 Halobacterium bonnevillei | reverse complement strand
GGGGAGCGCGAGGCGTGCCTGGTCTGCTGTCACGGCTACGCCACGGCGCTGCTCGGCGCGGCCCAGCGGCTGTTGTCCCTGGGACACACCGACGCACAGCAGGTCCTGACCCGGCTGCAGCCGGTGATGCGGGCGGCCATCGCGGACAGCGCCGACCGGTCGCTGTCACAGATGACCTCGTTCGCGCCGCTCGTGGACGTGCTGGCTGCGGACCACGAGCGCGCCGACCGCAGGCTGTTCGTGAGTTGAAATCCCCGGACCGTCCGTCATCGACCACTAATGCGTTCGGGCGATTCCCGCGCTGGAAAACACTGCCAGGGCGTTTAGGTACGTCCAGCACGTACCCGTAGTTGCATTATGAGCGAGTTCTACTCGCGGCGACAGTTCGTAGCTAGCACTGGCGCCGTCGGTGTCGCAGCGCTCGCCGGCTGTACCGGCGGCGACGGCGACGGCGGCGACAGCGGTGACGACGAGACGACAGCACCTGAGACGACGGAGTCCAGCGGTGGCGGCGGCGACAACGTCGTCGAGGTCGGGCCGGGCGGCAGTCTCGCCTTCGAGCCCGAGGAGATCACCGTCTCCGTCGGCGACACGGTGACGTGGGAGTTCGTGAGTCCGAGTCACAACGTCAGCGCGTGGCCGGACATGGACGACACGGTGTCCATCCCGGACGACGCGGACGGCTTCGGGACGATGGAGGAGGGCGGCGACGCGTACGCCACTGTCGAGCAGGGCGAGACCTTCGAGCACACGTTCGAGACTGCCGGCGAGTACACGTACGTCTGCGTTCCGCACGTCGCCTCGGACATGGTCGGCACCGTCGTCGTGGAGTAGTCCGTCGCACGCACCACGCTGTATTCTCGCAGTCTAGGCCCGGAATTTAAGGCCGCGGTCGATTTTTCCGCCCGCGCAATCACGCCCCATCACAGGGCGGGCGAACATGTTCGCCCCTGTTCTCGGCTTCTTGTAGTGTGCTCGCCGGTTTAGGTGGGTCGAACACTGACCGATTGAGTGAGGCAAGAATGAGGGAGCACTACACCCGGAGACGATTCCTGGCCAGCAGTGGCGTGGTCGGCGTCGCAGCGCTCGCCGGCTGCACCGGCGGCGACGGCGGCGACGGCGACGACGGCGGCGAGGAGACCACCGAAGCGACGACCGAAGAAGACGGCGGAGACGGCGAGGACTGGGTGGAGACCGACTACGTCGAGATGACCGACGACCTCGTCTTCGACCCCGCCAACATCGAGGTCGAGTCCGGCACGACGGTGACCTGGGAGACTACGGGCGCCGTCGGCCACACGGTCACGGCCTACGAGGACAACATTCCTGACGACGCCGAGTACTTCGCGTCCGGCGGCTTCGACTCCGAGCAGGCCGCCGTCGACGGCTACAACGACGGCCAGGAGGGCAACGTCCCGCAGGGCGAAACGTTCGAACACACGTTCGAGACGACCGGTACCTACGAGTACTACTGCATCCCCCACGAGATGAACGGGATGGTCGGCCAGGTGCGAGTGGTTTAACATGACTGATACTGAATCCAACGACGAGACGAGCAGCGCGCTCGACCCGAGCGAAGTCGTACAGCGACACGAACAACAACTCGACGACCTGCTGGCAGACGTCGACGAACCGACGCCGCGCGACGATTCGCCGACACTGGAACTGGCGGGCCTCGAGCTCAACCGCCGCGACTTCATGAAGGCGGGCGCCGCGACCGGCGCGATGGCCGGCCTCGCCGGCTGTTCCGGCAACATCCTCGGCGGCGGCGGCGACTCCACGACCAGCGGGTCCGGTGACTCGTCGACGCCCGACCACAAGGTGCCGCCGGGCGAACACGACGAGTACTACGGGTTCTGGTCGGGCGGCCAGTCCGGCGAGATCCGCGTCGTCGGCATCCCGTCGATGCGCGTACTGATGCGCATCCCCGTGTTCAACACGGAAGCCAGCCGCGGCTACGGCTACGACGACGAGACCGCCGAGATGCTCGAGGAGGCGGGCGACTACACGTGGGGCGACAACCACCACCCCGTCCTCTCCGAGACCGACGGCGACTACGACGGCGAGTACCTCTGGGTGAACGACAAGGCCAACGGCCGCATCGCCCGCGTGAACCTCAAGTACTTCGAGACGGACGCCATGACGGACGTCCCGAACGTCCAGTCCATCCACGGCTGCGCGGCCCAAAGCCCGGACACGGGCTACATCTTCGGGAACGGCGAGTTCCGCGTGCCGCTGCCGAACGACGGCCGCGACGTCAACACCCCGGAGAACTACACGTCGCTGTTCTCCGCGGTCAACCCGCAGACGATGGAGACGGAGTGGCAGGTCGAGGTCGACGGCAACCTCGACATCGTCGACACCGACAAGGACGGCCGCTGGGCCATCGCGTCCTCGTACAACGACGAGGAGGGCGTCACGGTCAGCGAGATGACCAAAGACGACCGCGACTACGTGAAAGCCTTCGACGTCCCCGCCATCGAGGAGGCCGTCGAGGCCGGCGACTACCGGGAGATCAACGGCGTCCCCATCGTCGACGGCACCCGAGACAGCTCGCTGAACCAGGGCGACAGCCCCATCGTGCGCTACATCCCGACGCCGAAGAGCCCGCACTGCGTCGAGGTCGGGCCGAACGGGAAGTACGCGTTCGTCGCCGGCAAACTGTCGCCGACGGTCACGATGCTCGACATCGAGGCCCTCGACTCCTCCAGCGACCCCGACGACGTCGTCGCCGGCCGGCCGAAGGTCGGCCTCGGTCCGCTGCACACGACCTTCGACGGGAACGGCCACGCGTACACGTCGCTGTACATCGACTCCCAGGCCGCCAAGTGGGACATCGAGGCCGCCGTCGAGGCTGAGGCCGGGTCCGAGGACCCGATCATGGAGAAAGTGGACGTCCACTACAACCCCGGCCACATCCAGGCGCTGGAAGCGATGACGACCGATCCGGACGGCGAGTGGCTGGTCAGCCTGAACAAACTCTCGAAGGACCGCTTCCTGCCGGTCGGCCCGATCCACCCCGACAACGACCAGCTCATCCACATCGGGCAGGGCGACACGGAGATGGAAGTCGTCGCCGACCACCCGGCGTACCCCGAGCCCCACGACTGCGTGTTCGCGCACAAGGACAAACTCGACCCCGCCGCGACGTGGGACAAAGAGGACTACGCGGACGAGAAGGAGTTCATCACGCAGGACGACACCCGCATCGAGCGCACCGGCGACAGCTCCGTCGACGTGAAGATGTCCTCGATGCGCTCGGAGTTCGGCTTCAAGGACTTCACCGTCCAGGAGGGCGACGAGGTGACGCTCACCGTCACGAACATCGAGGGCGTGCGGGACGTCATCCACGGCGTCGCCATCCCCGAGCACGACGTCCACCTCGCCATCGCGCCACAGGACACCCGCGAGGCGACGTTCACTGTGGACAGTCCCGGCGTGTACTGGATCTACTGCACGTACTTCTGCAGCGCGCTCCACCTGGAGATGCGCTCGCGGATGATCGTCGAACCGAGCGACTGACCACCCACCCACGTCCCGCGACCGGCCACGACGCCGGTCCCGGGACACGACGTCGGCCACACGGCCGGTGTCTGTCATCCACGCGGCGACGCGCGCGTCGCCGTGCCGACGAACACCGGCGGTCGCCCGGGGTGCCTCGACGCGTCCGGCGTCGGCGGCCCGCGGCGGCCGCAACCGGTGGTTCGTCCAGCGAACCCCGGCAGGTGACACCCAATGGACTACGAGATACCCGAGAAATCCGCGTTCCTCGAACTCAGACGCGGCCTCCCGCTGTTAGCCGCGGCGCTGTTCGTCGCGGCACTGTTGTTCCCGATGTGGCGCATCGCCGTCGACGCGGTGCAGTACCCCCAAACGACGCTGCACCTCGAACTGTACGCGTACCCGCGCATCGCGGGCGACTACGGGGAGATGGCCAGCCTCAACAAGTACATCGGGTTCTACTACCCCGACCCCGTGTACTGGCAGCCGAACTACGAACCCCACCCGCGGGCCATCGACGTCCCCGAGTGGTCGCTGGGCCCGCTGGCGTTCATCGCCGTGTCGGCGTGTGCCGCGTTCGTCGCGCTCGCGCCCGACACGAAGCGCCTCAAGCGCGGGCTGATCGCACAGCTCGTCGGTACCGCCGCGGTGTTCGGCGTGATGCTCGCGGACATCCAGTACCGGCTCTACCAGGCCGGCCACACGCTCGACCCGGACGCGCCCGTGATGGGCGTCGACGGTTTCACGCCGCCGCTGTGGGGGAGCTACGAGGTCGCGAACATCACGAGCTACAGCCGGTTCGGCGTCGGCGCGTACATGTCGATGCTCGCAGTCGGGTTGCTCGTCGTGGCGTTCTACTTCCGGGACTCGGACGCCACGGCTCGCGACGTCGCTCGCGCCTGGCTCTCCCGGGTCGGCGTCGGCGACGACGAGGAGCCGGACTCCTCGCCCGGCGACGAGCCGGTCGGCACGGAGGACGCGGAGGCCGGGAGGTGACCGCCCGTGTCTGAACGCGCCGTCGAGGTCGGGTTCGCCGTCGTCGTCGCCGTCCTCCTCGTGGTCAGCGTCGGCGCCGTCGTCGCAACCCCCGTCGACGACGCCACCCGACAGACCAACATCGACTTCGACCAGCAGGTCCCCGAGTCCTACGACTTCGACGACCCGACCGGGGACGCCGGCGACGGCACCGCTGCCATCGACGGCCAGCAGTACGACTCGCTGGCCGCAGCCGTCGACGCCGCCGAACCCGGTGACACGGTCGAGGTGCAGGGCCACGTCGCCGGTCCCATCACTCTGGATACGCCGAATGTCACCATCGCCGGGACGTCGCCGTCCGACGCCGTCATCTCGGGCGACGAGGACGGCAACGTCGTCACGATCAACGCCTCGGACGTCACCGTCCGGGACGTCTGGGTGCGCGACGCCGGCTACAGCACCGCGGACAACGACGCCGCGGTCTGGCTGGCGGGCGCCAACTCCTCCGTCGAGGACGCGCGCATCACCAACACAACGTTCGGCGTCTGGATCGACGGCGTCCCGGACGCCCGCGTGGCGGGCACCACCATCGTCGGTCGGTCGTCCATCGAGCGGTTCTCCGACCGCGGCAACGGCATCCAGCTGTGGCGCGCCTCCAGCGCCGAGATCGCGGACAACCGCATCACCGACGTCCGCGACGGCATCTACTTCTCGTGGAGCTCCGACGTCCAGGCCTACGGGAACACGATGTGGGACCTCCGCTACGGCGTCCACTACATGTACTCCGACCGGAACCGCCTGGAGAACAACACCGCGTTCGACAACGACGTCGGGTACGCGCTGATGATCTCTGACGACCTCGAAATCCTCAACAACACCGCCGTGAACAACTCCGGCACCAGCGGGCACGGCATCCTCGTCAGGGAAGTCGACCACAGCACCATCGCGGGCAACGACCTCGTCGGCAACGACAACGGGATCTTCTACTACAACTCCCAGGACGACGAGTTCGCGGACAACCTCGTGCTCGCCAACGACGTGGGCGTACACCTCACCGCCGGGAGCACGAACCTGCACGGACACGGCAACACGTTCATCGACAACGCGGACGCGATGTACGCCGTCGTCGGCCAACAGGTGGCGTGGAACACCACCGACCGCGGGAACTACTGGGACGACGCCAGCACGGTCGACGTCGACCACGACGGCGTCAGCGAAGTCCGGTTCCAGCCCGAGGGCACGGTCGAGCGCCTCACCCGCGACCACCCCGAGGTGCGCGTGTTCTCCTCGAGTCCCGCGTTCGACGCAGTCCGCCTGGCGAGCCGCTCGGTGCCGCTGGTGGAGACCCGCGGCGTCGTCGACCACTACCCCCTGGAGTCCCCCGCCCACGACGACTGGAGGCGATACTATGAGTGACCCCACGATCAACGTTCGGAACGCACGGAAGTCCTACGGCACAGTCACCGCGCTCGACGGCGCCAGCCTGCGCGTCGACCGCGGCGAAACGCTCGGCCTCGTCGGCCGCAACGGCGCGGGCAAGACCACGCTGTTCAAACTCCTGGTCGGCCACGAGACGCCGGACGGCGGCGACGTGACCGTCGCGGGACTCTCCCCGGACGCGGGGACGGCGCTCCGCGAGCGCGTCGGCTACCTCCCGGAGAGCGCGGGCTTCCCGCCGTCGCTGACCGGCCGCGAAGTGTTGTCGTTCCACGCCCGCGTGCGGGACGTCCCGAATGACAACGCGCGCGCCGCGTCGAGCGCGTGCTCCGC
>NZ_WUUU01000169.1 GCF_009831555.1 Halobacterium bonnevillei | reverse complement strand
GTGCGGACCGACCGCGAGAAGATGGAAGTGCGCCAGGACCACCTCTCAGGGAGCTGGATGTAACAATGACAGACATTTTAACAACCGTCATCGTAGAGCCCTCCTGCGATTATTCCCAGCGAGTCCACTTCTCTCGGAACGCTAGTGACGAGCGATTCGCGCGTCGCTGGCCGTTGCACCGCGTGACGGGGACGATTCAGGATTTGGAGGTTAGCTACACGCGTTTGCTCGGACCCAGCGGTCCGGCGACGCGCTCGGACGTCTGTAACGGTTGGTTGTCGTCGATACGGAGGTTCCCGGTCCCGTGGGAGAGCTGCCCAGCGGCTGGGTGTGCTCATGGGTCCGAGTCGGTGTCGAGGTCCAGCTTCGCGAGGAGGCGGCCGGTGATGACTTCTTCGACGATGGCGAGCAACTGTCCGTCGTTCGTCGTGTAGTCGGCGAAGATACCGAGCGGGATCTCACCGCCCGCCACGTCGTGGTGGCCCCCGGCGGCTCCGACGTCGCCGAACGTCTCGTTGAGTACGTCACCGACGTGGATTCGTGGGTCCGGCGACCGTGCACTGAGGTGAATGGCTTCGTTGACGATGCCGAAGACGATGACGGTGTCGACGCCTTCCAGGGTTTCGAGGTAGTCGGCTGCCTGCGGGATCGCGTCCCGTTCGGACGTCCGACCGACGTGCGAGATGAGCACCGACGCCTTCGTCTCCCGGTTGGTGATCGCCGTCGCGATGGCGTCGATGGTGTGGCCAGTGACCGACGGTCTGGAGAGCCGTCGGAGCAGCTCCTGGTCCGTGTCGTCGTGCAGGTACTCCGCCGCGGCGTACTCCTCGCTGGTCGTCCCGCGAAGGAAGTCGAGGGTTTCGCGACGGATGGCGAACAGGAGCGCTGTCGCGAGCACGGCGTCGACCGCGATGTCGAGGGTTCGAACGTACTCGGTGAGGATCGTCGCGACCGCCCCGATTTCCTCGCGGTGGCACGCCGCTGTCGGCCGCGAGTGGCACCGCCGGGAACCACGTCATCCGGCGACGCTACCCGGTAACGTGTCCGGTCTCGCGTTCCTCCGGGCCGAACACGTAGTACAGGCAGGCCGCGATGAGCACGACGTTCAGGAGTGCGACGACCGCCCACAGCGACTGGCCGACGGCGTAGACGGCGACCGGGACGAGTGTGAGCAGCGCCAACCCTGCCGCGAGGTGCTGTACCTGGACGTTCATGCCTGCGCATTCGTGACGAACCGTGTAAACGTTTTGCAGGCGTTCCGAAATCCCGGGAACGGGGGCGCCTTTTTTATCAGATACGGCGCAACACCTCGGTGGGACAACGTATGGGCACGAGCAACCGCACGCATATACGCGGCGGCCAGGGTCGGGACACGCCACGGGAGGGCGCAGCCCGGCGGGTCGCCTGGACATTCTCTGGGAGGTGTACCGCATGAGGGACGCAATCGCGGACGAAACGTACTCGCGACGTGGCGTCCTCCGCGCGACGGCCGGCACGGCGGCCGCGGCCGCACTCGGCAGCGCAGCGACGGGGTCAGCCGCCGGCCAGACCGACTTCGACGGCTGGTTCACGGACGACGCGCCGGGCGGGACGACGGACAACTACGACGGCGAGGTCGTCGACCGGACCGGCGAGGACGAGGTCACGGTGACGGTGGGCGCGGACGGGAACGGCGGCACGTTCGCGTTCGAACCCGCGGCAGTCCGGATTTCGCCGGGGACGACGGTGACCTTCGAGTGGGTGTCGGACACGCACAACGTCGCGGTCGAATCTCAGCCGGACGACGCGGGCTGGGAGGGGCACGACCCCATCGAGAACTCGGGCTTTTCGTTCTCGTCGACGTTCGAGACGCTCGGCGTCTACAAGTACTACTGCGACCCGCACCTCAGCGTCGGGATGAAAGGCGCCATCGTCGTCGCGGAGGGCGGCGGCGAACAGGAAGACGCCGTCCCCGCCGAGTACGGCGACTGGTTCACGGACGACGCGCCGGGCGGCGCCGTCGACAACTACGACGGGGAGACGGTCGACCGGACCGGCGAGGACGAGGTCACGGTGACGGTGGGCGCGGACGGGAACGGCGGCACGTTCGCGTTCGACCCGCCCGCACTCCGCGTGTCGCCGGGGACGACGGTGACCTTCGAGTGGGTGTCGGACACGCACAACGTCGTGGTCGAATCCCAGCCGGAGGACGCCGCCTGGGAGGGCCACGAACCCATCGAGAACACGGGATTCTCGTTCTCCGCGACGCTCGACACCCGCGGCGTCTACAAGTACTACTGTGAGCCACACCTCAGCGTCGGGATGAAGGCGGCAATCGTCGTCGGGCCCGCACCCGCCGAAGACGGCGGTGGCGGCCCGGCGGGGACGACGACGCCGTTCAGCCCGCTGCTGGGCACGGTGTTCGCGGGCGCTGTCGCTGCCGCGATGCTCCTCCCGGTGCTCGCCGGGTACTACCGCCGCGACCAGCCGGAGACCCCGGAGTACGACGACGGCGTCGAGGGCGAACCGGGCGCCGGAACGCAGGAAGCGCCGGTCGAAGAGCCGGTCGAGGAACTCGACCACGACGAGTACGACCCCATGGGGACCGCCGCACTCGTGGCGGTGTACTTCCTGATACTCGTCGCGATGTGGGTGTTCATGTACTTCGTGGAGTTCCTCGGGAACGAACTCACGGTGATCGGGTGAACCATGGAGATACATCGATTCGAGAAACTCTGGTTGGTCGCGTCGCTGCTGTTGATTGCCGGGTTCGTCGCGACCATCGTGTACGGCGCGGTCGGCGCCGGCGTCGCGATGGTCGACAACTCGGGCGGCCAGGTGGCCGCCTCGGACCCGACGGCGTCGTCCGACTTCCGCGACCCCGGCGTCTACCAGACTGGCGACGGCGAGTACGACGTCTACGTCGTCGCGCGCCAGTTCTCGTTCACGCCGGGCTCCGGCACCCCCATCCGGGTGCCCGAGGGCTCCGAAGTGACGTTCCACATCGCGAGCAGGGACGTCACGCACGGCTTCAACGTCGTCGGGACGAACCTCAACACGATGGTGATTCCGGGCCAGGTGGCGCAGCTCACCGTGGAGTTCGACGACGCGCGCAGCTACCACGTCGCGTGCAACGAGTACTGCGGGGCCGCCCACCACGACATGACCGGGACCATCGAGGTCGTCCCGGCGGAGGACTTCGACGAATCGGAGGTGGCTGAGGCGTGACGTACGTCGACGACTACCCCGGCGCCGCGAAACTCGTGCGGTGGCACTTCGGCGTCGCGTTCATCGCGTTCGCCCTCGGCGGCGTGTTCGGCCTGCTGCAGGGCCTCTACCGCACCGACTACTTCCGGGAGGCGCTCCCGATCGACGCAACCCAGTACTACACGGTCCTGACCGGACACGGCGTCCTGCTCGCGCTCGTGTTCACGACGTTCTTCATCTGCGGGATGTTCGTGTGGGCGACCACCCGCAGCCTCGACCGGCCGCTGTACAGCGACCGCCTCGCGTGGGTCGGGTTCGGGTCGATGTTCGTCGGCACCGCGCTGGCGGCGACGGCCATCCTCAACGGCTTCGCGCCCGGCCTGCCGTTCGACTCCGCGGACGTCCTGTACACGTTCTACGCGCCGCTGAAGGCCCATCCCGCGTTCTACTTCGGGGCCGCGCTGCTCGTCGTCGGGTCGTGGATTCTCGGCGCCGTCTACTTCCTGACGTACCGCGAGTGGCGCGCCGACAACCCCGACGCGCGCATCCCGCTGCAGACGTTCATGGTGCTCACCACGTTCATCATGTGGTACGTCTCCTCGGTCGGGGTCGCCGTCGAAGTGGTTGTCTTCCTGATCCCGTGGTCGCTGGGCTGGATCGGGCAGGTCGACCCGCTGTTGACGCGGTCGCTGTTCTGGTACTTCGGCCACCCGGTCGTGTACTTCTGGCTGCTGCCCGGCTACCTGGCGTGGTACACGCTCCTGCCGAAGTTCGCGGGCGGCCGCCTGTTCAGCGACCCCCTGGCGCGCGTCGTGTTCGTGCTGTTCGTGTTGCTGTCGACGCCGGTCGGGTTCCACCACCAGTACATCGACCCCGGCATCGCGGACGGCTTCAAGTTCATCGCGATGACGAACACGATGATGCTGCTGTTGCCGTCCCTGTTGACTGCGTTCACCGTGGTCGCGTCGGTCGAACACGGCGCCCGACAGCGCGGCGGCGACGGCTACCTCGGGTGGCTGCGCGCGCTCCCGTGGGACGAACCCGCGTTCGCGGGCACCGCGCTCGCCGGCCTGATGTTCGCCGCCGGCGGGTTCTCCGGCATGATCAACGCCGGGATGAACATCAACTACCTCATCCACAACACCATCTGGGTGCCCGGCCACTTCCACCTCACCGTCGGCACCGCGTTCGCGCTCACCGCGATGGCGGTCAGCTACTGGCTGGTCCCGCAGCTCACGGGCAAGCCACTCCGGCACCGCCGTCTGGCGAGCATCCAGCCGTACGTCTGGTTCGTCGGCATGACGCTGATGTCGAACGCGATGCACCGCGGCGGCCTCGCTGGCCTGCCGCGGCGCACCGCCGAACCCGTCGGTGACGCGGGCGCGTCGGCGTTCGACACGGTGTTCAGCACCATCGCCGAGATCCGCCTCCAGATCGCGCTCGGAGCGACGCTGCTGGTGGTCGCGCTGCTCATGTTCCTCGTCGTGATGCTCGGGACGTGGCTGTCGCGGCCCGGCGTTTCGGCGCTGTCCGTGAACGGCCACATCCCGGAGCCGCTGTCCGGCGCGTCGAACGGCCCGCGCGTGCTCGACAACCTCAAGCTGTGGACCGGCATCGCCGTCGTCCTCGTGCTGCTGGCGTACGGCGTCCCGCTCGGGAGCATGGTCGCGGACGGCATCCTGAACCCCGGTGCGTCGCCGTTCCCGGTGTAGGCCACCACCACCCCGCGGTCGTTCCGCACTCGCAACCGAACACCACTCACTGATGTCACGACCACCACGCTCGCACCGCTACACCCACGATGAGTGACGAGGACAGCCGCGACGACGCCGACGAGGTCGAGGGTCCGGAGGGGACGGGCCAGGAGCCCGACGAAAGCGCCCCCAGCGAATCCGAGGAGCCCGAGGACGAAGTGCTGTTGAGTCGACGCTGGGTGATCCGCATCCTGGTCGGTCTCGGCCTCGGCATCCCCATCGCCATCGAAGCGAGGACGCTGGTGGGAATCGTGGCGTCCTGGCTGTTCGGGGACGGCGAGGAACCCGCGACGACGACCCAACAGACGACGGCCGAGCCGACGACGTCCATCGGCGAGGAACTACTCCCGGCGACGGAGCCCGCGGACACCCTCGAGGACGCGTGGGTGCAACTCCGCGACGACTCCTGGCGCTTCGAGGTTGTCGTCAGCGTCGAGAACACGGCGGACGCACCATACACGCTGGAACTCGGCGCGGTGACGACGGACGCCGGCACCCGCGTCGGCGGGACCGAGTCCTCGGGCCGCGTCGAACCCGGCGCGTCACAGACAGTCACGAGCGCGTGGTCGCTGCCGTCCGGCGAAGACCCGGAACTCCTCGCGGTCACTGGCATCACGCACGCGGAATCCGGCGACGAACGGGTCGAGCGCGACGTCCGACTCGGGAACATCCCGTTCCGGGGTTGAGAGTCGGTCGCCGCAGCCGGCTCACCTGACAGGAATCCAGCGCCGCGCCACCGCTGTCTCGTTCAGAGCGGCTCGATCTCCAGCGCCAGCTTCGTGCCCTCGACGTCCCACTCCTCCCGGTAGCCGTCCTCGACGTCCGCGAGCTCGCGGGCGCGGGTCTCCTCCGCGATGAGGTCCTCGTGCTCGGAGACGAGGCGCGCGACGCGGTCGTCGAACACCGCCACGTCGAGGCGGATCTCGGCGTCCATCTCGAGGTCGAGGTCCTTGCGCATCTCCTGGACGCGGCGGATGACCTCGCGGGCGTACCCCTCGCTCTCGACGTCCTCGTCGAGTTCCGCGTCCACGTAGACGGTGCCACCGTAGGACTCGCTTCGCTCGTCCGACGAGCCCCCGCTCGCAGCACTCGCGGGCCCCCCGTCGAAGTCGACGCCCGCGACGTGCTCGGGCGGTTCTTCCTCGAACGACACCATCTCCGGGGTGAGTTCGACGTCCCGGCCGAGGGCGTCGCTGACCTGGTCGGCGAGCGCGTCGAGGTCCGCGGACTCGACGTGCGCGTCGTTGAGGGCTTGCATCACCTCGCCGGCGTCGTCGCCGAAGGCGGGGCCGAGCACGCTCATGTCGGC
>NZ_WUUU01000168.1 GCF_009831555.1 Halobacterium bonnevillei | reverse complement strand
GCGCGCTCGACGAGTTCGCCGTCGCCGACGCCGTGCGTGCCGAGGTCGTTCGCGTCCTCGACGGTCGCCCGCCAGTCGCGGACCGCGTCGGCGTCCCGGAGCGCGCTCTGTCGCCACGCGTCGGCGTTCAACGGATAGTCGATGGGGTTCTCGGAGAGCGGCGCTTCCTCGGGGTCGATGGCGGGCACGTGCCGGGGGTCGGGCGTCGGCTGGCCGCTGCCCAGCGGGACGAGCTCGACCGGCGCCTCCTCACTGGGGTCGACGCCGAGCAGGGCCGCGACCCGGTCGTCGTCGAATCCCGTGACCACTGACGCCCGGTAGCCGTCGCCGTGCGCCACCGCGAGCAGGTTCGCAAGCATGGTTCCGGAGTCCCAGAACGCGTGTCGGTAGGTGCGCTCGCGGTACTTCCAGGCGTTGCGCCACCACTCCGAGGTCGCGACGACGGTCACGGGCGCGTCGGCGACGCCGTCGTGGCCGCCGCTGGCCGCCGCGAGCACGCCCCGGAAGTCGCCCTCGCGGAGCACGTCGAACCCGCCGCCGTCCGGGTCGAAGTGGTAGACGCCGGCGTCCAGGCCGTCGAGGTCGCCGGTGACGACGTAGAGGTCGACGTGATAGAGCTTCCCCGTGCAGGACGCCGCGCGGAACCGCATCCGTCTCCCGCGCTTCTCGAGGGTCTTCGTGACGCCCGCGGCGGAGTGACAGAGCGCGTGCAGGGTCGCGAAATCGAGGTCCGAATCGGCGCCGAACTCCGGCTCGGCGCTCGTCGTCGCTATCGCGTCCAGCGCGGGAGTTTCTGGGGCGTCTGGGGATTCCGGGGCATCTGGAGATTTCGAGTCGTCCTGGCCGCCCGGCGGGTCGACGTACCCGCGGTCCTCGTAGACCTTGTACGGCCGCGGCTTGTTGTCGAAGTCCAGCGAGAAGTCGTTCCGACGGACGCTCTCCGGGGAGTGGCTCGACCGCTCGTGGTACTCGCGCGCGTCGACCATGCCTGAACTGACACGACCGCGCCGCAAAGAGCTTCGGCCGGCGTGTGTGACGCCAGGATCGACGTGAGGGCCGCCGTGCCGTCGCGTACGAGGCCGCGCCCGCGCGCTCAGAAGTCCGTGAGCTTCGCTTCCGTCGCGCCCTTCGCGTCCAGTCCGAACTCCGCGAGTTCCACGAACTCCAGGTCGTTGTCCCGGAGCGTCCGCAGCACGCGCTCGGACGCCGACGGCGCGACCAGCATCCCGCGCACGTCCTCGTTCGTCTCCGAGTAGAGGTCGACGTAGCGCTTGAGCTGGTCGAAGTGGTTCAGCGTCGCCTGGATGCGTTTGACTTCCACGACGACGGGTGTGCCGTCCGAGTCGACGGCGTAGAAGTCAACGAACCCGTACTTCGTCTCGCGCTCGTGTTCGACGATGCGCAGGCCGTCCTCGAGCTCCCCGGGGTTGTTCTGGATGTACTCGTGCATCTCCGCCTCGGTGCCTGACTCCTCGTAGGTGGCGCCGTCCTCGGCGTCGAACCGCGTCACGCCGTACACCTCCAGCAGGCGGGTCTCCACGCGCTCGCTGGGATTCGTGCGGCGTGCCAGCAGCACGGCGTCGCCCTCGCTCTCCCGGGCTTCGACGGTGCCCCCGCCCGGCATCCAGTTCACCGGCTTGTGGCCGGTGGGCTGGTGGACGAGGAACGTCCCGTCGGGCTTCGCGACCAGCAGCCGGTCGCCCTCGTCGAGGTAGCCGCTCGTGCGCCCCTCGTACTCCACTTCACAGCGAGCCTGTACGGTCAACACCGCGCCGTCCCGGAACGCGTGCTTCGCTGCCGCGACGAACTCGCCGGGGTCGGGCGCGTCCAGACGCTGTACGACCATCCGTTCGACTGGATGCGACGAGCGACCGATAAAGATGTGGTTTGTGCGGCCGCGACGGGCGACCGGTCCGGCGGGCATTGGTATTTTATACGTATCGCGAGTGTCGTGTACGTATGTCCGATTTCGGCGCGTTATCCGTCGTTCCACCGCTGCTCGCGATCGTACTCGCGATCGTCACCAGGAAAGCGGTGCTGTCCCTGTTCCTCGGCGTCTGGTCCGGCGCCGTCATCTTCACCGGCGGCGTCGGCCTCGAACAGACCTTCGACTGGATCGCGGCAGCGATCTCGCAGGAGGAATCGATATTCCACGCGCAGATCCTCATCTTCACGCTCCTGCTCGGGTCGGGCGTGGCGATGATGTGGCGCCTCGGCGGGTCGTACGCAGTCCGCGACTGGGCCATCGAGCGCGTCGACTCGAAACGGAAGGCCGGCGTCGTCGCCTGGCTGCTCGGCCTGCTGTTGTTCTTCGACGACTACGCGAACACCGCCGTCGTCGGCTCCACGATGAAAGACGTCTCCGACCACCTCGGCGTCTCCCGGGAGAAACTCTCCTACATCGTGGACTCGACGGCCGCGCCGGTCGCCACGCTCGCCATCTCGTCGTGGGTGGCGTTCCAGCTGTCGATGATCGAGGAGGGCTACGAGACCGCGGGCGTCGCGGCTGCGGACCGGCCGGGGACGTTCGAGGTGTTCCTGCAGTCCATCCCGTTCAACATGTACTCGATTCTGGCCATCGTGATGGTCGCCATCCTCGTGTACACCCGCCGGGACTTCGGTGAGATGCTGACGGCGGAACACCGCGCCACCACGACCGGCAAGGTGACCCGCGACGACGCCCGCCCGATGCAGGACGTCGAAGACGAACTCGGCGAACCCGAGGTCGCCGACCCTCGGCTGGTGTCGTTCTTCGCGCCGATTGCGGTGCTCATCGTCGTCACGCTCGGCGCCGCGCTCTGGACGGGCTACGAACCCGGTGCGACTCTCTACGACATGGTGACGGGCGCGGACTACGCGCTCGCGCTCATCTTCGGGTCGTTCGCGATGGTCGCTACGGGGTACGTTCTCGGGTACGCCTTCGACATCCTCTCGCTGGGGGAGAGCGTGGACACGACCATCGACGGGTTCGGCATCATGCTCACCGCGGTCACCATCCTCGTGCTCGCGTGGTCCATCGGGAACGTCGTCGAGGCGCTGGAGACCGGTAGGTACGTCGCTGGCGTCGTCGAGCAGTTCCTGTCGCCGGAACTCCTCCCCGTCATCGTGTTGTTCACCGCGGCGTTCGTCGCGTTCTCCACGGGGAGTTCGTGGGGGACGATGGCCATCGTGACGCCCATCGCTGTGCCCGTCGCCTGGGAGCTGACCGGCACCCACACGATGGTCGCGGCCGTCGTCGGCACGGTGTTCTCGGGCGCGATCTTCGGCGACCACTCGTCGCCGATCTCCGACACCACTGTGCTGTCGGCGACGTTCACGGGTGCCGACCTCATCGACCACGTCCGCACGCAACTGTACTACGCGGTGACGGTGGTGTCCGTCGCCGCGCTGCTGCTGGTCGTCTGGGGGTACACCCGAATCACGCCGCTGGCGTTGCTCCCCGTGGGCGTCGTGGTGCTGTTCGCGCTCACCTACGTGCTCTCCGAGTGGGACGCCGACCGCCGCGGCATCTCGGCCAAACAGTCCGACGTCTCCTTCGACGCGGGCGACGACTGACTGCAGCGCGCTGACGCTATTTTCGTCGGCGAGCACGGTTCCTCCGCGGCGTCCGTTCGCTGTGGACGACGAGAGTTCGTAGTGTGTCGAGGCCCAGCGCTGCACACGCCGTTCGTCCATCGCTGTCCTGTCCACTCCTGGCTCCGCGCCCTCCATCGTGAGCGTGCGGCAACCGTCGCGAGTAACAGCAACATACCAGATTATACGAATACATTGAATACAAACAGTAATTGCCGTGTTCGGGAACCAGGCACCACAGTAGTAGGTACGCCAGCGACCGTGTCAATCAGCAGGTTCCTGTCCCGAAAACGGCGGCCCAAGGCCTAACAACCGGTTCAATCACGGTCTGGTGGGAACAGATACGAGTCGAGGGGGGAGATCCACACGATGCCACGGGTGCTGGATTGGATTGGAGGGCCACGTACCTCGTAATAGGGGGTTTGCGGCGCGTTTTTCGCGATGCAGATGGTCGTTTAGCGCGCGCCAGCGGGCAGCCTCACGTTCCGTCTCGCAGCCGTCCGCAAAACACTACTAAATCTGGTACAATTACGAATACATAGTAGAAATAGATTTTCCCGATACCTCTCGAGCCGCGTCGCTCCCACGGGCCGGCCCTTGTCGTCGTTCGGGATTCGTAACAACACTTACGCCAGTCCGCTCGGAACCTCTCTGCATGGAGTACGGTGACTCGGAACAGGCGGCGGCGGTAGCGGCACGGACGCGGGAGTTCGTCGAGGACGTCGTCATCCCCGTGGAGCGCGACCTCCTCGGCGAGGAACCCGCCAGCGAGGACCAGATCGCGGCACTACGCGAGGAAGCCCGGGAGTGGGACATCTACGCCCCACAGGTGTCCGAGGAGTACGGCGGCATGGGCCTGGACTTCCGGGACATGCTCCCCGTGTTCGAGCAGGCGGGCCGCAGCCCGCTGGCGATGGACGCGATGCGGGTCGCCGCGCCCGACGAGGGGAACATGCACCTGCTGGAACTCGTCGGCACCGAAGCCCAGAAGGAGGAGTGGCTGGCGCCGTTGGCGGCCGGCGACATCCGCTCGGGGTTCTCGATGACTGAACCGCTACAGGGCGCGGGGTCGGACCCGAAGATGATCCGTACGACCGCACAGAAGGACACCGCCGAGCAGAGCTCGGCGAGCTCTGCGCCGCCAGCGGCGGAGCAGAACGGCGACGAGTGGGTCATCGACGGCCACAAGTGGTGGACGACACAGGGGGCGGAGGCCGACCTCCTCATCGTGTTCGCGCGCACCGACCAGGACGCCCACCCCTACGAGGGGTGTTCGACGTTCCTCGTCCCGAAGGACACCGACGGCGTGAACGTCGTCCGCGACATCCCACACGTCGGCGGCGGGGTCGCGGGCGTCAGTCACGCCGAAATCACGTACGACGGCGTGCGCGTGCCCGAGGAGAACCTGCTCGGGGACCTACACGCGGGCTTCCAGAACGTCCAGTTGCGCCTCGGGCCCGCGCGACTCACGCACTGCATGCGGTACTCGGGGATGGGCCAGCGCGCCCTCGACATCGCGAAAGCGTACGCGTCCGAGCGCCGAGCCTTCGACGGTCCGCTCTCGGAGAAACAGGACCTCCGGTACCGCATCGCGGACGCGGAGACGCGCCTGCACGCCGTGCGGACGATGGTCCGGCACGCCGCCGACCGCATCGCCGCCGGCGAGCAGGCCCGCGTCCCCGTCTCGATGAGCAAGGTGTTCGCCGCGAACACCGTCCAGGACGCCATCGACCTGTCGCTGCAAGTGTGTGGCGGCAACGGCATCGGGAAGGACCTCCCGCTGGCGGACTTCTACGAGAACGTCCGGCAGTTCCGCATCATCGACGGCGCCGACGAAGTCCACAAGCGCGTCATCGCGCGGGACGCCTTCGAGGACGTCGACGAGTGGGAACTCGAGGGGCTCACGCGGTTCGGCGACCCCGTCACCGAGCGGTGAGCGGATAGACCCGGGCGGCGGCCCGCTGGCGGCCGGCCTACAGTCGCGCCGTGAACACGTCCCGGTCCTCGATGGCGTCGATGACGTGCTCGGCGAACAGCGACGCGGTGACGCCGTCGACCAGCCGGTGGTCGTAGGACAGCGACAGCGGCAGCACGGGTCGGACTTCCATCTCGTCGTCGCCAACCGCCACGGGCTTGTCCTGGACGCGACTCATGCCGAGGACTGCGACCTCGGGGTGGCGGATGATCGGCGTGCCGAACGTGCCGTGTTCGCTGTGGCTGCCAGTGTTCGTCACGGTGAACGTGCCGCCGCTGAGGTCGCTGGCGTCGACGGACCGCTCCCGCGCGCGCTCCGCGAGGTCTGCGACCTCCCGGCTGACCTCGGCGATCGACTTCTGGTCGACGTGCTCCACGACGGGCACCAGCAGGCCGTCCTCGGTGTGCGTCGCGACGCCGACGTTGTAGTAGCGCTTCTCGACGATTTCGCCGGCCTCGTCGTCCACGCTCGCGTTCAACGACGGATATTCTTCCAGCGCCGGCGCCACGGCCTTCACGACCAGCGCGGTGTAGGAGACGGGCGCGTCCAGCTTCTCGTCGAGGTTCTCCTTCAGGTCGACGAGGTCGGTGGCGTCAGCCTCGAACATCGACGTGACGTGCGGGATCGTCTGCTTCGACGCGACCATGTTCTCCGCGATGGTCGCGCGCAGGCCCCGCAGCGGCCGCCGCACCACCTCGCCGTACTCGTCGGTTTCGACGCCGCCGGCCTCGGCGGTCGCAGCGG
>NZ_WUUU01000167.1 GCF_009831555.1 Halobacterium bonnevillei | reverse complement strand
CGTCGCGGCCATCCACGACCTCGACCTGGCGGCGCGCTACTGCGACGAACTGGTGCTCGTCGCGGACGGCCGCGTCCTCGACTCTGGAGCCCCCGCGGAGGTGCTCACGCCAAAGGCCGTCCGGGACGCGTTCGACGCGCGCGTCGCCGTCGGGACAGACCCGGTCACTGGCGAACCTACTGTCACGCCACTCCCCGAGGCCACCGGAGACCTGGAGAAATCGGTCCACGTCCTGGGTGGCGGCGACGCGGCGACCCCCCTCCTGGGGACTCTCGCCGACGCCGGCGCTGACGTGACGGTCGGTCCCGTGGCGTCCGGGAGCCTCGACCACGAGACGGCGACGAGACTCGGTTTCGACGCGGTCACTGTGCCGCCGTTCGCCGAGCCAGATACCGACGCCGTGGCTCGCGCCGGGGCGCTCGTGGCCGAAGCGGACGCCACCGTAGTGCCCGAAGCGGCAGCAGACTGGGGCAAAAACAGGCGACTCCGCCGCGACGCCGCCGGTGTCATCGTCGTCAGTGACGACGTTGCAGGTGACCTGCCAGACGACGGGGCGCCCCTGGCTGACGGTCTCCGGGTCGCACCCGGTGGTCTCGTCGAGGCCATCGGCGCGCTGGACGTGGCTCACGAGCAGTTCGCTGTCGCCGACGGCGGCGACCGAGACTGACGGTCACGCCGGTGCGTGCCCGGATTGCGGACGTCCGAACGGGGCGGAACTGCGGGTCGGGATCCTCCAGCAATTCCTCGGCCCTGGCGCCTTTGTATGTCGGTCCCTCACGTGGACTCATGCAACGTGGGCTCGTCCTCGTTCTCGTCGTCGCACTCGTCGCCACGCCGCTCGCCGGCGCGGCGCTCGCCGACGGTGCTGCAGGAGTCGACGCCGCGAGCGCTGGCCCCATTCAGGACCGCACCGGTCCCGCACAGGACAGCGCCGGCGCCGAGGTGAAGACAGGTATCGAGCCGACCGAGCGGACGGGAGAAGCCACAGGGCAGCGAGCGGCAACGGGGCAGACGCAGACCATCCAGAAGGACATCACGCTGCACCTGACTCCAGACGAGCCCGGTGCAGTCGACGTCGACGTCGCGTACGACATCCCCGAGAGTGTGACGTCGCTCCGGGTGGGCGTCCCCGGGGACGCCCGTGACGTCGAGAGCACTGCGTTCACTCGAACCGACGGTGCCTACGAGTGGGACGGCGAGACGGACCCCGCGACGCTGTCGCTGACGCTGCCCGCAAACCAGAGCGCCAGCGGCGCGCGCTCGCCCGCCGTCACCCAGAACGGCAAGTACTCGTTCGTCGACCCGGGTCCGTGGGCGATGGTCACGGTGCCGGGTTTCCGGACTGAGTGGAGCTGGCGCAGTACCGAGGACATCGACGTGACCATCTCGGAGGACGCCGCGGTCGCCGGCGAGGGGTCGACTGGCGGCGAGATTGCGTTCCTCGGGCCGCAGGAGACGTACACCCGGACGGCGAATGCACAGACCATCCGGCTCACGGTCCCCGAGGCCGCGACGCTGGCGGCGTCACCCGAGGAGATTCTCGACGCACTTGCCGCCGCATCCGGCCGGTTCAACGTCGGCGCCCGCGACGAGGAAGTGTGGTTCGCGGCCGCCCCGACGGACGCCGACTGGGGGATTCGCGGCGTCGAGTACGGCGGCACCGACGCCTGGGTGCTGGCGGACGCCAGCCTCGATGACGCCGGCAACGTCTGGTTCCACGAGTACGTCCACACGCGCCAGGACTTCCGCACGGAGTCCAGCGGCAGGTGGACGACGGAGGCGAGCGCCGAATACTACTCGGCGCTGCTCGCGCTCCGGACGGGCTACGTCGGGTTCGAGGCGTTCGAGACGTACCTCTCGTACGGCGAGCGCTCCCCCTGGCGGGACGCGGTTCTCGCCGACCCGACGACGTGGCCGTCGGGCGCGAACTACGTCAAGGGAAGCCTTGTCTGGGGCGAACTCGACCGCCAGATCCGGGTCGCGACCGACAGCAGTCACACGATGGCCGACGTGTTCTATCTGCTGAACCAACACGACGACCGCACTACCAACGACGACGTGCTGGACGCCGTCCGCGAGATCTCGAGCCAGTCGGTGCGCGACGAGGCCAGCCGATACACGACGACGACCGACGTACCCGAGATGTGGACGCGGACGGAACACGGTGCGGCGTTCGGAACGGAGCCGCCACAGATGAACTTCGAGGTGACCGAGTACCGCGTCAGCGGTCCGTTCCGCAACGAGACCTACGAGCGACCGCCGTCGCTGTACGTCGGGGAGACCGTGTCAGTCGAGTCGGTGGTGACCAACGACGGCGAGCAGACCGGCGAGTACGAAGCGGCCCTCGAATTGGACGGCACCGTGCTCGCTGCCACGGGCGGGGAACTCGCTCCGGGCGACAGCGACCGGGTGACGCTCAGCCACACGTTCGGAGAGCCAGGGACGTACGAGCTCTCTACCGGTCGGGACCGGATGGCACTCGGCGTCAGAGAGCCCGCTCGCGTCGAGGTCCAGGACCTCTCCGTGTCGCCGACCACCGTGTCGCCCGGCGACGACGTGACGGTGACTGTCCAGGTGTCGAACCCATCGGACAGGTACGCGACTGGACCAGTGGTCGTCACGCTGGACGACGACGATGTCGCGTCCCTCGACGTGGCGCTCGCGGCCAGTGAATCGACGACGCGGACAGTGACCGTGCCGGTGACCTCCGACGGCGAGCACACGTTCGCCGCCGGGGACCGGACCGCGTCAGTGACCGCGTCGAGCGGCGACGACACCACCAGGACGGACACGGGTATTCCCGGGTTCGACGCCGGCGTCGCGTTCGTCGCCGTCGTGCTGGCACTCCTGGCCGCTCTCGTCGGCAGTGACTGACTACTCGGTCGCCCCCGCTTCGCGAACTGACCCAGTCGATGGCTCGGCAACAGGCCGCGAGCGTTAACACCCACCCGTCCGTACCGCCGGTGTGAATCGACGCACGCTCGCCGTCGTCGCCACCGCGACCCTCGTCCTCCTGGCGGGCTGCTCGGGGTCGGTCACGTTCGGCGAGCCGACGACGACGGCCGCCCAGAACCAGACCGCGACCGTCGTCGACGTCGTCGACGGCGACACGGTCGACGTCAGGTTCGAAGACGGCACCGAGGAGCGCGTCCGCCTGCTCGGCGTCGACACCCCGGAGGTCCACGAGGACGTCTCGCCCGGCGAGTACGAGGGCGTCCCCGACACCGACGCGGGCCGGTCGTGTCTCCGAACCTGGGGCGAGCGCGCCAGCGAGTACGCCGACCAGCGACTCGCGGGCGAGACTGTGACCGTCGAGTTCGACCCGGTCAGCGACCGCCGCGGCGGGCTACGACCGCTTGCTCGCGTACGTCGTCGTGGACAGTGACGCGTCGGAGACGCCCCGGACCACGGGAGGCGGCGGAGGCGCCGACGGCGACTCGTTCAACCGCGCGCTCCTCGAGGCGGGGTACGCGCGCCTCTACGACAGCGAGTTCACGAAGCGCGACGGCTACGCGAGCCTCGAACGGCAGGCCCGCGAGAACGGCACCGGGCTCTGGACGTGCGCGTCCTGACGATGCCGGCGTGGCCGCGGAAAGCTTATTCCGCCCGCTCCGGGAGGCAGTGACGTGACCGCACGGCACTCGCGCGACAGCGACGTGGTCCGGCGCGTGCGGACCGCAGTCTCCCGACGCCTGGGCGTGGACGCCCGGGCACTCGCGGCGTTCCGCGCCGCCCTCGCGGCCCTGGTCCTCGCCGATATCTTCCTACGAGCCCGGTTCCTCACGGCGTTCTACACGGACGCGGGTGTGCTGCCGCGCTCTCTCCTCTACGAGCAGTACGGGGCGCTCTCACGGCTGTCGCTGCACGCCCTCTCCGGGGCCGCCTGGGTGCAGGGTCTCCTGTTCGGTCTGGCTGTCGTGACGGCATTGTCGATGCTGGTCGGCTACCGAACGACGCTCGCGACACTCCTGTCGGGCGTCCTGCTCACGTCGCTGCACTACCGCAACCCCCTCGTGTTGAACAGCGGCGACACGCTCCTCCGGATGCTGTTCCTGTGGGGGGTGTTCCTCCCGCTGGGCCGCCGCTGGTCGGTCGACGCCCTTCACGCTTCAACCACCGAGGCGTCCGGCGGTAGTGGTGTGGACCGAACGGCGAGGAATCGCGTGGTGAGTGTCGCGACCGCCGGCGTCCTGCTGCAGGTCGTCGTGGTGTACGCGACGAACGCGGTGTTGAAACTCCGCGGCGACCGCTGGCTGTCCGGCGACGCGACCCGTCACGTGCTCGAACTCGACATGTTCACGGTGCGACTGGGCGACGTGCTCGCCCAGTACCCGACGCTGCTGACGGCGTTCGATCGACTCTGGCTCGGCATGCTGGTGGGGTCAGTGCTCCTGGTCGCCCTCACGGGGTGGGTCCGCGCGGCGTTCGCCGGGCTGTTCGCCGCGGTGCACCTCGGGATGCTCGCGTCGATGCAACTCGGCCTGTTCCCGCTGGTCTCGGTCGCCGCGCTCGTTCCCTTCCTCCCCGCCGCCGTCTGGGACGAACTCCCCGGTTGGCGCGCTATTCCCGGACTCCGGGACCGACCGGTGTCGCGGTCCGTCAGCGCGCTCGCGAGCGGACTGCCAGACGTCGGGCTCCCGGATTCGGCGACGATTCGGGCCGCTGCCCGCTGGAAGCGCCGCGTCCTGCCGCCGCTGCTCGCGGTGCTCCTGGTCGGTGTCCTGGCGTGGAACGCCGCCACGGTCGGCATCGTGGCTGTTCCCGACGCGGCTCCCGTCGACGACTCGCCGGACCCGCGCTGGGGGATGTTCGCACCGACGCCCGCGGCGACGGACTACTGGGTCGTCGCGCCCGGGACGCTCGACTCCGGCGACAGCGTGGACGCGTTCCGCGGCGGCGAAGTGACCTGGACGGAGCCACCGGACGTCGCGCGGAGCTATCCCTCCGCGCGGTGGCGGAAGTACGTCTCGAATTTGCGAAGCGCGCAGGACGATTCGGTGGCCGGCGGCTTCGCCGACTACCTCTGCACGCGACACGAGAGCGAGGATCCGATGGTCTCTGTGAGCGTCTTCGTCGTCGAACAGCCGGTGCGGGGCGAAAATACAGCGTCCACTGAACGCGTCGAACTCGCCGCAACGAACTGTTCGAGTCCCTGAGCAGGACTCCAGACGCTCCGGAAACGGGGTTGACGAAAGTGGTGGCGTAACCGCTCGAAGGCCCCTTCGACGAGCGGGTGTGAGCGAACACCTAAGCCGCGGTCGTTCGTGGGGTCCGGTAATGACACGAATCGCCGGCCTCCGAGTGTATCCCGTGAAAGGGTTGGACGGCGTCGACGTGGACGCAGCGACGGTGCTCTCCGGAGGGACGCTCGCTGACGACCGCAGGTACGCGCTGTTCGACGCCGACGGCGACGTGGTCAACGGCAAACGGACCGCGCGCGTCCACGACCTCGAGACGGACTTCGACCGCGAGACCAGTGAGCTCAGCGTCCGGACGCCGGACGGCGAGGGGGCGAGATTCGACCTGGACGACGAATCGGAGCGCGCGGCCGCGTGGTTCTCGGCGTTCTTCGACCTCGACCTCACGCTCGCGTGCGACGACGACCTCGGGTACGTCGACCGCCGCAGCATGGGTCCGTCGGTCGTCAGCACGGCGACCCTCCGAGAGGTCGCGTCCTGGTTCGAGGACCTCACGGTCGAGGGGGTACGACGGCGCCTCCGGGCGAACGTCGAAGTCGCCGGCGTCCCCGCGTTCTGGGAGGACCGGTTCGTCGGCGACGACGCGCCTGCCTTCGAGGTGGGGGGCGTCCGATTCGACGGCGTCACGCCCTGCGGCAGATGCGTCGTCCCCGAGCGCGACCCCGACACGGGCGACTCGACACCGGACTTCCGGGAGACGTTCGTCCAGCGACGCCGCGACACGTTCCCGGAGTGGGCGGACGAGGACGCCTTCGACCACTTCTACACGCTGATGCTCATCGCGTCAGTCCCCGAGACAGACCGCGGCCGGACCCTCGAAGTCGGCGACTCCGTCACCCTCGTCGCGGACTGACAAGTCCGAACTCGCCAACGGCGAATCCGCTCCGGCGGTCGTCCGTGCCACAGTCTACATACCCCCACGCACCGACCGGATTCCGCACGCCTTTCACTATCGGCGTCCGAGCCAGGAGTAGTCGTGGTACCGAACCCGTTCAGCGCCCTCCTGCTCGGCATCGGGCTTGGGCTGTCCCGCCTCGGCCTCATCTCCGAGCGCCGCGCTCGCCGCACGTCCGAGTTGTCGTGGCCCCGCATCGTCACGGGCGTCGCGCGCATGTCGAAGGCCGCCGCCGACGTGGCGATGGTCGGCGTCGT
>NZ_WUUU01000166.1 GCF_009831555.1 Halobacterium bonnevillei | reverse complement strand
GCCAGCCGCATCACTCGCCGCCGCCGACCGCCGCGACGCGGAAGCCGCTCGGCGACGGCGGCGACCACGACAGCGCCTCCGATCCCCACCCAGAGCCACGGAATCCCGGATCCGCCTCGCTCCGGAGCGACCGACCAGTACCACGACAGCACCGGCGGCCGCCGCCAGTCTCCGCGTCCGACTGCCCGAGTTCGGAATTGTCCCCCAGTTCATACCTATGAGTCGAACGGAAGCATCATTCAGAGCGCCCCCAATTGTCAGAAACTGGGAACGTCCCTGCCTCCCGGACGGACGCCTGTCGCTGGACTCGGACGCAGGGTGACCGGGAGCGCCGTCGATCACGGACTCGGGGGGTCGCCGTCGTACGCGTCGAGGTCCGTGTAGAAGTTCAGCATCGAGAACCGGAGCTTCTCGGGGTCGATGTCCACGAGTTCGCGGCGGTCCTCCGGCGGGAACGTCGGGTTCACGGAGTACTTGCGCATCTCGGTGCGGCTGGCCCTCGTGTAGCGGCGGTCGACGAGCATCCGCACGCCGAAGTCCTCCGGGGAGCGGATGACGCGCCCGATTGCCTGCCGTGTCTTCCGGACGGTCGGAATCTCGACGGCGTACCGCCAGCCCGCGTCCTCGCTGCTGTGGCGGCCGCCGCTCCGGGTCTCCTCGCGGTCGCCGAACGTGCGGCCGTAGGCGTTCTGGACGGCTTCGGCGCGCTCGTCGAGGTGCGGATAGGGGACGCCGACCACGGCGACCGTGCGGGCGTCGTCGCCGTCGAAACTCACGCCCTCGGCGAGCGTCCCCCACAGCGACGTGAACAGCACGCCGTTCCGGTCGGCGACGAACGACTGCCGGAGTTCTTCGGCGCTCGTCCCGGGTTCGTCGAGGTAGCGCGCGGCGTCGACGCCCCCGTCTCGCGGGCGTCGCCCGCTCGACGATTCCGAGGCGCGTGGCGCCTCGCCCAGCAGATCGTGGTAGCGCTTGGCCTCCGCGTAACTCGGGAAGAAGAACAGGCAGTTCCCGGGCGTGAACTCGACGGCGTCGCGGAGCGCGCCCGAGACCTCCTGCTGGGTCGCGGGGTCCTCGCGGTTCGACGAGAACAGCGGCTCCGTGTCCACGGCGAACGTCCGGCGGCGCTGCTCGGGGAACTGGAGGCCGAACGCCATCGTCTCCGGGTCGTCGAGGCCGAGGACGTCCGCGGTGACGTCGAAGGGGCGCAGCGTCGCGCTCATCAGGACGCTGGCGTGGACGGCGTCGAAGAGGTCAGTGGTGACGTCCCGCGGGATGCACGTGTACAGTTCCGCGCGGCCGTAGACCTCGTCGGTGCCCTCGTCGCGGCGCACCGCCGCGGTCGGGTACTGGCCGAGTTCGTCGCCGTCCTCGACGTACGTCTCCACGAACTCCGCCGCCTGCAGGACGAAACACTCCCGGCGGGTCGTCGTCTCGCCGTTCCGGTACGCCTCGTCGTACTCCTCGTCGAGGGACTCTCCGAGCGCCAGCGCTTCGTCGACGTCTTCCTTGATGCCGGGGCCCGTGTACTGCTGGAGGAACGCCAGGGTCAGGTCGTCGCGCCGGTCGTCGTTCGCGACGGGGACGTCCTCCCAGTTCGCGCCGACCTCGGCTTTCACGCGGGCGGGGCCGTCGCCGCCCGGCCCGAACGACGACTCGTAGGTCGCCTCGAGCGCGTCCCGGAACGCAGCGACCACGCGTTCGGCGGCCGCTCCCCGGGCGTCGTCGACCTCCTCGAGCTCCGAGAGCGCGTTCTCGAGGGTGTTCTCCGTGAGCGTCTCCGTGGCGTGTTCGCGGGCGGCGTCCTCGATGTTGTGCGCTTCGTCGAAGACCACCACCACGTCCTCGGGGTCGCGGCCCAGCCAGCGGAAGAACTGCGCGCGGATTCCCGGGTCGAGCAGGTGGTGGTAGTTGCAGACCGCGAGGTCCACGCCCTCGATGCCGTCCTTCAGGAGTTCGTACCCGCAGACGCCGGCGTCTTCGGCGTACTGGTAGATGTCCTCGGGCGTGCGGACGCCGTCGTAGAGCCACTGGTAGAAGTCGTCGTTGTCGCCGGCGAGGTTCTCGTAGTAGCGCTCGCAGATGTTCCCCTCGCGGAGGTCCTCGAGGTCCGCGTCGACGGACGCGAGCTCCTCGAGGACGGCCTCCCGAGCCTCGGCGGCCTCCGCGTCGCCCGCCTGACTCTCCTCCAGGAGCGCCTGCTGGCGCTGTTCGAGTTCGCGCTTGTCGCGCTCGGCGTCGACGACTTCGTGGGTGTTGTCCCGGAGGACCTGGCACTCCTCGTAGTCGACGTCGATGTGGCACATCGACCCCTTCCCCTTGAACACGACGGCCCGGATCGGCGCGGCGTCGTGAATCTCGCGGGCTTCCCGGACGAACTGCCGCATCTGCTGGTGGACGTTCGTCGTGATGACCACTGTCTTGTTCGCCTCGCGGGCGTGCGCCAGCGCCGGCGCGAGCGCCGCGAGCGTCTTCCCCGTGCCGCAGGCGCCCTCGAAGAGGACGTCCCGGCCGGTGTCCAGCGCGCCCCGGATGATGTCCATCGCTTCCCGCTGGTTGTCGTACGGCGACGGCTTCGGGAAGTACTCCATGTAGTCGGGGGCGTCACTCGCGGCCACGATAGGGCTCGATTGGTCGGCACGCCGTATAAACGTCCGGCTCCGTGCGGCCGGAGTCGCGGGCTGTGTGGCCGCTATCGCCCCCTCCCGTTCGGTTTAGGGCGACCAAAACATATATTCGTGGTTGGGGCCCTACCGGAGCGTAATGGCAGTCACGCAGGACCACGAGGACGAGACCTCGACCCCCGAGGAGTCGGTCGCGGCGTTCCAGTCCTCGCCGGACCGGACCGTATTCACCGAGGCGGACAACCCCGACGGCTGGATCTCCACCGACCACACCGTCGAACTCGAACGATAACGCTGCGCTCGCTGACGGCTTCTCACTGCGTCTGCGGCTCCAGCGAAATCCCCGGCGTCGCTACTTCCCGGGTCGCGTTCGCCGAAAAACCGTGGTGGGTCAGGCTGCTGTCGACGGTCCGCGGCCGACGCCTACTCCATCGTGTCCGCGGTGACCAGCGTGTCGCCCTCGAGGTAGTGCTCGACGTGGTGGGCGTCCTCCTCGACCTGCACGAGGTTCTCGCGGAGGATCTCCGCGGTCGCGTGGTCGCCGAGGTTCTGCGCGAGGTCGACGTGCTCCCGCAGCGTCTCGATGATGTCGCCGTACATCTCGAGGTCGTTGGCGAGGGACGTCCGGATGTCGTAGACGTCCTCGTCCTCGGGCTCGACCGGCGACTCTGCTTCGAGCGTCGTCATGCTGGCGTGCGGGACGCCGCCGAGCGCCTGCGCGCGCTCCGCGAGTTCGTCGGCGAACGCCTCCGCGTTCTCGGCGGCGTCGCCGAGGAACAGGTGGAGGTCGCGGAACTCCGCGCCCTCGACGTTCCAGTGGTGCTTGCGCAGCTGGTGGTAGAGCACGTAGGTCGCCGCGAGGTCAGTGTTCAGCGCGTCGATAATCTGTTCGGCCTTCTGTTCGTCCATCCGAAGTCCTTCGGAACCCTCTACGTCGCCGGCGTGCTTCAGCACGTGCTTCTGGGCGCTCATAACACTCCTACGTTCGCTCGCTACCCACTTAAAGGTTCACCATGGAGAAATATAATTTTGGGCATCCAAAAATCAAATTCGCTCTTCTGTAGGTGATGTTGCTACTGTGGCTCGGCTTTGCGAGCGTCGGAGCGCGTGGCTGCCCGCTCCCCCCGCCGACTCACCCGCCGGTGTCCGTCATTCGGAGTTGGTATCGTACGCGATTGTCTGGCCGCAGTGGACGTACGTCTGCGTGCGCTCGGCCGACGACAGCTCGGGGTGATTCGTCGCCGCGTCGAACGTGATTGGGAGGCCCGCGCCGACGTACGGGATGCGATGGTCCTGCACGTGGAAGTGGAGGTGTGGTTCACTGGAGTTCCCCGAGTGGCCGCAGCGACCGATCACTTGCCCCCGCGTCACGTCCTCCCCGGGTTCGACGCAGACACTCCCCCGCTTCAGGTGAGCGAGGAAGCTGTACTCGTCTTCGGCGTGCTCGATGACGACGTAGTTCCCGGCGAGCCTGTACTGGAGCGGATCCACCCAGCCCGTGGTGCGATGGTGGTCGCGGTGACCATCTTTCGCCCGCACTACGGTTCCATCGGCCGGCGCCAGAATCGGCTCGTCGAAGCAGTAGAACGACTCCAGGCCGCCGCTGCCGTCGTGCGTTGCGCCGTCGTCGTCAGTGACGACGAAGTCGTAGGCGTATCGCTGCCGCACCGGGAACCACGAATGCGAATACCGCTTGTCCGGGCTCCCGTTTACGACGGTCCACTCACCGTCGAACGGTGGCCGGTACTCGACAGTCGATTCGAACGTCTCCGGCCTCGGAAGCCGGCCGCCGTGCCGGACGTACGCGACGACGGCGCCCGCCATCTGGAACAGCCCGCGGATCACAGTGTTCGGATGAACGACCAACGCCACGACCTGCAGCGTCTTGAGGGGGCTCGCCTTGTACCCCATCTGGATCCACGAACGCGGATCGTCCGCCTCGTAGACCGACGCCGAGCCCTGTGCTGTCCCTGTCAGGCGTCGGTGCAGTGAACGGACCCCGCTCCAGATTCCACTCAGCACCGTGAGCGCCGGCGGGACGAGGAAAAACAGGAAGAAGATGTAAAACAGCTCCGCGATCTCGAAGATGCTGTGCACGTGCTGGAAGGCTTCGAGAAATCCGAGCGGCCCAAGGAGGCCGAGCAGCAACGAGATGCGGGCGACCCGGTCCGCGAGCGCCTCCTCTGACGACGACGCAGCAGGGTGAGACAAAGACGACGCCATCGGTCCCGCAGTTCGTTCCCGTAGGGTTGTATACATTTTGGTGGCTAAAATTTGCGAGATACTAACGCCATACTTCGATTCCGCGGACGGTTTCGAGTGGTTAGTCCACGGGCTGGGAACGGCCGCGTTACTCTGCGGTTCGTCGAGGAGCGCGGCCGTACCCTCGTCTCCGGTGTAACTCCCAGCTACGGCTGCGACCTGTCCACAACCCCCGTATCCACCAGCGAATCACACGAAGGCGCCCGCTGTCCGGTGGAGACCGAACTCTCCGCGGTCACGTCCCGTCGTCGCTCTCGGGTTCGACGTACACCTTCGAGATTGCCGGATTCGCCGCTTTGAGCGCGTCCTCGAGCGCGGTAATGGAATCGTCCATCCCGTTGGTTTTCAGCCCGTCGTTGAACGCGAGGTCTGCCGTCACGATGATGTCGTTCGGGCCGAAGTACACCGTCCGGAAGCCTTCGATGGACGCCACGTCGTCCCACTCCTCGACGATCCGCCTGAGCTCGTCTTCGTCCGACTTCGGGAGGCTCTCCCCGAGCAGGAGGCGCTTGTTCTCCCACGCCAGCGCGACAGCGAACCCCATCAGCAACACCCCGATGAGTAGCGCCGCGGCCGCGTCGTAGACGTGGTCGCCGGTCTGTTCGGTGAGGAACACCCCGACCAGCGCCAGGCCCAGACCGAGCAACGCCACCGTGTCCTCCGTGAGCGCGGTCAGCGTCGTCGTATCGCTCGTCCGGCGAAACGCCTCCCGGAACCCGCTCCACCCGTGGTCGTTGATCTGTCGGCTCATCTCCGCGTACGCCTTCTTGAACGCGTAGGACTCGAACGCGATCCCGCCCAACAGCACGGCGTAGTTCACCCAGACGCCCGGGAACTGGAAGCCGAGGAACTCGGCCTGGGCCGACAGCACTCGGCCGTGCCCCGTCAGCGCGGAATACCCGTGTTTCGCGGACTCCCAGCCCGCGATGCCGAACAGCATCACGCTGACCAGAAACGAGTAGAAGAACTGCGCCTTTCCGTACCCGAACGGATGCGAGCGCGTCGCGTCACGCGCCCCGTACCGGATGCCGACCAGCAGGAACACCTGGTTCCCGGTGTCCGAGATGGAGTGATACGTCTCCGAGAGCATCGCGGGACTCCCCGTGAGCAGGAATCCGCCGAACTTCAGAACGGCGATCGCGCCGTTCGCGACCAGCGCGGCGAGCACGACGGACTTGCTACTAGCCATCCTCTGGGGGTTTCGTCGGCGGATACATAGGCATTGGCACACTCGAACGGGAGTCTTCGAGCACCGATACACACACGGGCTCGCACACCGTACCGGGGGTATGGCCGAGTACCGACCGGGTGCGTGCAACATCGGGCACGCGGAGCGGCGGAAACGCTACCTGTCCGGCGTCGCGGGGTTCGCCGCGACGGCGCTGCTCGTGGCGGGCGTCGCAACGCTTGACGCCTCGCGGACGTGGCTGCTCGCAGCCGTCGCGCCGCTGTTCGGCGGGTTTCTCGG
>NZ_WUUU01000165.1 GCF_009831555.1 Halobacterium bonnevillei | reverse complement strand
GCTCGCGGACTGCGCGGTCGCCCTGCTGCTGGATGCGCGACCGCTCGCTCCGCGTGAGCGTCACGCTCTCGCCGGCCACGTCGACGGTCGGCGAGTCGAAGTCGCCATCGACGAGTGCGGAATGGACGCGCGTCGGCGCGGCGAGCACGTCGTCCAGTGCACCGAGCAGGTCGCTGGCGTCCGGGTGGAGTGCGTGGTCGGCGCGTCGGTGCACGTCATCGACGTACCGCTCGAAGCGGCCCGGAACGTGGGCGTCCGGGTCTGCCCCGCGGATTCGACGTTCCACGTCGTCGCGGAGCGCCAGCAGGCCGCCGTGGAGCGATTCGGCTCGGGTCCGGTCGCTGGCTCGCTGGTCGTCGCCGCGCTGGACGTTCGCGCGCAGGTCGGCGTACGTTCGGAGCCGGTGGTCGCGGGCGGACAGCGACTCGAACTCGGTGAGGACCTCGCCGAGTGGGCGGTCGGTGTCGAAGTCCGCGATATCGGATTCGAGCTCGTCGCAGGCGGCGCGCCAGTCCGCGCGCGATTCGAAGATTCGTGTCAGGTCGAAGCGGTGCGTCTCGGGAACGTCGTCGCGTGAGTCGTACATGCGAGTGGGGTGAGTGCGTGTGGTCGGCGAACGGCACGAGGAACAGACCGTCGGCCGGCCCAGCCGGGGAGCGGTCGCTGCGAGCAATCCGGGCGGGACGGCCGGCGACGACGCTAAACGAGCACACCGGAACGTCCACGCAGACCGAAAAAAGTGCTTCGCCGGTGTGGGAGGTCGTCACTCGGAGGTGTGGACGACGACGGTCACTCCCCAGCGTGTTCGCGCTTCAGCGACAGCACAGTCCGCTCGAACTCGCAGACGAGCGGTTCCTCGTCGCGGTTGACGGCGAACGCTTCGACGTGGAATGTGACGACGCCACGCTCGCCGTCGCTCGTCTCGCGTTTGTCCGTGACGGTGGACTGCACGCGGATGGTGTCGCCGTGGAAGACTGGCGCGGGGTGTTCGACGTCGTCGTAGGAGAGGTTCGCGACGATGGTGCCGTCCGTCGTCTCGGGGATGGTGATACCGACGGCGAGACTCATCGTGTAGAGGCCGTTGACGATGCGCTCGCCGAACTGGGTGTCGGCGGCGAACTCGGCGTCGAGGTGCAGCGGCTGCTGGTTCATCGTCATGTCGCAGAAGTCCTGGTTGTCGGACTCCGAGACGGTGCGGCGCTTGTCGTGCTCGATGGTTTCGCCGACCGCGAACTCCTCGTAGTAGCGTCCGGTCATGGGTACGGCGTCGTACGCTCGCGGCAAAACCGCTCCGGAAAAGTACAAGGTGCGCGCCGACGCCGACTACGACATGGCCAGACGGAGCGTGCTCTTCTCGCCCGGCGACCAGCCCAGTTTGCTGCGGAAAGCCCCCGGGACCGGCGCGGACGTCGTCGTGTTCGACCTCGAGGACGCGGTCGCGCCCGCCCGGAAGACGGAGGCGCGGACGGCCGTCCAGTCGGTGCTCGCGGACCCCTCGTTCGACCCGGACTGCGAGGTCTGCGTGCGCGTGAACCCAGTCGGCCTCGGCGCGGTCGACGACGTCCAGACGGTGCTGGCGGGCCAGAACCCGGACCTGGACGCGGTGATGTTGCCGAAGGCCGAGTCCGCCGAGGACGTCCGGACGCTCGGCCGCATGCTGGACGAGCGTGCGTTCGGCGTCCCGGTGCTCGCGCTCGTGGAGTCCGCCCGCGGCGTCCTGCACGCCGAGGAAATTGCGGACGCCGGACCGACGGACGCGCTCGCGTTCGGCGCGGAGGACCTCGCGGCGGACGTCGGCGCGACCAGGACCGACGACGGAACGGAAGTCCTGCACGCACGCGAGCACGTGGTGCTCGCCGCGGGCGCCGCGGACGTCGACGCCATCGACACCGTCTACACGGACATCGACGACACCGACGGTCTGCGCGCGGAGACGGAGTTCGCCGCCCAACTCGGCTACGACGGCAAGATGGCGATCCATCCCGGACAGGTCGACCCGATAAACGACGCGTTCACGCCCGCACCCGACGACGTCCAGTGGGCCGAGCGCATCCTCGACGCGAAGGCCGAAGCGGACGCCGAAGGCAAGGGCGTGTTCCGCGTGGACGGCGAGATGGTGGACGCGCCCCTCGTCGCGCAGGCCGAACGCATCGTGGCGCGCGCCGAGGCGGCTAAGGACGACTAGGTACCTTATATCACGTATTATGATAGTCAAGTCGTCACCCTTTTGCTGACCCCAGGAATCGGTCCAAACGATGACGGAGACTAACCCGTTCGAGAGCCTCCAGGAGCAACTCGACGACGCGAGCGAGTACCTCGACGTCCGCGGGGACGTTCTCGAGCGACTCAAACATCCCGAGCGCGTGCTCGAAACGACACTCTCGGTGGAGATGGACGACGGCACCATCGAGACGTTCAAGGCGTTCCGTTCGCAGTTCAACGGCGACCGCGGACCGTACAAGGGCGGCATCCGGTACCACCCGGGCGTCAGCCGCGACGAAGTGAAGGCGCTGTCCGGGTGGATGGTGTACAAGACGGCTGTCGTCGACGTCCCGTACGGCGGCGGGAAGGGCGGCATCGTCATCGACCCCAGCGAGTACAGCGAGGCCGAACTCGAACGCATCACGCGGGCGTTCGCGACGGAACTCCGCGTGTTCATCGGCGAGGACAAGGACATCCCGGCGCCCGACGTGAACACGGGCCAGCGGGAGATGAACTGGATCAAAGACACCTACGAGAAACTCGAGAACACCACGGCGCCCGGCGTCATCACCGGGAAAGCCCTCGAGAACGGCGGGAGCGAGGGGCGCGTCGAGGCGACCGGCCGCTCCACGATGTTCGCCGCCCGCGAGGTGTTCGACTACCTCGACCGCGACATGGAGGACGCCACCGTCGCCGTGCAGGGCTACGGGAACGCCGGCAGCGTCGCCGCGAAACTCATCGACGACCTCGGCGCGAACGTCGTCGCCGTCTCGGACTCCTCGGGCGCCATCTACAACCCGGACGGCTTCGACACGCGCGACGTCAAGGACTTCAAGCGAGAGACCGGCAGCGTGTCGGGCTACGACGGCGCCACCGAGGAGTTCACCAACGAGGAGCTCCTCACGATGGACGTCGACCTGCTCGTGCCCGCCGCGCTCGAGAACGCCATCGACGGTGACCTCGCACACGACGTCGAGGCCGACATCGTGGTCGAGGCGGCGAACGGCCCGCTCACGCCGGACGCCGACGACGTGCTCACCGAGAAGGACGTCCACGTCGTCCCGGACATCCTCGCGAACGCGGGCGGCGTCACCGTCTCGTACTTCGAGTGGGTGCAGAACCGCCAGCGCTTCCAGTGGACCGAGGAGCGCGTCAACGAGGAACTCGAGGCCATCATCACCGACGCGTTCGACGCGATGATCGACGCCTACGAGGCCAACGACCTCCCGAACCTCCGCACCGCCGCGTACGTCGTCGCCGTCCGTCGCGTCGTCGACTCCTACGAGGGCAGCGGCAGCTGGCCGTAGCAAGTCCGAGTTCGCACTGACCGCTCGCGCCCAGCGGTCTGCCCGGTTCGTCCCGTCGATCTCCGTTACAGTGTTTTCGCGTTCCGGACGTTGTGGTCGCCGCACTCCGGGCACACGACGTCCGACAGCGTCTCCGTCGTCGACTCGAACTGGTGGTGGCACGCCCGACACTCGTAGCGGAACGATTCTCTCTCGTCGTTCCCGACTGCGCCACTGAGTTTGTTAATTGGTCACATGGTTGGCGTATCGCACCGTGGCGCGATTAGTAGACACATTGCAAGCGTGACCGAGACGCGCGTGCGACGGTCCGAAACCGGACCCCACAATGCGCCCTCACAGCCTCGCTCCGTCCAGAAATCGGTAGTCGGCCAGCAGAGTCAGCTTCCGCCGCTATGGAGGAGCAGCTACCAGCCCACGAAAAATCCAGCTACCGCCGCGATAGAGGAGCAGCCGCCGTCGTTACAGGTATCCTTCGGCCGCGAGCCGGTCCACCGCTTCCTGCAGGCGTTCCTTGCTCGCGGCGTACGAGATGCGCGCGTACCCGGGAGTGCCGAACGCCGACCCGGGGACGGTCGCGACGTGGGCGTCCTTGAGCGCGTCCTGGCACCACGTCTGGTCGTCCTCGTCGACCGGGAGCATCGCGTAGAACGCGCCATCGGGCTCCGGCAGGTCCTTTCCGTAGTCGTCGAACAGGTCCAGGAGGAACTCGCGGCGCTCCTCGAAGGCATCGACCATCTCCTCGACGGCGTCGTCGGTGTTCCGGATGGCTTCGACGCCCGCGTGCTGGACGAAGTTCGTCGCCGACGACACCGAGTGCGAGTGCACCTTGCCGGCCTGGCTGACGAGGTCCTCGGGGCCCGCGAGGTAGCCGAGGCGCCACCCGGTCATCGCGTACGCTTTCGAGAATCCGTTGATGGTGACGGTGCGCTCGAACATGCCGTCGAGGCCGGCGAGGCTCACGTGCTCGGGGCCGTAGTTGATGTGCTGGTAGATCTCGTCCGAGATGACGGTGACGTCGTGCTCGACGGCGAGGTCGCGGACGCCCTCCATTGCGGCCCGCGAGTAGACGGCGCCCGTCGGGTTGCTCGGGGAGTTCACGACCAGCAGCTCGGTGTCGTCGGACACCGCCGCAGCGAGGTCGTCGAGGGCGGGTTCCAGCTGGAAGTCGTACGGCGACAGGTCCACGCGGTTCAGGTCGCCGCCCGCGATCTTCGCTTGCGCCTCGTAGGACACCCACGCGGGGTCGAGGAGCACGACTTCGTCGCCCTCGTCGACGAGCGTCTGGAACGTCTCGAACAGCGCCTGCTTCGCGCCCGGCGTGACGATGACGTTGCCCGCCTCGTAGTCGAGGCCGTCCCCCTGCAGCTTCTCGGCGATTGCGCCCCGGAGCTCCGGGATGCCGTTCGAGGGCGTGTAGCCCGTGTGGCCCGCGTCCATCGCGTCCTTGCCGGCCGCTTTGACGTTCTTCGGGGTGTCGAAGTCGGGTTCGCCGACCGAGAGGTCGACGACGTCCTTGCCTTCGGCTTCCAGTTCGCTCGCGAGGTTGCTGACCGCGAGGGTCGCGCTCGGTTCGACTCGGTGTACTCTGTCGGTGAAGTCCATCTTAGAGTTCCTCCGCGAGGTGAATCGCGCTGTCGACTGCCTCCGCGCCCTTCTCGACGCGCTCCCGTGCTTCCGCGCCCGACATCCCGGGGCCGGACACGCCGAAGGTCACTGGCGTGTCGCGGTCGAGGCTGACCGCGGAGAGCTTCTGGGCGGTCGCGTGCCCGATGACGCTGTCGTGGTCCGTGTCGCCGGTGACGATCGCGCCGACTACCGCGACGGCCTCGACGTCGCCGCGGCGCGCGAGCCGATCCGCCGCCAGCGGCGCGTCGTACACGCCCGGGATGCGGACGACGTCGACGACGTCTGCGCCAGCGTCGTCGGCCGTCTCGACGGCGGCCGACTCCATCTGTTCGGTGACGCTGCGGTTGAACTCCGCAACGACGAGGCCGAGACTGACCATGTCCGAACCGTCGCCCGGGTCGGATAAAGGCCTACCGTTCCGCACAGTTTCCGCAGCGCTGTGGGCGGCCATCGGGGGCCGAAACGCCGCGGCGACGGCGCGCCCCGGAGTCAGACACGGAAAGTTTGTATGCACCCCGTTCCGTACAGCGAACAAACATGGCCGCCGCCCCCGGACGTCGCCGCGTCTCCGCCGTCGCTTTCGCCGTCGCCGCCGCGGTGCTCGCCGCGCTCGCCCTCCGCGTCGTCCTCCTCGGCGACCGCATCTTCCACTGGGACGAAGCCCGCGTCGGGTACTGGATACTCCAGTATCAGGCGACCGGCGAGTGGGAGTACCGCGCTATCGTCCACGGCCCGTTCCTCTTCCACGTCAACGAGTTCCTATTCGGCGCGTTCGGGAGGAGCAGCGCGGTCGCGCGCGTTCCTGTCGCCGTCGTCGGTGCGCTGCTCCCGGCGACTGCGTGGCTGTTCCGGACGCGACTCGACGACGTGGAGGTCGTCTCGCTGGCGGCGCTGCTCGCGGTCAACCCCGTGCTGGTGTACTACTCTCGGTTCATGCGCAACGACGTGCTGGTCGCGGCGTTCAGTCTCGCAGCGCTCGGGCTGGCGGTGCGCGCGTTGGACACGCGACGCGGCGGCTATTTGGTCGCTGCGGGCGCGTTCCTGGGACTGGCGTTCACGACGAAGGAGAACGCCCTCGTCTACGTCGGGATGTTCGTCGGCGCGACCGCGCTGTTGCTGGACGAACGCCTGTTCACCGCGCGGGAGCGCGCGTCGAACTGGTCGAGTACGCTGCACGGCGAACTCCGCCGGACGGCTCGCGGGGTCGTGGCCTGGCGACG
>NZ_WUUU01000164.1 GCF_009831555.1 Halobacterium bonnevillei | reverse complement strand
CCTTCGCGTGTTCGTGGACGGCGTCGAACCCGCGCCCGACCTGCTGTTGTTCGGCGCGCAGAACGACGTCCACTCGGTCGCGCGGGTCGGCGCCCAGGCCGGGTTCCGCGTGACCGTGGCGTCCCCCCGCGGTGGGCGTGCGAGTCGCGAGGAGTTCCCCCACGCTCACCGCGTGGCGTCCACGCACCCGACGGACGTCCCCGACCTCGTGGACGTCGACGACCGGACGTACGCGGCCCTGCTGTCCCACAACCTCGTGGACGACCGCCTCGCACTCGAAGCGCTGCTCGACGAGACGGCCGTTCCCTACGTCGGCCTGATGGGGCCGCCGAAACGCTTCGACGACCTGCGCGAGGACGCCAACGCGGAGGGGCGGACGTTCACGCAGAACGAACTCGACCGCGTCTCCGCGCCAGTCGGTCTGGACCTCGGGGACGGTAGTCCGATCGGTATCGCGATGAGCATCGTCTCGGAAGTCCTCGCGGAGGCGAACGACGCCGAGGGCGGCCGCCTCAGCGAGCAGTCCGGACCGATTCACGCCCGCACCGACCCGACGCCCTGAGGCCAGCGGTCGGCGCTGCTCGCTGGTGTCCACTGCCAGACAGTTCCGTCGAACGTGTTCGGAAACCCGACCCGTCAGTCGGTTTCAACGAAACAATAATGAGCAGTCACTGCTTTGAGTGCGTACATGAGTAGTGAGAGCAGTTCACAGAGCCTCGCCCGTCCAACCGAGGAGGTCACCGTCTCGGTGAACGGCGAGGACGTGACGACGACCGTCGAGCCGCGATTGAAGCTCTCGGACTTTCTGCGCGACGAGTGCGGCAAACGCGGCGTGCGCGTCGGCTGCGAGCACGGCGTCTGCGGCGCCTGCACCGTCCTCGTTGACGGCCGGTCCGTGAAGAGTTGTCTCACGTACGCCGTCCAGGTCGACGGCAGCGACGTCGTGACCGTCGAGGGCCTCGCGTCCGACGGCGACCTCCACCCCATTCAGGACGCCTTCCACCGGGAACACGCCCTCCAGTGCGGGTTCTGCACGAGCGGGTTCGTGATGGCGACGAAGGAGCTCCTCGAGCGCGACCCCGACCCGGACCGGGAGGCCATCGAGGACGGTCTCGCGGACAACATCTGTCGCTGCACGGGCTACCAGAACATCTACGACGCCGTCGAGACCGCGGCCGCGGAACTGGCGGACGCGGAACGAACGGACGGCGGCGTGAGCGGGGGCGCGGACGAGCTTCTGCACGCGCCCAGCGACGACCTCGAGGACCGGACCGACGGGACTGACGGGTCTGGAGGTGACGCGTAGATGTCCGAGGCAGGCGTCTCGAAGGACGTCGGCGTCGAGGACGACGCTGAGTCGGAGGGCCAGTCGTTCGTCGGATCCGGGCTCGAACGCGTCGAGGACCACCGCATCCTCACCGGGGAAGCCGAGTACATCCACGACATCGCACCGGAGGGCGCAGTCCACATGGCGCTCGCGCGCAGCGTCCACCCTCACGCGGAGCTCGTCGACGTCGACACGAGCGCGGCCGAAGACCACCCCGACTGTCTGCTCACGCTCACCGCCGACGACCTGAAGGACGACTACGAGCCGATGCCCTGCGGCCTCGAGGGGTTCGAGGAGTGGTCGCTGGCCGACGACCGCGTCCGGTTCGTCGGCGAGCCGGTCGTCGCCGTCGTCGCGTCCGACCGGTACGCGGCCGAGGATCTCGTCGACCTCGTTGAGATCGAGTACGAACAGCTCGACCCAGTCACGGACGTCCAGGAGGCCACGGAGGGCGACACCCTCGTGCACGAGCACGCCGGGACGAACGTCCCCGATAGCGAGACCCTGGAGTTCGGCGCGGTCGACGACGCCTTCGAGAACGCGGACAACGTCGTCGAGACGGACTGCGAGTGGGGCCGCATCTCCGGGGTACCCCTGGAGACGGCTGGCGTCGTCGCGCAGTACGACACCGACCACGACTCGTTCCACATCGACTCGAACATCCAGTTGCACACGCTCGTCGACGACACCGTCTACGAGCCCCTGGACTACCCGCCGGAGAAGGTCAACCTCGAGGTCCCGCCAGACGTCGGCGGGAGCTTCGGGACGAAGATCGCGATCCACCGGTACTGCACGCTCTCGGCGATTGCGAGCCAGCAACTCGACGGCACGCCCGTGAAGTTCGTCGAGGACCGCGTGGAGAACCTCCAGGGCGGGGACATGCACTGCTCCGACCGCGAGTACACGGTGCGGCTCGCGTTCGACGACGACGGCACCATCCAGGGACTGGACACGTACTTCGCCGACGACTTCGGCGCGTTCCCGCACTACCCCGTCAATCAGGTGCTGAAGCCGCTGTCCGCGGTGACCAACGCCTACGACATCGACGCGGTGCGGTACGGCTACGACCTCGTGTTGACGAACAAGACCGCCCAGACCGCGTACCGCGGGTTCGGGGTCGACCCACACCTGTACGCGCTGGAGACGGCCGTCGACGAGGCCGCGCGCGAACTCGGCATCGACCCGACGGACTTCCGGCGCGTGAACCTCATCCAGCCCGACCAGATGCCCTACCGGCTGCCGACCCACAACATCTACGACTCCGGGGACTACCCGGCGGCGCTCGACCGCATCGAGGAGCTGGTCGATGAAGCGGAGGTCTGCGAGGGCGGCCTGCTCGACCCCGACGTCGTCGAGGCGAAACGCGAGGAGGGCAAGTACCGCGGCGTCAGCTACTCGGTCCACATCGAGCCCGGGGTCTCCGGGTCGGACTGGACCGACCGCCAGCGCACCGAAACGGACGCCCTCGAGGAGCGCGAGCGCGAGGACGTCGACGAGCTCCCGGAGCACTTCCGCATTCAGCTGGAGGGCGACGGCACGGTCCGGGCGTTCCTCGCGACGGACACATCCGGGCAGGGCCACCAGACGCTCGTGTCGCAGTTGCTCGCCGACAGCCTCGGCGTGCTGCCCAGCGACATCGAGGTCGACTACCTGCCGAGCGTCGAAGCGCCCACCGAGTACGGCTCGGCGGCCTCCCGGATGGCAGTGATGCTCTCGGGTGCGACCGAGGGCGCCGCCGAGAAGCTCCGCGAGAACTGCCGCCAGCTCGCCGCCGAGGAGGTGTTCGGCTGCGGCGTCGAGGACGTCGCGTACCGCGACGGCGCTGTCGAGCGCGTCGACGGCTCCGAGCGCGTCCCGCTCGCGGAACTCGCGGACCTGGACGCCGGCCGGAACCAGCGGTTGACGCGCGTGAGCTACGACTACGACCACCCCGCGACGAAGATCGACGACTTCGACGAGGCGCTCACCAGCAAGTACCCAGTTTACCCGACGGCTGCGTTCGCCGCGAACGCGCCCATCGTGGAGGTCGACGTGACCACCGGCGAGGTGGAGATCCTGAAGTTCTACACGCTGCGGGACTGCGGGACGATGCTCAACCCCACCATCGTGGAGGGGCAGGCCCACGGCGGCATCGCGCAGGGCGTCGGCGCCGCGCTGATGGAGGAGTTCCAGTACGACGGCGAGGGCCAACCGAAGGCCATCACGCTGTTCGACTACCTGCTGCCGTCCACGAAGAACATGCCGGACATCGAGATGGAGCACACCGAGACGCCGTCGCCGTTCACCGAGACCGGCGCGAAAGGCACCGGCGAGGGCGGGATGCTGGACGCGCCCGCGTCCGTCGCCTCGGCCATCACCGCGGCGCTCGAGGACTTCGACGTGGTCGCCGACCAGATCCCGATGACGCCCCACCGAGTCCGCCGCCGCGTCCGGGACGCACAGGCCGACGACTGAGCGGTACGGCGGCGGCGAGCCGGACTGCCGGCGCTGCGTCTCGACGGTTCGCGGTACGGTTGCCGAACAGACGGCAGAAGGACGGAGCTGCGTTACTCTTCGAGCGTCGCTTCCGCTTCGGGTTTCGCGCTGATCTTGGACTCGGCGGGCACGCCCTCGTCGGCGAGTTCCTCGAGGTCGTCGAAGAAGTTGTTGACGAGGCGCTCGGCGACGCTACCGAGCGCGCGCTGGCCGAGACTCGCGATGAGGCCGGAGACGTTCGTCTCAGCGTGCCAGGTCGCGGTGGTGCCGCCGGAGCCGTTGGCCACGAGGTCCATCTCCGCGACCGTCTCGAAGGAGTTCCGGGACGCGTCGCCGCCCGCGTTCATCACCAGGCGATTGGGCTGCTGGGCCTCCACGACGACCATGTCGACGTCGAACGTCGGCTTGACGCTGCCGACGCCGACCGCGACCGTCGCGGACAGTTCCGACTCCGACTCCTGTTCGATGTGGTCACAGCCGGGCGCGCACTGCGCCAGGATGTCGGGGTCGGTGAAGTACTTCCAGAGCTGTTCGGGCGCGTGGTCGGAGTCAAATTCGCCGGAGAATTCAATCATTGGTTGCTCGCGTGTATGCCGTCCGCAGCGAACGGCGCGTGTATTCGCCTGCCAGTTCGTCTTTCCACTCCTCGTCGGCGTGCATCTCCGGCGAGGGGTCGGCCGCAGCCGTCGCCGCCTCTGCGGCGGCGTCCAGCGCGTCGTCGTCGAGGCTCGTGCCTTCGACGGCGTCCTCGGCGTCAGGGACGTGCAGCGGGACGTCAGCGACGTTCGCGAGTCCGACGCGCGCTTCCTCGATGGCCGGGTCGTCGGCGTCCGGGTCGTCGACGCGGACGACAGTCCCCGCGCTCACAGTCGGGAACGTCTGCGCGGCGCGTTTCAGTTCCTCGAACGCCATGCCGGTGCGTGCCGGCGGGAACGGGTCGCGGGGGATGGAGACGCCGGTGATGAGTTCGCTCGGCCCGAGGTCGGTGAACATGTACGCGATGAAGAAGTCGCGGGCTGCGACGGTTCGTTCGCCGTCGTCGGCCGACGTGACGTGGAGGTCGGCGTCCAGCGCGACGAGCGCGGCGGGGTAGTTGCCCGCGGGGTCGGCCTCCGCGACGCTGCGCCGACGGTGCCGCGGTTGCGGACGCTCGGGCCCGCGATCTGTTCGGCGGCCTGCGGGACCATCGGTAGGACGTCGCGGAGGTCGTCGGCGAACTCGAGGTCGCGGTGCGTGGTCATCGCGCCGATTTCGACTTCGTCGTCGCGGACTGCGTACCCCGAGAGTTCGTCGACGCGGTCGAGGTCGACGAGGTGGTCGGGGGTGGCGAGCCGGTTCGCCATGATGATGCCGAGGCTCTGGTTGCCCGCGAGCAACTCGGCGTCGTGTCCGAGGTCTGCGAGGAGGCCGGTGGCTTCCTCGACTGACGTCGGGCGGTGGTACTCGAAGGTCGCCGGCTTCATCGTCGACCTCCGGGGTGGGCGGCGCGCCTGCTAGCTCTAGGTGGTCTGTGCCTGCACATGTGTCTCACGTGAATCCGGTAACTCGGTCGGACAAGTATGAGGTAGGCGGGAGCCAGGTATTAAGCGTTTTGCTAACTGGTGCCACGGGAACCAGGAACGCGGCCGGGTCCGGCCGCCGATTGCGTTCACCCGCCAGTCACGGGCGGTGCGAGCACGAGTTCGTCGCCGTCGACGAGGTCGACGGACTCCGGGTCCGTCGCCGGGACGCGGCGGCCGTTCCGGAGGACGGTGACCGTCGACGGAATCTCGCCGTCCTCGAGCAAATTCCCGGCGAGACCTGGGTACTCGGCTTCCAGCGCAGCGAGCGCGTCGGAGACGGATGCTCCATCGCTGACAGCCAGTTCGACTTCCGGGCCTCCGAGCGGGTCCCGGAGCGTCGCGAACGCTCGTACGCGAACGTCTACAGTCACCCGACGACGTCCTGGAGGTCCAGGCGTTCGAGCGTCTCCGCGGTCGGGCGGCCGTCGTCGCTCCAGCCGCGGAACTCGTAGTACTCGTCGAGCATCGCTGCCAGTTCCTCGGGCGGACAGTGCATCCCCTCGGCGGGCCCGTCGGGAATCGGCTCGTGGAGCACGCGGTGCGGGAGCGTGTCGGCGTCGCGGTCGGCGACCCCGCGTTCGACGTTGATGGCGCGCTCGAGGTTGTAGACGCGCTCGCCGATCTCCTCGACGTCCTCCGTGGTGAGGTCCCAGCCCGTCGCCGCGTTGATGGCGTCCCGGTAGCGGTCGTTGACGCGCTTCCCCCAGCCGCCCTCGCTGACGAACCGGCACTGGGTGAGGGAGTCGCCGAGCGCGGTGAAGTGCTGGGAGCGCGCCGCGAACGCCGCGGTTCCCTCCGTCGTCTCGTCATGCTCGCCGCCGTACTGGAGCGTCGGGCGCGTGTCGTGGTGGGAGCCGCCGCGCGTCGACGTCGCGTAGCCGATGCTCATGCCCTTCAGGCCGCGCGGCGAGTGCGCCGCGAACTCAAGGCCCTTCGCGCCGTGGAGGTACTTCTCGGCGTCCCCGTCGGGCAGCGCCGCCGCGATTTCGAACGACCCGTCGGCGAGCGCGTCCCCGACGCCCTCGCGGTGCGCGGTCGCTTCGGCGAGGT
>NZ_WUUU01000163.1 GCF_009831555.1 Halobacterium bonnevillei | reverse complement strand
GTCGGCGGCGTCCGCGCGGAACGCCATCGCGCCCTCCATGCGCTCGCGCTGGTCGCCGGCGGCCCCGAGCTCCTGGGACAGCACGAGCTGGCTCAACGTCAACACGAGCGTGACGCCGGTGATAGTTGAGCCGACGAGCGCGTTGAACAGCGTCTCGTGCGGATCGCCCTCCGTCAGGAGCACGTACGCCGGCGTCGGCAGCAGCGATCCGACCGCCACTATCGACGCGAACAGCACCACGAGCAGGCCGCCCGCGACCACGTTGCGGTCAGCGTCGAGGACGACCCACGTCCACCGGTTGCTTCCAGGGCCGCGTTCCCGCATCTGGTCGTCCGGTTGGCTCTGGCCGCTGTCTGCCATACTGGTTGTACGACGCCGGAACTGAAAAAAATACTCGCAGATGCGTGCGTCGCCCGCCGCTCGACGCCCGTCGGTGCCGGGATGGGTCTCGGTCCGGGGGCAGTGCGTTTCTCAGTCCGTGCAGGCGGGTCGGAGTGGCCTGCCTGTCAGGTGCGTTCTTGCTCGCGGATGGCTTCCAGCTCCTCCTCGACGGCGTCCTCGTCGACGTCTTCGATGGCTTCAGAGAGTTCCGCCTCGTCCGCGTCGTCGATGGCGTCGGCGTGTTCCGCCTCGTCGACGTCGTGTTCGAAGTCGGGTGTCTCGCCCTCGACAGCCACGTCGACGGGTTCGGCGGCGTCCTCGCCGCGGACCTCCGACTGGATTTCCGCCAGTTCCGCGTCCACGTCGTCGCGCTCGGCCGCCAGTTCGCGGTCGATGCGGTCGTCGTCGGAGACCGCGCCGTCCAGGACGCCGCGGTCGCTCAGTTCGTCCATCGCGGCCGCCCGCGCCTCCATCTCCTCGGTCTGGGTCTTCGCGCGTTCGATTGCGCGCGCCACGTCGTCGTCCCCGACGCCAGTCACCGTCTCTGAGACGCGCGTCTGCGCCTCCGCGGCCTCGTGGCGCGCCTTCATGGTCTCCTTTTTCGTGCGGAACTCCTCGACTTTCGCCTCCAGCTCGTCCTTCTGCTCCTCGAGGTCACGCTGTGTCCGCTCGAGGTCCGCGATTTGGTCGTCGAGCTCCGCGACCTGGTCGCGTTTCGCCTGCTTCTTCTCGAGCGCGCGGCGCGCGAGGTCGTCGCGGCCCTGCTTGACGGCCTCCCACGCCTGGTCGTCGTGTTTCTCGACGTTCTGCGCGAGTCGCTCCTGCTGGACCTCCAGTCGCTTCTTCTGCGCAGTGAGGTCGGCCAGCCCCGTCTCCACGTCCTGGAGTTGGTCGCGGAGGCGCTCGTAGGAGTAGTCCAGCGTCTCCGTCGGGTCTTCGGTGGACCTGACAAGGGCGTTCAGCTTCGACCGGACCGCGTACGAGATTCGTGATACGATACCCATACTCGTGGGTTGGGCCTCAGCACGTAAAACGTTCACCGCGGAACAGGAACGAACACCGAGCGGCGTTCCCACAAAGCACTTCGTGGCGCTACCCTAACCGGTCTACGTGACTCGGCGTTCGCGACGGGCGGTACTCGTCGCTGGCGCGGCTACGCTCGCCGGCATTGCGGGATGCCAGACGCTGGCGCCCGGCAGCACGGACGACACTACCACGAAGCCGTCCGGTAGTACTGAGACGGCCACCACCGGCACGGAGTTCGACCCATCGGTGTTGTCTGCGAGCGCCACCGTCGCCCAGCAGCCGACCGCTGACGCCCCACCGACCATCGAACTCGCCCTCGAGAACACCGGCGACCGCGAGGTGCCCGTGCGTCCCGCCGACCACAACGGCTACCCCATGGAGGGGGTCCTCGCGTGGCCGAGCGACGACCCCTACTTCGTGTGGATCCCGCCGGAATCGGAGCACGTCTCGCTGTCCGAGCACCCGGACTCTCGTCGAGACGGGTGCTGGCGGCTGTCCGAGGGCGCGGAGCCGGCGGTCGCCGACATCCGGCAGCACCGGACCATCGTACCGGGCGAGTCCTTTGCCGTAACCCACGAGGTCTTCTTCCACGGGTCGCCGGACGGCTGTTTCTCGGCCGGTGAGTACAGCGTCGACGCAACGTTTGCCGCTGCAGAGACCGACGAGGATGGCCCCGTGTTCACCGCGACGTACACTCTCACCATCGCCGACGATGGGACGTTCTCGATGACCGCGGACGGCCCCGGGAGAGATTCGTAGTTCCCATCTGCACGCCGGTCTACTGAGACCGCAGCCTTCACGGCTCTAGGTGGGGTAGGAGCGCACATGCATCACGAGACCGTGCTCGTGCCGGGCGCGCGCGACGTCGAGGCGACGCTGGACGCGCCGGACAGCGACGCCGCCGACGACCCGACTTCCTGCGTCGTGCTGTGTCCGCCTCACCCCCAGCACCGCGGCCACCGCGGCGACGACCGCCTCCTCGCCGTCTCCGAGTACCTCGTCGACCGCAACACTGCCGCGCTCAGGTTCGACTACGGCGAGTGGGACGAGGGAATGGGCGAACGCGAGGACGCGCGGAACGCCATCCGCTGGGCGAGCGAGCGCTACGAGGACGCCGGCGTGTTCGGGTTCAGTTTCGGCGCGAGCGTCGCCCTGCTGGCGGCCGCGACCGTCGGCAAGACGCTGTGCGCCGTCTCCGTGCTCGCGCCCACGGCGGAACTGCCCGCGGGACTGAACGCCGTGAGCGCGCTCGAGGACATCGACGCGCCCGTGCAGGTGGTGTACGCGTCCCGGGACACGACCGTGGACTGGGAGCCGGTCGTCGAGGCCGCCGAGGCATTGGACTACGACGTCGTCGAACTGGACGGCGACCACTTCATGGTCGGCCGGATGGACACCGTCGCGGAGACGGTCGGGCCGTTCCTGTTCGACGCGTGCTGAAGTCGATTGAATCGGTCCGCTTCGACGCGGGCTGATGACGGTTGGGCCGTTCCGCCTCGACGCGCGCTGACGGCGTGATTGCTCGCGGTGGTTCCCGCCCGGAAATAGGTCCCTATCGTGCCAGCACGTGGCTCACACAGCGGCGTCCCGAAACCGTTTTTGCCACGCCGACCGCACGGTCAGTATGCCGACGGAGACCGGATACGACCCGTCACTGGGGAGCAAGTTCGTGTTCGTCACCGGTGGCGTGATGTCAGGGCTGGGGAAAGGCATCACAGCCGCCAGCCTGGGCCGCCTTCTCTCGAACGCGGGCTTCGACGTCACCGCCGTGAAAATCGACCCGTACCTCAACGTGGACGCGGGCACCATGAACCCGTTCCAGCACGGCGAGGTGTACGTGCTGAGAGACGGCGGGGAGGTCGACCTCGACCTGGGGAACTACGAGCGGTTCCTCGACGAGGACATGACCTCCGACCACAACGTCACCACGGGGAAGGTCTACCAGCACGTCATCGAGCGCGAGCGCGCCGGCGACTACCTCGGGAAGACCGTCCAGATCATCCCGCACATCACCGACGACATCAAGCGTCGCGTCCGCGAGGCCGCCGAGGGGTCGGACGTCTGCCTCGTGGAGGTCGGCGGCACCGTCGGGGACATCGAGGGGATGCCGTTCCTCGAGGCGCTCCGACAGTTCAGCCACGAGGAGGACGACGAGGACATCCTGTTCGCGCACGTCACGCTCGTGCCCTACTCCCAGAACGGCGAGCAGAAGACCAAGCCCACCCAGCACTCCGTGAAGGAACTCCGGTCCATCGGTCTCCAGCCGGACATCCTCGTGGGGCGCTGCGAGGACCGCCTCGACCCGCACACGAAGGAGAAGATCGCGCTGTTCTGCGACGTGCCCACGGACGCCGTGTTCTCGAACCCCGACGTCGAGGACGTCTACCACGTCCCGCTGACCGTCGAGGAGGAGGGCCTCGACGAGTACGTCATGGACCAGTTCGACCTCGCCGCGGACGCGCTCCCGGAATCCGAACGCTCCACCGAGTGGCGGGACCTCGTCACGCGGGAACGAACGGGCGAAGTGGACATCGCGCTCGTCGGGAAGTACGCGCTCGAGGACGCCTACATGAGCATTCACGAGGCGCTCAAGCACGCCGGCCTGGAGAAGAACGTCGACGTGAACCCCCTCTGGGTGGACTCCGAGGAGATGCAGGACCACCACGAGGACCGCCTGCAGGAGGCCGACGGCATCGTGGTCCCGGGCGGCTTCGGCTCGCGGGGCACGGAGGGCAAAATCGAGGCCATCCGGTACGCCCGCGAACACGACGTTCCGTTCCTCGGTCTCTGTCTGGGCTTCCAGCTCGCGGTCGTGGAGTACGCGCGCAACGTCCTCGGGATGGAGAGTGCGCACTCCACGGAGATCGACGAGGACACGCCGTACCCCGTCATCGACCTGCTGCCCGAGCAGTACGACCTCGAGGACCTCGGCGGGACGATGCGGCTGGGCGCCCACGAGACCGAGATCGAAGCGGGGACGCTGGCCCACGACCTCTACGGCGACACGTCGTGCACGGAACGCCACCGCCACCGCTACGAGGTCAACCCGGAGTACATCGACGACCTCACGGAGAACGGCATCACGTTCTCCGGGAAGGCGGGCAACCGCATGGAGATCCTGGAGTACGACGACCACCCATTCTTCTTCGGGACGCAGTTCCACCCCGAGTTCCGCTCGCGGCCGACCCGCGCGAGCCCGCCGTTCGTCGGCCTGCTGGAGGCCGTCCTGGACCGCACGGAGACCGACGGCCACGGTGAGCGCACCACAGACAGTGACAGCGGCGTCGACGCCGAGGAGGTGACCAACTGATGGTGGATGTCGAATCCTTCGTCACGGACGCCAGAGCCGAGATCAGCGAGGCGCTGGGCGAGGACACCGCTATCATCGCGCTGTCCGGCGGCGTCGACTCCTCGACCGCGGCGGCGCTGGCCTACGAGGCGGTCGGCGAACAGCTCGTCCCCGTCTACGTCGACACCGGCCTGATGCGGAAGGGCGAGACGGACGAGATCCGGGAGGTGTTCAGCTTCATGGACACCCTCCGAATCGTCGACGCCCAGGACCGCTTCCTGGACGCCCTCGAGGGCGTCACCGACCCCGAGGAGAAGCGCCACGTCATCGGCGAGCAGTTCATCCGGGAGTTCGAGACGGTCGCCGACGAGGTGGACGCGGACTACCTCGTGCAGGGCACCATCTACCCGGACCGCATCGAGAGCGAGGGCACGATCAAGTCCCACCACAACGTCGGCGGCCTCCCGGAGCGCGTGGACTTCGAGGGCATCGTGGAGCCGATGCGGGACCTCTACAAGGACGAGGTGCGGGAAGTCGCGCGCCACCTCGGCCTCGAGGAGATCATCAGCGAGCGCATGCCGTTCCCCGGCCCGGGCCTGGCGGTCCGCGTGCTCGGCGAGGTCACGGCGGAGAAACTCGAGGTCGCCCGCGAGTCGACGGCCATCGTCGAGGAGGAACTCGAGGAGTACGACCCCTGGCAGGCGTTCGCCGCCGTCCTCGGGAAGGCGACCGGCGTGAAGGGCGACAACCGCGTCCACGGCTACGTCGTCGCCGTGCGCTCCGTGGAGTCCCGCGACGGGATGACGGCGCGCGCCCAGGAACTGGAGTGGGAGACACTCCAGAAGCTGCAGTCCCGCATCGCCGGCACCATCGACAACGTCTCACGCGTCGTCTACGACGTGACGCACAAACCACCCGCGACCATCGAGTACGAGTAAGTCAGCATGAAGGCCATCGTCGTCGGACCCGACCGCGGTATCGCCGACGCCCTCGACGCAGAGGGCGTGGAAGTAACCAGAATCGAGGGCGTCGCGTCGGGCGAACGCCTCCGGGACGCGGGCGTGGACGACGCCGACCTGCTCGTCGTCACCGACGCCGGCGAAGCCACCGCGATTCCGGTCGCGAAGGAGCGCAACCCCGACCTGAAGACAGTCGCGTACTCGCCGGATTCGATGCCGGAGTTCGTGAAGGGCGTCCTCGACCTCGCGGTCGACCCCGCGCTGCTGGACGCCGCGACCGTCGCCGAAGAACTGGCCTGACGGTCGCTCCGGGCCTCGGGAACTGCCCTGGGGCCGTCACTGACCCCGGCCCGAACGAACGGTTCTGACGGACGTCTCCGACCCCGAGTTCTAAGCCGTTCGCCCGCCATCGTTCGGGCGTGTCACTCGATTGCTATCCGGACCTGTCGCCGGACGCCGGCGAGGTCGTCACCGAGGAACTGTACTACTCCGGCGACGCGCTCGTGAAGGCGTTCGCGCTCGGGCCGGGCGGCGAGGTGGAACCGCACGAGCACGCCGACCAGACGAACGCGTTCCACGTCCTCGAGGGCGAGGTCGTGGTCGTCCAGGGCGACGAGGAAGCGGTCGTGAGCGCGCCCGGCGTGGTCGTCCACGAGCGCGGCGTCCCGCACGGCGCGCGCAACGACAGCGACGACGTCGCCGGTGTTCACGGCGACGATGGCGCCGGATGGAGTAGGCGGCACGCGGCGAGCCGGCG
>NZ_WUUU01000162.1 GCF_009831555.1 Halobacterium bonnevillei | reverse complement strand
CCTCGAGGAAGCAGTCGCGGACGCGCCACATCCCAGCGACGCGGCCCCACACCGGGTCGCCGCGCCCGAGCAGACGACGTGGGTGTGGTTCGGCCGCGAGTCCCGGTTCGAACTCGACGACGCGCGCCGCGACGTCACGACCACGCTCCCCGGGCACCACCGAATCAAGGCCGGGGGCGACGCGGCCGGCAGCGCGGTGGACTTCGCGGAAACGCTCGGCGCCGCCCCGGACGCGTTCCCGTTCGGCGCGGTCACCGACCAGTTCGGCCGACGGAGGGCGACCTCGTCGCCATCCGGCACGGCAAACCCGACGGTCGCCTCATCACGCTCGGCCGCGGCGAGGTCACGGATCGGGACCGCGAGAACGGCCGCGTGACGGTGCGCCGCGAGATGACCGCGGGCGGCACGTACGACGCGCTCGGCGTCGAACGCGAGCGCGGCGACGTCGCCACCACGCGATTCACGGAGGGGAACTGGTGGTATCCGACCATCTACGAGGGGTCCGAGGGGCAGGTGAAGGGCACCTACCTCAACGTCTCCACGCCGGCCGAAGTGTTCCCGGACGCGGTCCGGTACGTCGACCTCCACGTCGACGTCGTGAAACACGCCGACGGCACCGTCGAGGTGGTCGACGAGGACGAACTCCGGGACTGCGTGGACGCCGGGCACGTCAGCGAGGCACTGGCGGACGAGGCGCTGAGCGTCGCCGAACGCGTGCGGAACGCGGTCAGCGACGACGACTGACGGCCGGGGGCCGCCGCGTCGGTCGCCGCGTCCTCAGAAGTGGCTGTCGGAGTTCGGGCTGCCCTCGCCGCGGCCGCCGCGGCGCCCTCGTTGCGGTCGACGCCCATGTAGCTCTCGGGCTGGTCGCCGCCCCAGCCGCCGCCGTCGCCGTCGGTGAACCGCACGACGACGTCGTCGACTTCCTCGAACTCCGCGGCGAGGTCCACCTTGATGCGCTGGGCGGTCCGCGGGCTGATGCCGCACCCCGAGCACGCGCCGCCGAGTTCCACGACAACCTCGCCCGCGTCCGGGTCGGCTTTCCGGACGGCGCTCGTGCCGCCGTGACTCCTGATGATTGGCATCTGGCCGATGAGCCACGTTTCGACGCGCTCGTGGAGACTCCCGGCGCCCGCTGTCTCGCTCATGGCCGACCGTTGGGACTGGACGGATGATGTAGTTTCTGTTCAGTCCAGCCGGCGCCTCGCGGCGAGTGCAGCGCCCGCGACGCCAGACAGCGCCGCCAGTACGCCGAACCCGGGCGCGCCGCCGCCGGACTCGTCGGGGTCTTCGGTCGTCGCCTCGCTCGTGGTCTCGGTGGTGGTCGGCGTTGCGGTGGTCGTGGCCGTGGTCGTCGTCTCCTCGGTCGGCTGTTCGGTCGTCGCCGTGGACGATTCCTCGACCAGAGTCGGCGGGTCAGCCTGCTCGCCGGCCCGGTTCGGGAACGTGTAGATGCCCGCGGGATAGTCGTCGCCGCCGAGCATGCTCCCCGCGACGAACGCGTCATCGGTGGCGTACTGGGCGGTCCAGAAGCTCGTCTGGTCGGGCTGGCGCCACCACGCCAGTTCCTCGGGGTTCGCGGGGTCGCTGACGTCGTGGACTTTCACGCCGCCCTGGTACCACGACGAGTACAGGCGGTCGCCGTGGAAGTCGAAGTTGTGCGAGGTGGTCCACGTCCCCTCCCGGGTGCCGTTCGGTGTCGGCGGCGGCGCGACGAACGCGAGTTTCTCGGGCTCGGTCGGGTCCGAGACGTCCCAGATGTCGATGCCGCCCTGCCCGTCGTCGCCGTCCTCCGGGTCGTCGTCCCAGGCCTCGGCGCCGGTCGCCAGGAGGGACGCGTCGTCGTTGACGGCGACGTAGTGGGCGTTCCCGGGGAGCCCCAGGCCCTCGACGCCGACCTGTTCGACGTCCTGGAGGTCCGACGCCTCGTAGTGCCCGAAGTGGGTGATGTGTGTGGGGTTCGCGGGGTCGCTGACGTCCACCAGCCACGTGCCGGCGTCCCAGTACGCGACGTACAATACGTCGTCCTGGACGTAGACGTCGTGGCACGACCGCAGATACCAGTGGACCTCCGCCCACGCGTCGTCGTAGTCGACGTTCGACCACCGGGCCAGTTCCTCGATTGCGTCCCCGGAGACGTCCACGAGCACGACCGGGTTCTTCACCTGGTCGTTCGCGGTGAGGTACGCGACGCCGTCCGCCAGGTAGGCGTTGTGGATCGGGAACGTCGTCTCGTAGAATCCGGTCCGCTCGGGGGTCGCGGGGTCGCTGACGTCGTACACCGCCATCCCCTGGGCCTGCTCCTGGCGGGTGGCGTTCGCGGGCCCGACAACGATGAGGGTGTCGCCGTCGAGTTTCACGTCGTAGACCATCTGGAGTGCGCCGTCCTCGTGGTCCGCGAGCAGCGGTGCCTCGACCGTGAGCAACTCGGGCGCCTCGGGGTCGGCGATGTCAACGGTCGCGAAGCCGTCAGTCGTCGCGGCGTACGCCGTCTCGCCGGCGTCGTCGATGACCACCTCCTTCGTGCCTTCGATGCCCACCACGCCGAGGGGCGCGTAGGCGTCCTGGCTGCTGGTGGCTGTGACGGCGGTACTCGCTAGCGGGAGGGCTGCTGCGGCGGCGGCCGACCGCAGGACGTCTCGTCGTCGCATACACGTCTCTCCGCGAGTAGGCCCGAAAAGTCCTGCGACGATTCGCTCGCGGCGAATTCGGCGCCGTTACGACCGCGAGCGGTCGCCCGTGCCGCCGGTGAGCGCGGACGCGACGGCGCCCCGGAGCACGACGTCGTCGCCCAGCGAGGTCAACCGGAGTTCGGGGACGTTGTTGAACACGGCCGTGTCGAGGTGCTCGCGGACGGGGTCGAGCACCTTCTCCGGGTTGTTGAGCGCGACGGCGCCGCCGACGTAGACGACCAGTGGCGCGTACGCCTGCACGAGGTTCGTGATGCCGACGGCGTTCCAGAACCCGACCTGGTCGACGACGTAGGCGGCGAACTCGTCGTCGTCGGCGTGCTCGAAGACGTGCTTCGCGGAGAACTCGGCGTCCTCAAGGGGCAGCGCGGTGTCGACGTCGCCGTCCGCGGCGAGCATCTGCGCGTACTCGGGGATGTTCTCCCCGGAACAGTACGCCTCCCAGTGGCCGTCGCGGCCACAGCCGCACGTCCGTCGGCCCTGCGGGTCGACGACCATGTGGCCGAGTTCGCCGGCGTTCCCGTCCCACCCGGTGAGGACGTTCCCGTCGACGGCGACGCCCGCGCCGATGCCCGAGGAGATGGTGACGTAGGCCATGTCGTCGGGGTTGCGGTCGGCGTGGTAGCGCTCGCCGATGACGCCGGCGACGGTGTCGTTGTGGAGGTAGACGTCGCCGGTGTCGACGAGCTTCGAGACGGGACCGACCAGCGGCACGGTGCCGACGGAGTCCGGCAGGTTCGCGGGGCCGTTGACGACGCCGTCGGCGAGGTCCAGCGGCCCGATGCTCCCGATGCCCGCCGCTGCGACGTCGCCGGGCGCGACGCCCGCGCTCTCGCAGGCGGCCCGGATGGTGTCGAGGACGGCTTCCGTGACCTGGATGCCCGTCGGGCCGCGGGGCGTCGGCCGCTTGTCGCTGGCGACGATGGTGGCGTCGCCGTCCGCGACTGCGGCGCGGACGTTGGTCGCGCCGAGGTCAACGCCGACGAAGTACGGCATCTACTGTGAGTGCGTCGGTCCGTCCACTTAACTGCACAGTTTTCACTCGAAGCCGTGTTAGTTCGCAACCTGTCGGACGACGTCCGATTCTGCGACCGCTGTGGCCGCTGCGTCCGCTACTGCGTGAACCGCGGCGACGGCCGCGTCGCGACCCAGACCGTCGTCGGGCCCCGAAACCGGCAGGCGGGCGGCGTGTCCTCGATGGCGCTGGAGCGCTCGACGCTGATGGACCCGTTCGCGTCGAAGGCGACGACGTGCGCCGCCGAGACCACGTGGCTGTCGCCCTCCGGCACTCTCACCTGGTCGACCCTGCCGCGACCGGCCACGTACGCCGTCCCGTGCCCGCGAGCGTCGCAAGGAAGAGCCGCTGCCGCGCGCCGGCGCTCCCCCACGCGGTCCGCGCCCACGCGAACGCCGCTGTCGGTGGCGACGAACGCGTCCCTGGTCGCCGCGATGCCGTCCCCCTCGAGCGGGACGGCGACGACGCTCCCGTGGTGGGGCGGCGCGAACCGAACCGTCGCCTCCGCGTCCGCGGTCACGCGAACGGGAGTGCGCTGTCGCTGTCCGGCGGCGTTCGCCACCGACCGGAACACGACGTCGCGGGCGCGTTCAACGCGAACGTTCCCCGTGTGGTCGACGAGCGCGCCCGATGCCGCCAGGACCGACTCACCCGCGACGAGGTTCGCGACGACAAGTCCACCGTGGCCGTCTTCGGCGGTAGCGTCCATCTGGGTCAGATCGAGCTGTCTTCGGCGGTCACGTATCTCTGTGTCAGTTCGGCGTCGGTCTCAGTGGTCGCTGCGCACGAACGTCACGGGACACGGCGCGGACAACAGGACGGTCTGCGCGGTGCTCCCGAAGACGGCTTTCCCCGTCGGGGAGCGCTTCCGGCCGCCGACGATGGCGATGTCCGCGTTCACGTCGTCGGCCAGGGAGACGATGTTCTCGCCGTGCTCGCCGACGCTCCCGGCGATGCTGTAGCCGACGTTCGCGTCCTCGAGTCTGTCGGCGAGGTCCCGGATCGTCGCGTGTCGTCGCGCCACTGCGTCCGGCGTCACGTCGTCGGACGACGAGAGGTCGAGGCTCCCGCGGGCGTCGTCGTACTCGTCGTCGGTGAACACGTGTGCGAGTGTGACTGTGGCGCCGGCCGGCCCCGCGATGTCGATGGTCGTCCGCGCCAGCGGTTCGATCCGTTCGTCGTCGCTCGGGCCGACCGCCAGCAGTACGTTCTCGATAGCCATGGTTGGCCGGAGGTCGGCGAACCCCATAAGAATACCCCGCACCGGCGGAATTGGCCACGCGCGCGACTCAGCCTGGCCCGCCGTCCGCCCACGGCCCGACGCCGAATACGTTCCCGAGCACCCACCCCGACAGGAACGGCGCGACGACGGCCAGACACCCGAGGCCGACCCAGCGCGCCGGCGGCGGCTGGCTCGCGAGGTAGACCAGGTAGGCCGTCCCGGCGACGGGCAGCAACCGGGCGAGCACCGACCCTGACTCCGGAGGCATACGCGTCCTATCGCGCTCACAGGGAAGAATCCGCCCCTCCTCGACACTCGAAACTGCAGCGAGCGACACACCTTTCTCGCCGGGCCGTGTGAGCGACGAGCATGCACGAGCGGGCAGCCGAATTCGTCGAACGGGCGCGCGAGGAGTACGGCGTGGCGGTGGACGTCCACGAGTTCGAGAACGGCACGAAGACGGCGGCCGACGCCGCGGACGCCATCGGTTGTGACGTCGCGCAGATCGCGTCCAGCATCGTCGTCGTCACCGACGACGACCCCGTGGTGGTGGTGACCAGCGGCGCGAACCGCGTGGACCTCGACAAGGTCGCGGTCTACCAGGACGCCACCGACGCCCGGATGGCGGAGGCCGACGAAGTGAAGGAGGCGACCGGGTGGAGCATCGGCGGCGTCCCGCCCATCTGCCACGCGACGGACGTCCCCGTCCTGCTGGACCGGTCGCTCCTCGACCACGAGGAAGTGTGGGCGGCCGCTGGCACGCCCGACGCCGTCTGGCCCATCGACCCCGGTCGACTCCGCGACCTCGCGGACGCCGAGCCCGCGGACGTCGCCGAATAGGCGTCATTCCCGGCGGGCGTGCCGACGATAGTTCCGCAGGAGGCCGGACGCGAGTCCGAGCGCGCCGCCGGCCGCGAGGACCGCGGGGCCGACGGCGTACGATATCTCCGTCGGCGACGACTGGAAGGAGAACAGGTACCAGAGCGAGTCGGGGTCGCCGACGGTCAGTGAGTCGACGCCCAGCGCGTCGAGGACGAACGGACCGAACAGGCCGAGCGCGAGGGAGTGCGCCGAGCGTGGCGACGGCGACGCCGACGAACAGCACTGGACGGTGAGCGCGCGCGACAGCTCGACGTCCGCGAGGACGACGCGCCGTTCGCCGGACGTCCCCCCGTCCACGCTCGCGGGTTCGTCGGGGTCGGACGGTTTGGTGGCCGCGACCATACCGGAGTGTCGGCGGACTAACTGATAAATCTCGTCTGGGTCTGTCGTCCGGGCGGCTCCGGCAGCACCTGGCTTTTTGCCCGTGTCGACGCGATACTGTCGTATGGCTGCCGACCTGCATCCGGAGGCCGAGGCGGCGATAGAGCGCCGCCAGGCCCTCGGTCTGTCGCCGCTGCACTCAGTTGGGCTGCGTCGATTGCGGCTGCTGAACCGCGCGTTCAACTGGTGGCGCAACCGCGACCCGCCCGCGGTCGGCCGGGTCGTCGACCGCGCGATTCCCGGCCCGG
>NZ_WUUU01000161.1 GCF_009831555.1 Halobacterium bonnevillei | reverse complement strand
CCGCGAAGACGACCCCCTCGCTGGTGACCGTCGGCTCGAAGCCCGGGACGTCGACGGTGTCGCCAGGGTCCAGGGACGTCGCCGGGTCGACGACGAGTCGCGTCGGGCCGCCGTGGGCGTCGACGAGTTCGCGGGGGGTCCCCGTCGCCGCGACAGCGCCGGCGGTGAGCAGTGCGACGCGGTCCGCGAGCCGTTCGGCTTCCGCCATGTCGTGCGTAGTGAGGAAGATGGTGGTGCCGTCCGCTGCGAGGCGTTCGAACACCCGCCAGAGCGCACGCCGCCCCGCCGGGTCGACGGCCGTCGTCGGTTCGTCCAGGAACAGGACGTCCGGGTCGTTCACGAGCGCCGCCGCGACGCACGCACGCCGCTGTTCGCCGCCCGAGAGGTCGCCGTACCAGGTGTCCGTCCCGGGGTCGAGGCCGACGTCCGAGAGCACCGCGTCTGCGTCGCGGGCGTCGTCGTACAGGCCCGCGTAGTACGCCACCAGTTCCTGTGCGGTCAGGCGGTCCGGCGGCGAGAAGTCCTGGGGGAGCAGGCCGACGCGCTGCTCGTTGGTCTCGGCCGGGCGGGCCCCGAGCAGCTGTACAGTCCCCGAATCGGGCGTCGTCGTCCCGGTCAGGCAGCGCACGAGCGTCGTCTTGCCCGCGCCGTTCGGGCCGACGAGCGCGAACACCTCGCCAGCTTCCACGGACAGCGAGACGCCGTCGAGGGCAGCGGTGTCGCCGTATCGCTTGTGTACGTCCTCGGCGACGAGTACCGGGTCCATGCGCTCGGATTAGGGCGAGTCGAATAAAGCGCTGTGGAACGCGGACGACGCATGGCCGTTCCTGCGGATTCTTCGACCCGACCCAGGGGTCGGTCGAGTCGTCGCTGTAGGCGTTCGCGAGTGCCTCGAGAATCTCGACCCTGGTGGCGTTGCTCGCTACGTCGAAGACTGCCAGAGAGTCAGACGCGCCGCCACGCATTACCGGAGAGTGCGGTCCGCCGGGGATAACCATTAGTGTAGGATATATCAGGGTAACTCGGTGCTCCAAACGCTTTTGTCGCCGTGGGGAGGACATACTGATACGACACCATGGACGACCGCGAGCGCCGACAACTCCTCGAGAAGCTCCGTCGGCCCGCAGGGACCGTGGGACGAGAGATTCCCGACGAGCTGACCGTCCAGGGGACCACTATCGACGTGAAGGAGTTCGTCTTCGAGTGCAAGCGACTCGACGCAATCCCCGAACGCGAGCGCGAACGCGTCGAGGCGGTCAAAACGGAACTCAGACGGGAGCGCCTCGAACGGAAGCAGCGACTCGAGCGTGAGGACGTCACCCGGCAGGAGGGCGAACGACTCGTCGAGAGCATCCACGGCATCGACCGCGCGCTCAACGCGCTCGAAGGCCTGGACGCCCCCTCAATCGGGGAGGAGCTCCGGCAGAAGCAACTGGAAGACGCCAGAGAGCTCCTCTCCCTGATGCGATAGCTATCGGGGGTCTCCCGCCGCGCCGACGCCTACTGCGTCGGGCGCCAGACGAGCAACAGCACCGAGGAGACGAACACGGCCGTCGCGAGCGCGTACGGCTGGTTCTGGGAGACGGCGGTGACCGCCGATGCGCTCCCGAAAACCCCTGTGAGCAGCGTCGCCGCCACCGGCCACGTGCAACTCACGCAGGAGAACAGCCCGAGCACGCCCGCGACCCCGGTTCTGGCGGCGTCGAGGACGGTCACTGCGACGAGGTACGCCAGCGCGCCGAAGCCGACGACCTTGTACGGGAACAGGCTCACCGTGACCGCGGTGCCGCTGTACACCAGCGTCGGCCCCCAGCCGGGCGCCATCCACGAAATTCGGGTGCCAAGGCCGTCGCCGTGCAGCATGTAGAGGCCGCCCAGCCCGCCCAACAGCAGGAAGTAGGCGATGGCTACGCCCGCCGCCAGCAGGCGCTGACGCCCCGACGCCGCCGGCAGGTCGACCCTGGAGACGCCCCAGACGGCGGCGTTGATCCAGACGAACGGGTACGCCAGGAACACCGGGTCGGTCGGGACGGACGACGACAGCGCGAAGTACAGGAGCACGAGCGCGAGTTCGCCGTTCACGAGGAGCGCGCCGTACAGCAGCGTCGCCTTCGCCGGCCGGAACCGGCCCGGCGAGAGGGACGCCGACGCCCCCATCTCAGACCACCATCGCGTCCACGACGACGGCGACCAGGAGGCAGCCGAGATAGGCGTTCGACGCGTGGAACGCGCGCATCGCCGCCGGCCGGTCGCGCTCGCGGTGCAGGCGCACGGTCGCGTAGAGGAACACGCCGCCGAAGACCACCGTCGTCGCGGCGTACAGAATGCCGAGACCCGCGAGCGCAGCGAGCACCATCGCGGAGACGAGCGTCGCGCCGAGGTAGTAGACGATGTGCTTGCGCGTGGTGGCTTCACCGCTGACGACGGGCATCAGCGGGAAGCCGCCGCGCTCGTAGTCGTCCTTGTACGCGAGCGCGAGGTTGTAGAAGTGTGCCGGCGTCCATAGGAAGATGACCGCCGCGAGCGCGAGGCCCGCGACGCCCACTTCGCCGGTGACCGCGGCCCACCCGATGAGCGCGGGGAGCGCGCCCGCCGCGCCGCCGATGACCGTGCTCTGACGGGTGTTGGGCTTCAAGACGAGCGTGTAGATCACCGAGTAGAAGATGATGGCGGTGAGCCCCAGCAGCGCCGTCAGGGCGTTCACGCTGTAGAACGCGACCAGCGACGCCGCCGCGAGCGTGAACCCGAACGCGAGCGCGTTCCGCTTCGGGATGCGGTCGGTTGCCAGCGGCCGGTCGTCGGTGCGCGACATCTTCTTGTCCTTCTCGCGCTCGAGGACGTGGTTGAACGTCCCCGACGCGCCGATGGCGAGCACGCCGCCGCCGAGCGTCGCGGCGACTGTTTCCGTGCGGAGGCTCGGTCCTGCCGCCAGCGCCATCCCCGCCGCAGCCACGAGGCACAGCAGCCACATCAGCCGCGGCTTCGTCAGGCGGAAGTACGCGTAGAGTGTCGCCATCGGACCGGTCGACGGCACGGAACTGTCGCCGTCGTCGCCTTTCGGCTCGCCCTCCCACTCTCCGGACGGCAAGTGTGCGGTCTCGGTCTCGAGCGTCCACGCCAGCGCGGCGACGAGGCCCGCGAAGATGAGGACGCCCAGCGCGAGGTGTGCGCCGGCCAGCGCGGCCGACGACCCCGACGTTGCGGTGAGGGCGCCGACGCCCACCTGGACCGGGTAGGCGGCGATTGCGACAGTGATGGCCGTGCGGACCCGCCGGGACGCGCCGCGGCGCCACGCCATCACCGCGGCGGTGACGACGAGGACGCCAGTCACGACGGCCAGCGTGCGGTGTCCCCAGACGACGGCGAGCGACAGCGAGTCGACGGCGTACCAGCGTCCGTCACAGGCCGGCCACGAGCGGCAGGCGCTCGACGCGTTCGTCAACGCGGACGTCGCGCCGACGACCAGGAGGGCGTAGACGCCCATCGCGGCCGCCGCGAGCACCGCTGTGAACCGGTCGGGTTTGGTTGGGGTCACGAACTGCTCTCACCGGGGGGTTACGACCGGTCCCACTTAGCCTATCCGACTCGCCGACGGGCGCTTTCAGCACCTATTTATGGAACCGAGCCGAACCGTCGCGGTAGCATGAGAGGCAAGCGGCTCGTACCCGTTCTCGTCGCCGCCGTCGGCTTCCTCGCAGCCTTCGTGGACCCGGTCGCCGCCGCGCAGTACCAGTCGGTGACCGAACAGCTCATCCGCGACCTGAACTCGATGCTGCTCGCGGCTGCGCTCCCGATCACGCTCCTCGTGGAGGGCATCCTCGTCTACACTGTGTGGAAGTTCCGGAACAACGACGAGGCGAAACCGACGAAGGAGAACCGCCGGCTGGAAATCACCTGGACCGTCGCGACGGCCGTCGTGCTCCTGTTCGTCGGCGTCGCCGCCTACGGCGTGATGGCGCAGCCATCCGTCACCGCGACGCAGGCCGACGCCCAGGAAGCGATCGCCGAGGACGAAACCGTCGTCGTCGACGTGGAGGGCGTCCAGTGGTACTGGAACTACGAGTACCCGGAGGAGGACCTCGCGGTGAGTTCCGGGTCAGCGACGTCCGGCATCGACTACGGGAACCAACCGATGGTCGTCCCCGTGGACACGCAACTCGTCATCAGGACGCACGCCGCTGACGTGATTCACGCGTTCCACGCGCCCGAAATCGGCCTGAAGGCCGACGCCGTCCCCGGGCAGACCAACTACCTCATCACGGAAGTCACCGAGGAAGGCACGTACCAGCTCTACTGCGCGGAGTTCTGTGGTCAGGGCCACTCGGAGATGCTCGGTGAGATCGTCGTCGTCGACCAGGACACCTACGAGGAGTGGACCGAGGACCCCGAGAACACGAGCGTCTGAGTCGGAGACGCTAATAGTCCGTCGCTGAGAACCCCGTTTTTACGCGTTTCGTCCGTTCCGTAGCGTACTCTCGATAGTGGTCCCGACGTCGCTGGTGGCCCTGCTTTCGACGGCATCGGTACGTTCGCTTGCGGCCACGCTGTCCGCAGTCCTGTTACGTCCGCCTGAGGCGCGAGCACTCGCCTTCGGTGACTTCCACGCGGTCGTCACCGGTATCAACGACGAGTGCCCCGCGCGACGTCACGCCGTCAGCGGTCCCGACGACCGCCTCGCCGTCCCGGGTGTCGACGCGTACGCGTTCGCCGAGGGTTGCACTCCGCGTCCGCCACTCGTCGAGGGCGGCGCCGAACCCGTCCTCGGTCTCGACGCGGCCGACCCACTCGAGGAGTCGGTCGTAGAGCGTCGCTGCGACCTCTGTCGCGTCGACGTCGTCGACCTCCCGCCGGAGCGTTGTGACGTCCCTGTCGACGTCGAGGTCGGCGGGGTCGAGGTCGGCGTTCACACCGATGCCCAGGACCGCGAACGAGAGGTCGGCGTCGGCCGGGTCCGTGCCCGGGAGCACCTCGTCGACCGGTTTGCCGGCGATGGGCACCTCGTCGACGACGGCTTCCGTCAGGATACCGCAGAGCTTCCGCCGTGGCTCGCCGGCAGCCGCGTCCACGACGACGTCGTTTGGCCACTTCAGTCGCGCGTCCACGCCGAACGCCTCGACGGTTTCGGCGGCGGCGAGGCCGCCCGCGAACGTGAGTCGGCGACGTGGCTGGCGTCGAAGTCGGGGCGGACGAGCGTGCTCGACCAGACGCCGCCCGGTGGCGACGCCCACACGTTCCCGGTTCGGCCGCGGCCCGCGGTCTGTTCGTCTGCGACGACGAACGTGCCGTGCGGACTGCCGTCGCGACCCTCCGCGCGGGCGACGTCGTTCGTGCTGGGAATGGACTCGTGGTGGACGACCGGCGCGTCGATGCGCTCGCGCAGCCGGTCGATGTCGACACTCATGGAACGACGTTCGCGGTCGGCAGGAAAAAGCGCGGCGTTGCGAATGCGAGCGCCGGGTTAGACGACGGCGCCGGCGTACAGCGCGACGACGAGGAGAATCCAGACGGCGTCGACGAAGTGCCAGTACATCGAGACGGTCGTCACGGACGTGTGCCGGTCGGCGGAGTACTGGCCCTTGAGCGCGCGAACCAGTACGATGGCGATGAGCACCGCGCCCAGCGAGACGTGGAGGCCGTGCAGCCCCGTGAGACCGAAGAACGCGCTTTCGAAGACGCCGCCGGAGAGCGTCAGCCCCTCGTGGACGATGAACTCGTAGTACTCGTACACCTGGCCGCCGATGAACACGACGCCGAGCAGGAGCGTCGTCGCCAGCAGGCCGAGGAACCGCGACCGGTTGCCGTTCCGGAGCGCGACGTGCGCGAAGTGCAGCGTCACACTGGACGCGACGAGGATGAGCGTGTTCGCGATGACCAGTGCGCCGAGGAAGCCTTCGGGGACGTGCTGGACGGCTTCGGACCACTGCGCGCCAGCGCGGATGAAGAAGTAGTACGTGAACCCGGCGCCGAACGTCGCGATCTCGGAGCCGAGGAACAGCAGCATCCCCCAGCGTAAGCCCTCGCCGCCCGACGTCTCCCGCGTCCAGAAGTGCTTCACGAAGGCGTGGTACACCCAGCCGTAGAGCCCGGCGAGGAAGACGAACGTGCTCCCCACGAAGACGGCGGGCCCGACCATCGGCCCGACCAGGTCCAACGAGTCGCTTTCGGCGAGCACGTACAGCGCGGCGCCGATGTAGAACCCCGCGGCGCCGATGGCGGTGACGAACGGCCACCAGCTGGCCTCGCCGAAGCCCTTCGGCCAGTCCTCCACGGCCGGCAGGTGGTGGCCGTGGTCCTCCGTCGAATCGTCCGTGACAGTCATACCAGCCGGTTGCAGGGCGAGTACTAAAAAGGCATCCAACTCCGCTCGCGCCGCCGCCGTACCGCAATCCTGACAGGAGGTGGGGTGGTACGACCAGGTATGTCTCGACGCGGCGCGCGGACGCTCGGCGCCCTGCTCGGACTCGCGGCCGTCTGCGGCGTCGCCGCAGCGCACGGCGGCAGCCTCCGGGACGCCAGCGGCCAGGAACTGGCAGTGCCGACGTGGCCTGTTCCTGTCG
>NZ_WUUU01000160.1 GCF_009831555.1 Halobacterium bonnevillei | reverse complement strand
CGACGACCGCGACGGCCGCCGGGGATCCGAGACCCGCAACCGCACGCGGGAGGACCCGACGCCGTTCGACCCGGACTTCGGCGAACGCATCGCGCAGCAGGTGCTGTCCTCGGTTTCCGACTCTGTCCCCGGGTTCGTCGGCGAGACGCTCGACGACGAAATCGACCGCCTCGAGGACGCCGAGAACGCCGTGCTCGTGCTCGGCGACAGCGACGGCGAACGCGTCCCCCTCAGGGTCGCGCTCCACACCGGCCCGGACGGTCTCGAGGTCGACGTCGTCGCCGTCCGCTCCGGCAAAGGCACCGAGAACATGAACCAGTTCGCGGACGGCGCCCGCGCGGACGTCGCCCGCCGGTTCGCCGAGGGCGAAACCGCCACGCTCGAACTCGACGCCGGCAGCGAAACCTACGACGTCCGCCCCGACCTGTCGTGGGCCCGCGGCCCCGACGGCACCCCGGAAGTCACGGACGTCGCCGTCCGCGACGTCGTCTTCGACTCGTGACCGTGCTCAGAATCCTCAGCGTCGACCCCGCCTCCCGCTCCGCCGGCACGCCCCTCCTCGATAGCGACGGCGCCCGCGTCGGCACCGTCACCGAAACCGCCGACGACGCGCGATACGTCTCCGTCGACCCCAACGCGCCCCCCGAGACCCTCGAGGTGCTCGGATGGGACGCCGACAGCGACCGCGTCGCCCTTCCGGACCGCCTCGTTGCGACCGTCGACGACGACGCCGTCCGGCTCCTCGTCTAGCCACCGCCGTTCTCACTCCTACGGGCTTCCTTTCCGCTGCCGTAACGAAATTACGCCACTCCCGCGACTCCCCACACGACACAGTGCACTCCGCCCACGCCAGCGCCGCGTCGTCGCCCGCTGACCGCCGCCACCAGCCAGAGGCGCGGTACTGATGGTCGACGTCGCCGGCATCTTCCTGGGCGCGGTCGGACCGACTGTCGCCATCGCCGCCATCGGCTACCTCCTCTCGGTCACCCGCGGGGTCGACCCGCGGCCGCTGAACACCGTCGTCGTGTACGTGTTCGCGCCAGCGCTCGTGTTCCACAGCCTCGCGGTCACGGAACTCGGGTCGACGACGCTCGTCCGCCTCACCGTCGGCATCGTTGCGTTCACGCTCGCGATGTGGGCGGTCGCCGAGGCGTTCGGGCGCGTCGTCGGCGAGACCGAACCGATTCTGAGCGCGCTCGTGCTCGTCGCCATCTTCTCGAACGCCGGCAACCTCGGCATCCCCGTCTCGGACTTCGCGTTCGGGGACGTCGGCCGCCAGACCGCGGTCGTGTTCCTGTCCGTGCAGTCCGTGCTCGTGTACACCGTCGGCGTCTACGCCGCGTCCCGCAGCGGCGGCGAGGCTGGCGCCGTCGGCGTGCGCAGAGTGTTCGCGCTCCCGCTCGTGTACGCGGTGCTGGCGGCGCTCGGCGCCCGCGCGCTCGACGTCGTCCCAGCCACGGGGAGCGCCGGCATGGAGGCGCTGAAGCTCGTCGGCAACGCCTCCATCCCCGTGATGTTGCTCGTGCTCGGGATCCACCTCGCGCGCACCGACACCGGCGCGGCCGTCGCCCGGTCGTGGAGCGCGACCGCGCTGCGCCTCGGGATCGCGCCGCTGGTCGGTCTCGGCGTCGCGCTCGCACTCGGCTTCCAGAACCCGACCGTCGCTCGCGTGTTCGTGCTCGAAACCGCGATGCCCGCGGCCGTCACGCCCGTCATCCTCGTCACGGAGTTCGCCGCGGACACCCGCTCTGGCGGCGTCACGGTCCCCGAGTACGTCTCCACGTGCGTGCTCGTCACGACGCTGCTGAGCATCCCGCTGCTGACGCTTTTCATCGCCGTCCTGCAGTCCGGTGCGGTCCTCTGAGGGCGGTTACGCGTGCGCTCCGCTGGTCACCTGGAGGCCCCCGATGCCCACGACGATCAGCAGGATACACCCGATGCGAAGCGCCGACACCGGCTCGTCGAACAGGTAGACGCCGAGAATCGCCGTCGACACCGCGCCGATGCCCGTCCAGACGGCGTACGCCGTCCCCACCGGAATCGACTGGACGGCCTGCGCGAGCAGGTAGACGGAGACGGCCATCGCGCCCAGCGTCACCACCGACGCCACCGGCTGGGTGAACCCGTCGGTGTACGCGAGGCCGATGGCCCACACCGCCTCGAACAGTCCCGCGACCAGCAACACCAGCCACGCAGCCATGCCCGGACCGTCGACCGCCAGGGTCCTGAACGCGTCGGTCGTGACAGGGCCGCAGTAATACGGGGGTCAGTTCGTCGTGATGATCTCCACGACGTCCCGCGCGTCGAGTTCGTGGTCCGCGCTGATCTGGCGGTTCACGCGGCAGTCCTTGGCGTGCAGGAATCCGTCGCCGACGTCGGAGTGGACGTGGAACGCGAACTCCTCGGCCGTCGCGCCCTCCGGCAGCAGGAACACGTCGGGGAGGACGCGGCCGTCCGTGGTGCCGAGGCCGTTCGCCGACCCCGGGAAGACGGGCACCACGCCGAGTTCGTCGAACAGCGCGGCTTCCAGGGCCTGCTGGACGCCCGTGCCGCCGAACTCGCCGACGAACTCGCGGATGGACTCCAGGCCCGCGGCCTGCTCGTCGCCGACGTCGCCCGTGATGTCGAAGTCGTCGTCGCCCGGCCGGTAGTCGACGACGCCCTGCTCGCTGGCCTGCTTGAGCGCCTTCTCGGCGTGCGCGCTCACCGGCACGAACGACAGGTGGTCGTAGTCCGGGTCGCTGGTGATGGACTCCCAGTTCGCCTGGGCTTCCGGCGTGTCCATCTTGTTCGCGGCGACGACCATCGGCTTCGTGCGCTTGCGGATCTCGCGGGCGAGCGCGAGGCGGTCGTCGGCGTCCCACGTGTCAGGGTCCAGTTCCAGGTCCAGCGACAGGATGACCTGCTTGATCTCCTCGTCGCTCGTGCGGAACGCGCTCATCTGCTCGGCGAGTTCCACCTCGACGTCGCCCTCGACCATGTGCTGGCTCTCGTAGCGCTCGATGCCCTTCTCGAGGATGTCGAGATACCACTGGTCGAGTTCGTCCTCGAGGAAGTCGACGTCCTCGCGGGGGTCGTGGTCCTCCGTGGGTTCGCCCTCCATGTCGGTCTGCCCGGAGAAGTCCACGACGTGGACGAGCACGTCCGCCTCGTTCAGGTCAGTGAGGAACTGATTGCCGAGGCCCTTGCCCTCGTGGGCGCCAGGGATGAGGCCCGCGACGTCCACGAGTTTCGTCGGCACGAACCGCGTGCCGTCGTCGCAGTAGCCCGTCGACGGCGTGCAGGTCTCGCCGAACTCCGGTGCCGCACAGTCCACGCGCACGTACGCCTCGCCGACCGCCGGGTCGATTGTCGTGAACGGGTACGCGCCCTCGGGCACGTCGTTCATCGTCGCCGCGTTGAAGAACGTGGACTTCCCCACGCTGGGCTTGCCCACGAGCCCAATCCGGTAACTCATTGCCGAACGAACGGGACCGCGGGATAAACGGGTTGCTACCTGGGCGCCGTCTGTGGGTCGTTCACACGACAGGTCCGCCCAGTCGATGCCGGAGTCCGGAGCCGGCTACGCGATGTCGTGGAGGTCGTGCAGCGTGTCGAGTTCGTGGTCGGGGGTCGCCGAGAGGTCGTAGTCCTCGCGGTGGTCCCGCCAGAGGAACGCCGCGTCGGTGCCCGCGTTCGCCGCGGCTTCCAGGTCGCTGTTGCTGTCCCCGACGAACAGCGTGCGCCCCGGGTCGGCCTCGAGGTCCGCGAGTGCGCGATCAAGGTAGTGGGCGTTCGGTTTCTTCCGACGGAGGCTCGCCGGCTCCATCTCGCGGCCGTAGTACGCGTTGAAGTCCCCGCGGATGCCGTGGAAGTCCAGGATCTCCTCGATGGTGCGGTGCTGGTTCGTGGAGACGATGCCCCGCGGGACGTCGAGGCCACGCACCGCGTCGTAGTCCTCGTAGAGGGGTTTGCGGCCGTTCCGCATGTCCGCGACCTGTCTCTCCGAGAACGCCATGTCGCGCTGGCGCCACAGCGCCTCGGGGTCGACGCCGTACGCGTCGCTGGCGGCCTGCAGGTCCTCGGGCGTCACGTGGAGGGTCATCCGGTCGACGTGGTCGGGGTCGGGGTCGTCGACGCCGACGGCGGCGAACCCGTCGACGGTCGCTTCGCGGAGCACGTCGATGGGCGTCGGGTGCGTGAGCACGCCGTCGTTGTCGAAGACGACTGCGTCGTAGGTCACGGCTGTGTGTTGCTCGAACGGCACTAAAGTCGTTTCGTGGTGGACCGCGTACTGCTGTCGGTCTGTGCGCGTACTGCGGTCAGTCTGTGGCGTGAACCGATGTTCGTCCAGTTGTGGTTCCACAGTCCCGGCGGCACTCAGATGCCGCCGCGCGGGCGATTCGTCGGGGACGTGGGCCGCCTGCGGTCGTCGCCGCCGACGTCGAAATCGACGTTCTCGAAGTAGTTCGGCGGTTCGCCGGTCGTGGCGTACTCGTAGAGTGCGACCTTCGCGATGCCGTTCAGCGTCGCTCCGACGACGAACGCGAGGACGGCCAGGGGCAGGCCGACGGCGACGGCCGCCGCGACGTTGGTCGTGACGACGAACACCAGTCCGGCCACTGCGGCGACGCCGAGGAAGAGGATGCCGTGGACGAACCCGAGTCCGAACTCCGCGCCCAGCGACTCGCCCCAGGTGTCTCGCACGATGCCGACGCTGCGGCCGAACACGCCGCGGATGTCCTCGCCTTCGAAGATGGCAACCGGGACGACGAAGTACGTGATCACTGCCCATGACATGCTCAACAGGGTGCCCGCGATGACGCCCGCGAGGTTGTCGGACTCCTGGAGGCCGCGCACGACCAGCCCGACGAGTGTACTGACGACCGCCCAGGCGAACAGCGTCGACTTGTGCTCCCAGGCCGTCGCGAGGCCGCCGCGGACGCTCGGGTCGCGGCCCTCCATCACGTCCCGCGTCGCGAACATCAGTCCCGCGGTGAACAACACGGCGACGAACGACGCGCCGAAGTACCCGACCGCAGCGCCGACGTACAGGAGCGCCTCCGGCGCGTCCACGAGCGCGGCCAGCGGCAGGAGGCCGAGCGCGCCGCCGGCCGCCAGCAGGAAGAATGCGATGCCGCCTGCGCCCGCGGCGACGGGGAACCACAGCAGCGAGGGGTGGTCGCGGAGGAGGGTGACGCTGTCCCGTGCGAGGGTGATGCCGGTCCAGAGGCGGCTTCGTAGGCCCATCGTGGCCCCAGCTACCGCAGGCACGACTATGAGTGCTTTCCAGTGGTCGCAGCCGCTGCAACTGCGCGGGCCGGGCCCGCAGTCCGTCGGTCGTGCGCGTCGGCCGGACTCCCCGGGACGGTCGCGGGGTCGGACAGCGACAGCCCTTACTTGCGCCGCACCAACTGTGGGACATGCACCGTCGCGCGTTCCTCGCCGCGGGCGCCACCGGGTCGCTCGCCGCACTCGCAGGCTGTGCGAGCCTCTTCGGCTCGTCGTCGAGCGTCGACCACCCCGGAACTCTCGACGCGTCGTTCCACGCGAACAAGCCCCTCCCCGAGGACGACGACCCCGGGGACGGCTACCCCCCGGAACGCGAGGACCCGCCCGAGGAACGGTCCATCGACACGTCCCGATTCGGGACCACGACTACGAACGACGAACAGGTCGCGCTCGCGCCCATCGAGGTGACCCGGTACTGGCATCAGCGCAGCGAGGCGCGCTTCGTGGACGCGCGCAGCCTCGAAGCGTACGAGCAGGCTCACGTGTACGGCGCGGTCAGCAGCCCCGCTCAGCGGGGCTCCGAGGGCGGCGGCATCGACGGCTGGGCGGAGGACGACCGCATCGTCTGCTACTGTGGCTGTCCCCACCACCTCTCGTCCATCCGGGCGGCCGGCCTCCAGAAGGCGGGCTACACGGACGTCTACGTCATCGACGAGGGGTTCGGGCCGTGGCTGAACAACGACTTCGCGATGCGCGGCACGAACTTCTCGGCGCCCCAGGAAGCCGTCGTCGAGGGGGAGGTCGACTCGGCGCACGCCGGCGAGTACGCGTGGGCGACCCACGAGGCCTCGGGCCAGCAAGAGGCCGCACCTATCGGCGACGACGGCGCGTTCGCGCTCCACCTCAAGTTCTACGACGTCACAGACGACGCTCCGATTCGCGTCCAGACGCCCGAATTCGACGTCACGGAGCCGCTGGGCGACCTCACTGAAACCGTCCTGACCGGCTGAACGAGGGAGACGGAGTCGGCGGAATGCCGGGGCCTTTAGGCGCTCCCGGCCCACCGAGCGAACATGGAGACTACGGTAGCGGTGACTGGCGCGGCGGGCGGCCTCGGCGAAGCGGTCGCGCGAGCGTTCGCCGACGACGGCGCGACGGTCGTGCTGGGCGGCCGGGACCGCGACGCGATCGAGGCGCTGGCCGACGAACTCGGCGGCGAGTCGCTGCGGACGGACGTCCGCGACGAGTTCGAACTCGAGCGACTGATGGAGCAGGCGTCGAAGGCGGGGGACGCAGTCCGGCATCGACGTCGTCGTGCCCTGCGCGGCAGTCTACCACGGCGACGCCGGGGCGACGCCGCTCCCCGAGGAGTCATACAGCGCGTTCGACGACACGATGCGGACGAACGTCCGGGGCGTGTTCGCCGCGGTCCGCGAGGCCCTCCCGCACATGGACGCCGAC
>NZ_WUUU01000159.1 GCF_009831555.1 Halobacterium bonnevillei | reverse complement strand
GGCCTCGCTGACGGCTGCCGCGCGATGGACGTTCCGGTGGTCGGCGGGAACGTCAGCCTCTACAACGACTCCGCGACCGGCCCGGTGCCGCCGACGCCGACGCTCGCGATGCTCGGCGTCCGCCACGGCTACGACGCCCCTGATTCGGCGGTCACCGGCGAGGGGACGCTCGTGCTCGTGGGCGGGCACGACGAGACCCTCGGTGGTTCGGAGTACCTCGCGCAGTTCGACGGGAGCGACGTCTACCCGGACGTGGACGACTCGACCGTCGCGGCCGTGCGCTCTGCCGCCAACCACGACGCCACGCTCGCCGTCCACGACGTCAGCGACGGCGGTCTCGCGGTCACGCTCGCCGAGATGGTGAACGAGGACGCCGGCGTGGACGCCGACGTACCGAGTATCGGCGCGCTCTTCTCGGAGGCGCCCGGTCGCGCCGTCGTCGAGACCACTGCGCCTGACGCGCTTCGCGAGGCCACCGACGTGCCGGTCGTCGATCTCGGCGAGGCGACGACGGACGGCGTGCTCTCGTTGACGGTCGCCAGCGAGATGGTCGACTACCAGTACGAGGACGTCCGGGACGCACGCGACGTCATCCAGCGCGAACTCGACTGAGTTCGCTCACTGTTTCCGAACATTCTATAGTTGTACGGAATAATCGACCTGTATGCGACTGGCCGCGGTTGCGTGCTGTCTCCTCCTCGTTGTCGCTGGCTGTCAGGGACTGCCTGCTGACAGTGCGGAGACTCGAGAACCCGCATCGACTGTTCAATCGACCTCGCCGACGAAGACGGCCGAGCCGTCCACGGAGTCGACTCGCTCTCCAGATACGTCCTCTCGGACGACCGAATCGCCGCGCACAATCAGCGTCGAGGGCGGAAGCCTTCCGTACGACCCCGACGGCGTGTGGGCGCGCGTCGAGTCGATGCGCGGCGTCGACGTGGGGAAGCCACTGACGGTCAGACTCGAGTCCATCTCAGGGAGCCTGGCGAGCGACCCGCCGCCGTTCGACCGGGCACTCGGCGTCGAAGCACCGCCGGAACCGCTTCTCGGGAGGGGCGTGACCCCCAACGTCGCGGACGGGAACGTCGTTAAACTGAACGCCGACCGCATCGATACTCGGGTCGCACTGGAGGGCACGCTGGCTCACGAGTACGTCCACGTGGTCCAGATGCGCAACCGCGTTCCGGAGTCACTCTGGGCGTCGTTCGGCGATTCGCCGACACTGGACGACCGCTTCGCGTACCGGGCGGTGCTCGAGGGGAGCGCTGACTACGTCGAGACGCGCTATCGTCGCCAGTATCTGCCGAATTCGTCTGGAGCTATCGAAGACAGGTACCGGAACGCGGCGTCCACCGCCAAGCGCGTGCTCGCGCCGTACTACTTCGGTGCGCGGTACGTGAACGCGACTGTCGAGTCGCCGACAGACCTCGATGCGGTGTACGAGTCGCCGCCCCAGACCACGGAGGAACTGATTCACCTGCTCCCGCCGGGGTCTGAGCAGCCCGCTGCGCTCGACGTCAGTGTGGCTACTGACGTGGAGCACACGAACCGCCGCCAGTTCGGCGAACTGTTCGTGCGGTCGCTGTTCGGGACCGGCCTGAACGAGTCCGCGGCCGCCGAACTGGCAGACGGCTGGGGGAACGACCGACAACTCGAATTCGAGGGCACGAACAGCACCGGCTTCGCCTGGGTGCTCCGCTGGGACGACGCCGCCAACGCCACCGAGTTCGAGAACGGCGTCGCCACCTACCTCGAGCAGACGGATACGCCCGGGCCCGTTCGTGTGGACAGGGTCGCACCGGAAACGACCGTTCTGTTCGCGGGCGACGAGTCGTTCGTGGGGAACGCGACTGCGAGCGGCGGCAATTCGACGGTGACTGTGGCCGCGCAGATGTAGAACGCAGAGGCGACGAGAACGTCACTATTCCGACAGTAGCGGTATCTGGGGACGTAGAATTGATACGGACTGACGTATAAACGGCGGCGAGCTACCGACCTCGTATTCGGCGTCGTACCCGGTCCCGGACACTCGCGGAGACGGCCCGTTCGAAGGAAAATTCAGGCCAGCGACGGGAGCAGATACGCGATTGCGACGCCGACCAGGAGGACGACGAAGCCGGCGCCGACCTGGCTCATACTGTACTCCTGCTGGGGTGCGGTGACGCGTCCCGATTCGTCGTCGTGGTCGTGGTCGTCGGACATGCGCGGCGGTTACACGCGGCCCTACTTGGCAGTATCGAAGGTTATCGACGCGACCCGTCCGCGTTGTCGGTGTGCCGGACAATGTGGACGTCGTAGCGGTCGTCGGCCGAGACGGTCTGGCCGATGGACGCGAGGCCGCCGACCATCCGGCCCGCGTTGTCGCTGCCGATGAACACCACGGACGCGTCGTTCTGCACGGCGAGCTCGCGGACCGCGCGGCTGATACGGCCCCGGGGCGCGTACTTGTCGACGACGCTGTACTCGAAGCGGGTCTCCGGGTCGAACTCGTCGACGATACGCGTGAGGTTCGTCGTGACGCGGTCGACACTGAACGACTCGTTGCCGCCCAACCATCCCCGCTCGCGGGCGACTCCGGGGTCTCTCGGGATCGCGGTCACAGCGACTACCTCCTCGTCCTCAGACGCGCACGCGAACGCGACTGCCCGGTCCAGTGCGGCTTTCGCCAGCGGCGAATTGTCGAAGGCAACGACGTACGTCATGGCACCATCGTTGGCTGATCGTTTGACCGCCGAGGCGAAACCTCTATCGGACGCTCGCGCCAACCGGGACGTATGCTGACCAAGCGGGTCATCCCGTGCGTCGACGTGGACCTGGACGACGACGGGAACGCCGCAGTCTACACGGGCGTCAACTTCGAGGACCTCGAGTACACCGGCGACCCCGTCGAGATGGCGAAACGGTACAACGAGGCGGGCGCCGACGAGTTCGTCTTCCTCGACATCACGGCGAGCGCCGAGGGCCGCGAGACGATGCTGGACACCGTCGAGCGCGTCGCCGACGAAGTGTTCATTCCGCTGACCGTCGGCGGCGGCATCCGCGACACCGACGACGTCAAGGAGACGCTGCGGGCGGGCGCGGACAAAGTCTCCATCAACACCGGCGCGCTGGAGCGCCCCGAGTTCATCACCGAGGGCGCGCGAGCGTTCGGGAGCCAGTGCATCGTCATCAGCGTCGACGCGCGACGCCGCTACGACGAGGGCGGCGAGCACTACGAGCAGGTGGACGGCGAGTCCTGCTGGTTCGAGGCGACGGTGAAGGGCGGCCGCGAGGGAACCGGCCGGGACGTCGTCGCGTGGGCGGCGGAAGCCGAACGGCGCGGCGCGGGGGAGCTGTTCGTCAACTCCATCGACGCAGACGGAACGAAAGACGGCTACGACCTGCCGCTGACGAGTGCTGTCTGTGACACCGTGTCGACGCCGGTCATCGCGTCGTCCGGCTGTGGCTCGCCACAGGACATGGTGGACGCGTACGACGCGGGCGCGGACGCCGCGCTCGCGGCGTCGATCTTCCACTTCGGCGAGTACACAATCGAGGAGACCAAACAGTACCTCGACGAGCACGGTGTGCCGGTTCGTCGCTGACCCAGCGCCGGGTGCGCTGAATCGCGGACAGGTACCGGGTCAGTGCGCTTCTCGGGAAGTGGTAGGAAGCGCCTACTTAGCTGTGCGGAAGGCTGGTGAGGGCCGCCGATACCTGGGTTGTAGTACCCACCGTTGTTCGTCCGGCTCCGGGCCGGGTCGCCAGTCACGGCGAATGACTTATTATGTGACCTGAGAACACTGATTGTATGTCATACTCTGGTGCGCCCGGGCCGGGGGACCCGGGGCCTGCCCAGTGTAGTGCAGACGGGCCTCTCGACCCCGGTCGTTCCGTGATCGAAGCCGTCGAGTGCGACTCCGCGCGATTCGTCGACCTGGCGCCGGACGGCGGCGGCATCCAGCCGACCTACCTCGTGTTGCTCGACGTCGACGACGACGTGGACGTGAGACAGTTGTCGTCGACGGAGGTGCTCCTGGCGCCGGAGGTACAGAACGCCGTCGCGTACTTTGGCGAACAGACGGACAGCGTCCGCGTCAGAACGCGGCCGGACCGCCGACTCGCGGTCGAAGAACACGTGGAAGCGATGCGCGAGCAGGGGTCGGCGTTCGAGTTCGCTGGCCGGCGCTTCGACCTCGAGGTCGTCGCGGGCTAAACTGCCGCTTCGAAGGTCTCCGCGAAGTCCCGCAGCTCGTCGCCCATGCGGTTGGCGGCGGCTTCAAGGGCGGAGAGTGGGTCTGTGTCGTCTTCGGTCGTGATTGTGAGCAGCGGCTCGGTCTGGCCGCCGGACTGTTCCGGGTTCATGTCGTAGGACGCCGCCGCGACTCCCTCGGTCTCGAGGAGCGCGCCCTTCAGTACGTTCATGAACGTGTGGTCTTCGCCGGCGATTTCGATAGTGAGCTCCGTGTCGCTCTTCTCGATAACCCGCAGGTCCATGGGCCAAGCTTCGCTCGTCCGGCGTTTCAACGTTTCGAAGCGTCCCGTCAGCAGGCGCTCGCGGCCACAGCGCTGGCGTCGAGTCGGTGCCGCGACGAGTCGCGCCGGTGGCGGACGCTTTATGGCGACGCGGCCGGCCACGTAGTTGTATGAACGTCTCGCCGCTGCTGGTCGTCGCCGCGACGACGCTTGTGACGCTCGTCGCGGCCGCGGCGGTACCGCGGTTCCGTCGACCGGGGTCGCTGGCGCACGCGACGCCCGTCGGTATCGTCGTCGGTATCGCCGCCAGCGTCGCGCTCGACGCGCTCGACATCTGGACCGCGGCGGCGTACGTCGCCGTCGTCACGTTCGTCGCTGCCGGCATCGCCGTCCTCAGGGTCGGCGAGGGACGGGCCGTCGTGCGGCGTGCGCGCACGAGACTGCTGTTCGGGGTGCCGTGGGGGTCGCTGTTGGCCGCCGGGGGCGTCGTCGCGTTCTACCTCTTCGCGCAGTTCGGCGCACAGAACCCCCGGTCGCCGCTGGTCGTTCCGTTCGTCTCGTGGTCGTACTTCTACCCGTTCGGAACCGTGACGGCGGCGTTCGCCCACGCCAGCCTCGGACACGTCACCGGCAACGTCATCGCGACGCTCGCGCTCGCGCCGCTGGCCGAGTACGCGTTCTCCCACTTCCCCACCGACCGCGGGGCGTCCGCGTTCAGTTCCTGGCGGACGAATCCCTACGTGCGGGCGTTCGTCCTGTTCCCGCTTGGCGTCCTCGTCGTCGGCCTGCTGACGGCGGTGTTCTCGTGGGGCGCGACCATCGGATTCTCCGGCGTGGTGTTCGCGTTCGCGGGATTCGCGCTCGTGCGGTATCCGCTCGCGACGGTCCTGGCGGTCTCCGCGCGGGAAGTCATCTCGCTTCTGTGGACCGTCATCAGGGACCCCATCGTGTTCGCGTCGGCGTCGCCGTCGTTCTCGCCGCCGTGGTGGGCGGGCATCGCCGTCCAGGGCCACATGTTCGGATTCCTGATCGGCGCAGTGCTGGCGTCCGTGCTCGTGATGCGCCGCGACAACCGACCGTCGGCCGCTCGCATCTGGTTCGGGGCAGTCCTGCTGGCGTCGTCGATGTCCCTGTGGGCGGTCTGGTGGTACGGTGCTGTCGACGATTTCGTGCTCTACAGGGCCGCCGGTGTGCTCCTCGTCGCGACGCTCGCCATCATCCTGACAGTCGTCGTGCGCGCCGACGACAGGACGCTCGTCCGGGACGTCTCCACGCGGAAGGCGGCGTTCGCCGTGCTGCTGCTGCCGGTGGTGACGATGTCGCTGGTCGCCGTTCCGGTGAACGTCACGACAGTTGCGGACGCGGACCTGCCCGGCGACCCGGTCGAAATCCGGGGCTACGAGGTGACGTACGCCGAGGACGTCACGAACGAGCGGGTCGCGGGCGTCGACTTCCCGTACTTCGCGGCGGCGACGAACGTCTCCGCCAGCGGCGTCATCGTCGCGAACGAGGACCGCCAGATCTGGACCGAGCAGGTGAGTGCCGGCGAACTCGGATTCTACGGCGACCGATCCGTGAAAGTCGGCGGCGTCGGCTGGACCGAACGCGTCACGGTGCATCGCCGCGGCTGGGTGGCGTCGGGCGGGAGCGCCGTCTACAACGTCTACGTCGTGCCGCCGGACGGCGACAGCCGGCACGTGTTCGCGTCCGAGAGTTCGACGGCGGACCCGCGCATCGGCGGCCGGAAGGTACGCGTTGACGCTGCCGGCGGCGGGTTCGGGCTGGAGGTCCTGCGAAACGACTCCGTCGTCGAATCCGTCCAGATTCCCGGCGAGAACGAAACGGCGATGGCAGGCGGCCTGACGTTCGTGCGGAACGGAACCCGCGTGTACGCGGAGTACGGCAACACGTCCGTGCAGGTCGCGTCCGAGGAGACCTACGAGTAGTCCCGGCGCCGGCGCGGCCGTCCGAGGCGTCGATGCAGTCCGCGATCAGCGCCACTCGACTCTGAACGCTTCGACGTCGAGGCGTTCGCGCTCGCTGGTGTGAAACTCGAACTGGCGGGCGACGTCGAGTTCGGCTGCGAACGCGTGCGTGACGCTGCCGCCGCGGTCGGCGGCGAACGACTCCACGAACTCCTCGCTTCCCTCGTTGTGAATGGAGTACGAGACGGCTGCGACGTCGGCGGTCGCTTCGAGGAACGCTCGGTCGGCGTGTCGCTGCCCGCGTTGCGCGCCGAACGGCGGGTTCATGACGACTGTGTCGACGGTCCGGAGGGGCGGCCTGGTGGCGTCGCCGCGTACCCAGTCCACGCGCACGTTCGGGTCCACTCGTGACTCGTTCTCCCGGGCGACTGCGAGCGCGTCCGCGTCGCGCTCGATGGCGACGACGCGTCGTGGGTCTCGGGTCGCGGC
>NZ_WUUU01000158.1 GCF_009831555.1 Halobacterium bonnevillei | reverse complement strand
CCGCCGGCAGGCAGTCGAAGGAGAGCCACAGTGGACTGGCACCCGGGCCCTTGCGGTGGGGCTGGCCGACGCCGAAGAGGTCGGGGTACGCCTCGAGGACCGCCCGCTGGCGGTGCGGGCCGTCGTCGCCGTCGGCGAGCGCGAGCAGTTCCGCGCCGACAGTCGCGAGGCGGTCGTTCACCCGCGTCACGTCGACGCCCGTCTCGCTGCCCGCGTGAGAGTACGTGAAGGTGTACCCCTCGTAGGCCATCGTCACGTCCTCGGTGGCGATGCGCGCCAGGAACGCGCGCCGGGTCGCTGCCGGCGCGCTCGAGCAGTACCAGCCGGTGTCCGCGGCGAGCCGCTGGAACAGCAGGTATCCCTCGTGGTTGCCGAGGTGGTACCGGACGCGTCCCGGGGGCGCTTCGTCCTGCAGACGACCGGCGAGGTCGACACACCCCGGGCTGTCGGGACCGCGGTCGACGAGGTCACCGTTGAAAACGAGCACGTAGTCGTTGCCGGCCCAGTGGAGTGCGCCGTCGTCGCCGCGAGTGACGACGGGGTCGTAGTCGGAGTGGTCGCGGAGCGCCAGGAGCGCCCGCTCGGCGTCCGCGCGGTAGCCGTGCAGGTCGCTGATGCTGACGACTGGTGGCGTCCCGTCCAGCGCCCGGACCGCGTCTCTGCGACGCGCCATCGGCGGTTCAGGAGCGGTCGCCGCCCAGCATCGCCTTCAGTTGCGCTGCGGAGAAGAGGCTGGTCGGCTGGTCCATGTGGACGCCGATTTCGCCCTCGAAGAGGCGCATGCCGGCGCGTTGGATCGGTTCCGGCGCGGAGTACCCCGTACGGATGAGGTGTCCGAGCGCGATGTCGCGGCCGAGTTCGTCGCGCCACGCGGCCTCGTAGTTCGACAGCGTCGTCGGCCGCTCGGGGTCGATCTCGCGTGCGGCGCAGTCGGCGGCAGTCATGCCGTAGAGGATGCCGCCGCCCGTGAACGGCTTCGTCTGGCCGGCGGCGTCGCCGAGCAGGAACCCCCTCGTGCTCGTGACCGTGTCGGCGGGGCCGATGGGGATGACGCCCGAGCAGCGGTGCTCGATTTCGACGCCGTAGTCGTCGACGAGCGCGTCGAACAGCGCGGGGACGTCCTCGCCCGGCGCGGCCGCGAGGCCGTACTCGACGCCGCCCTCGCCGCGGGGGATGCGCCACGCGAAGAACTCGGGGACCGTGAGGTGGACGTCCACGAAGTCCTCGTGGTCGGGCTCCGGGTCGAACGCGAGCGCGCCGTGTAGGAACTCGTCTGGCTCGGGCAGCCCCAGGGCGTCCCGCACCCGAGAGCGGGGGCCGTCCGACCCGGCGACCATCTTCGCCTGCACGTCGAACTCGCCGTCCGGCCCGCGGACGGTGAGGTCGACCCGGTCCGGGTGTTCGTCGACGCCGGTGACTGTGTGGTGCTCGCGGACGTCGGCGCCGGCGTCCCGCGCGGCGTCTGCGAGCACCTCGTCGAGGTGGACGCGGTCGATGGCGTTCGAGATGGGGGCGTCCTTGTAGAACGGGTAAGCGGTCGAGTCGGCGCCGCCGAGGTGGAAGCGCGCGCCGAAGATCTCGTTCTGGAAGAGGTCGTCGCGAGCGTCATCGGGCACGTAGTCCCAGATGTCGAGGCTCACGTGGCCCGAGCACGCCAGCGGCTTCCCGAGTTCGCCCTGTTCGAAGGCCACCACGTCGTAGCCCCGTTCGGCGGCGCGGCGCGCGAAGCGTGCACCAGGCGGGCCGACGCCGACGACCGCGAAGTCGTACATCACCCGCGACTAGCCCGGCGGCGAGCAAATGTCTTCCCCTCCGCGGGCGTGGTCGGTTGTCGCTGCCTACCACCAGTCCAGGGACTCGTTCCGCCGTCGGAGGTACTCGGTGTCGAGGAGGTCGTCAGCCGCGTTCACTCGGTCGCCCGCGCGCTCGAGCAGCGTCCGTTCGAGCAGGTCGCTGTTCGTCTCGAACGCGGGCGAGACGCGGAGGCGGTAGTCCTCGTCGAGCGTGTAGAGGTCGGCGTCGAACGCGGCGTGGTGGGTCTTGTCCAGCGCGAGGACGTTGCCGGGTGCGGTTCGGAGCGCCTCGTGGTCGCTCCACGGGAGGACGTGCGCGACGTCGAGCAGTCGTTCGTGGTCGACGCCGGACACCGGACACTGCGCGCCGTACCGGGAGAGCACGGCGTCGCGGAACGCCGCCGGCAGCGAGCGCGCCCCGACGGTCGTCTCGTACTCCCGCGCCTCGTACGTCCAGTCCGGCGCGCCGGAGTCGGCCTCGGCAGTCGGTTCGGCGCCGTCGCCGAGGTCGAGGATGCGGTACGTCCCCGCGTGGTCCACGAACTCGAGTTCGCCGCGCTCGCCGAGCTGCTGGAGAACCTGACGGAGTTTCGCCGCCCGGTTGTGGTTGTCGGGGAACTCCTCGCGGAGCACGGGCAGCATCTGGTCGTAGAGCTCCTGGAGTTCCACCACCCGCCACCCCGTCTCCTCGTTGTACCGCGCGAGTTCCCGGCGGACGACGCGGCGCCAGCGAGACATGCCCGGGCGTTCGGATCGTCCGATCAAAAGCCTTCGGCGGAACAGCACCCGAGACGACCGACGCCAGCGTCCGTGAGCCGCGTTGCTCGAAGCGTGCGAGACGGGCGGTTCACCGAGCGAGTGACGCAGCGAGCGCGGCAGAAAGGGCCGGCTAGTCGTCGTCGGCCGCTGGCGCTGCGGCTTCGTCTTTCGCGGGTTGCTTGCGATCCGAGCGCGGGCCCTCCAGGTCGACGGCGGGGAGTTTGTCGCGGAGGTACCGACCCGTATAGCTGTCGTCGTTGCGCGCGACTTCCTCGGGGGTGCCGGTGGCGACGACGTCGCCGCCGTGTTCGCCGCCTTCGGGGCCGAGGTCGACGATGTGGTCGGCGTTCTTCACGAGGTCGAGTTCGTGTTCGATCACGGCGACGCTGTTCCCGCGGTCGGTGAGGCGCTGGAGGACTTCGATGAGTTTGCGTTCGTCCTCGCTGTGGAGGCCCGTCGTCGGTTCGTCGAGGAGGTAGAGGGTATCGCCGGAGTCCTTCTTCCCGAGTTCTTCAGCGAGTTTGACGCGCTGGGCTTCTCCACCTGAAAGCGTCGTGGACGGCTGGCCGAGTTTCATGTAGTCGAGGCCGACGTCCATCAGGAGTTTGAGGCGGCGGCCGAGGCGGCTGTCCGCCTCGAAGAAGTCGTGGGCTTCCTCGACGCTCATGTCGAGGACGTCCGCGATGGTGGCGTCCTTGAACGTGACGTCGAGAGTCTCGTCGTTGTAGCGCGCGCCCCCGCACTCCTCGCAGGGGACGTGGACGTCCGAGAGGAAGTTCATCTCGATCTTCTGGGTGCCCTGGCCGCCGCAGGCCGCACACCGGCCGCCCTTGACGTTGAACGAGAACCGCCCCTTCTCGTAGCCGCGCTGTTTGGCGAGTTTCGTCTGCGCGAACTTCTCGCGGATGTAGTCGAAGACGCCCGTGTACGTCGCGGGATTGCTGCGGGGCGTGCGGCCGATGGGTGACTGGTCGATGAGCCGGACTTTCTCGATGTTGTCGACGCCCTCGATGGCGTCGTGGTCGCCGGGGTCGACGCTCGTGTTGTCGTTCATCTCGCGGGCGAGGCCCTTGTAGAGGATGTCGTGCATGAGCGTGGACTTCCCGGACCCGGAGACGCCCGTGATGGCGGTGAACGCGCCGACCGGGATGTCGACGTCGAGGTCCCGGAGGTTGTGCTGGCGGGCGCCCGCGATTGTGAGCGTCTCGTCGTAGTCGCGGCGCCGTTCGGGCACGGGAATCTCGCGGCGGCCGGCGAGGTAGTCGCCCGTGAGGGAGTCCTCGCAGGCCATCAGTTCCTCGACGTCGCCGTTGACGACGATTTCGCCGCCGTGCCGGCCTGGGCCCGGCCCCATGTCGACGACGTTGTCCGCGCGACGCATCGTCTCCTCGTCGTGCTCGACGACGACGAGCGTGTTCCCGAGGTCCCGGAGTTCGTGGAGGGTGTTCAGGAGGCGGTCGTTGTCGCGCTGGTGGAGGCCGATGGAGGGCTCGTCGAGCACGTAGAGGACGCCGACGAGGCCGCTCCCGATCTGGGTGGCGAGGCGGATGCGCTGGCTCTCCCCGCCGGACAGCGTCGAGGCCTCGCGGTCGAGCGTGAGGTACTCGAGGCCGACCTCGGTCATGAACCCGAGGCGCGCGCGGATCTCCTTGAGTATCTCCTCGGCGATTTTCAGGTCGCGGTCGTTCAGATTCGCTTCCATCCCCTCGAAGTGCTCGAGGGCGTCGCCGATGCTCATCCGATTGACCTCGGTGATCGGGGTGCCGTCGACGAGCACCGCCCGGGACTCGGGCTTGAGGCGCGTGCCGTCGCAGGCCGGGCACGTCGTGACGGACATGTACTCCTCGATGTGGTCGCGGGTGCTGTCGGAGTCCGTCTCGATGTAGCGGCGTTCGAGGTTCGGAATGACGCCCTCGAAAGGCTTCTCCTTCCGGCGGATGCCGTTTTTCGTGTTCCGCTTGAACACGACGTCCCCGGGGGTGCCGTAGAGGAACGCGTCCTGGACGTCGTCGTCGAGGTCCTCGAACGGCGTGTCGAGGCTGACGTCGAAGTGCGCGGCGACCGCGTCCAGCCGCGTCTGGTAGTACGAGCGGTTGTAGCTCCACGCCTCGAAGACGTGCTTGAGGGGCTTGCTGGTGTCCTGGACGACGAGGTCCTCGCTGACCTCCTTCGTGTTCCCGATGCCCTCGCACTCGGGACACGCGCCGTGCGGGCTGTTGAACGAGAAGCTCCGGGTCTCGATCTCGCTGATGTCGATGCCGCAGTGCGTGCACGCCAGGTCCTCGGAGAACTCCACGACGAAGCGGTTGTCCTCGTCGTCGTCGGCGAGGTCGCCGGTGCTCCGCGCGGTCGCGCCGCCGAGTTCCAGGTCGTCGCCGGCGTCGGGGACGATGACCTTCAGCACGCCGTCGGCCTCCTCGAGGGCCGTCTCGACGCTGTCGTTGATGCGCGACCTGACGTCCTCGCTGACCGCGACGCGGTCCACGACGACGTCGACGGTGTGGTCGTAGTTCTCGTCGAGGTCGGGGTCGTCGTACGCGAGGTCGTACGCTTCGCCGTCGACCTCGACGCGCGAGTAGCCCTCCGAGACGAGGTCCTCGAAGAGGTCCTCGAAGGCGCCCTTCTGGTCGCGCACGACGGGCGCCGCGATCTTCGCTTTCGTGCCCTCTGGGAGGTCGAGGATGCGCCGCACCATCTGCTGGGCGGACTGCTCGCCGACCTCGCGGCCGCACTCCGGACAGTGCGGGACGCCGACGCGAGCGTAGAGGAGGCGGAGGTAGTCGTGGAGTTCCGTGACGGTGCCGACCGTCGACCGCGGGTTGTTCGCCGCGTTCTTCTGGTCGATGCTGATGGCGGGCGAGAGGCCCTCCACGGACTCGACCTGCGGCTTGTCCATCTGCCCGAGGAAGTTCCGCGCGTACGCGGACAGGCTCTCGATGTACCGGCGCTGGCCTTCCGCGTAGATCGTCTGGAACGCCAGCGACGACTTCCCCGACCCGGAGAGGCCGGTCACCACGTTCAGCGACTCCCGGGGAATCCGGACGTCGAGGTCCTTGAGGTTGTTCTCCTCGGCCCCGCGGACCTCGATGTAGTCATCGCTCATTGGGACTACTGTACCGGATGCGGGGGTGAAGGTTTGTCGGTCCCGGCACGCGCGGGCGAACCCTTTTCCGGCATTGGGCCCCACCCGGACCTATGAGCGAGCCCTCCACCGGAGACGCCGAGGCCGGCGAGTACGACATCTCGACGGTCGTCCTCGACGACGACACCTACGAGGTCAGGCAGTCCCTCATCCGGAACAAGTACGCCGTCCGGGACAGCACGGGCACCGTCGTCCTCCGCGCGAAGCAGAAGCTGTTCAAGCTCAAAGAACAGTTCCCGTTCGTGACGGGCGACGACGAACCGGCGTTCACCGTGACGGCCGGCGGAATGCTGGACATCGGGGGGACGTACACCATCGTCGACGACGGCACCGGCGAGGAAGTGGTCGTCCTGGACGAGGACTACTCGCTGTTCGTGGAGAACTGGACCGTCCGCGACCCGGAGACGGGCGACGCGCTCGCGACCATCAAGTCCAAGAGCAAGCTTCTCGCTGCGCTGCGCCACCTCGTCGGCGCGGCGAACCTCTTCCCGAACAAGTACGAGATTTTCGACCCGTCTGGCGGTCACGTCGGCGACATCGCCGGGACGTTCTCGCTGCGGGACACCTACACCGTCACGGTTGACGACGCCAGCGACGTGCCGAAGGAAGCCGTCGTCGCCGCCGCCTGCGTCCTGGACGCGCTCGAAAACGAGTAGGCCGGCGAGCGCATCGACAGCTACGCGTCCTCGAACGCCGCGCGGAGGTCGGCGGCCACGTCGTCGACTGCGTCGTGGGCGCGCTCCAGGTCCGGCGCCGCGAGCATCGACGCGAACCCGTGGATCATGTCCTCGTACTCGACGTACCGCGTCGGGACGCCGTCCGCTTCGAGCTGGTCGGCGTACCGGCGACCCCCGTCGCGGAGCGGGTCGTGGCCCGCCGTGAGCACCGTCGCCGGCGCGACGCCGGACAGGTCGGCGGCGTTCGTCGGGTCGGCGTACGGATTGCGTTCGTGTACCCAGTTGCGGTAGTAGCACTCCTGGAACCACTCGAGGTCGTCCTCGGCGAGCACGGTCCCCGCGTGCTCGCGGACGGACTCCTGTCCCGGTTCGATGCCGACGCCCGGGTAGAGGAGGTACTGGTAGTCGAGGCCGGGACCGTCCCGTTCGGCGGCCGCCAGCGAGCACACGGCCGCGAGGTTGCCGCCCGCGCTGTCACCGACGACCGCGAGGTGGCCGTCACCG
>NZ_WUUU01000157.1 GCF_009831555.1 Halobacterium bonnevillei | reverse complement strand
AGCGCGGCCGCCCCTCCAGGTCGGCGACGACCTCGCCGGCAGTCAGCACCGCCGATTGGAGGTCGTCCGGGAGTCGCCTGCGCTCCAGGAGAGAGCGCGTGGTGCTGGACGCGAGCCGCTCGAGTTGGCGGTGTACCGCCACGGCCTCGGCGACCGTGTCGCCGCGGTACGACCAGTCGCTCCGGAACGACCTGAGGTCGCTGCGGACGCGCGCCCGACGGTCGGCGATGTCCGCCTGCGTCAGGTCGCCGCTGGCCGCGTCGTACGCGCCGCGAACCTCGGCCGCATCCTCGCGGGATCTCCGCCACTGACCGAGTGTGCCGACACTGGAGACGTCCGCCGGGGCCGCCGCGAAACCTTCCGCGGCGCGTTCCCGCTGGTCGGTCAGCCGCGCTTCGACGACGCCGTTCGGGAAGGACAGGTCGGCCGGCACGCCGTCTAGCAACGAACGGCCGCGCTCGTAGTGCGCCTCCGCGAGCGCGTCCGGAACGCTACCGGGGTACAGCGACGGCTCCGGAACGGCGTCCGGGTCCGCCGCGTCGCCGAGGCGCTGGTAGTCGTACGAGGGCTCGTCGTCGCTGTCACCCACGACTGGAAGACTCGAACAGCCGGCCACCGCCGTCAGGCCCGCGACGCTGCTCGCGAGAAACGCGCGACGACGCCAGTCAGGCATCCCCGCCACCTCCGCCATCGGAGTTGCGCCCCTCGGCGATCCCGACGGGCTTGGGTCCGCAGTCTCCACTCCAGTGGGACCCGAAGCTCGTGAACTCCGCGTCCGCGAACGGCACCCGGAGCGCGAGGCCGAACGCGTCCTCGCCCTCTCGGCTGCAGGACTCGTCGGCCGGCCTGAGCTGCTGGCAGAACGCCGTCTCCAGGCCGTCGTCGTCCCGCCAGACACCCCGGAACTCCGCCTCGTAGCACGCCGCCACGGGGCGGGCCACCAGCAGCACCGACCGCTCGTCGAAGTCCGTGGCGGACGCGAACGCGAACAAGTCCCCCGCGGCGTCGCTGTCAGACGCGAACGTGAGGTCCTCGAGCGTCGACGCCGAGTCCACGTACTCGTATCCAGCCCCCACGCGTCCGGCCGCAGTCTCAGGGTCGCCACGCCAGAACAACTGCGTCGCGTCCGCGTCACGCACCTGCAGCAGGTCGTAGTCAGTCACCGGGTCGCCGTGCCGCCGCGTCGGCGGGTCGGCTGATTCACCCCCTTGGGTGCATCCGGCGAGCGCGACCGCAGTTACCGTGCCGACTGCCTGGAGGGCGCGTCGGCGTGACCAATCGGGCATCGAGTCGGTGATAGGTGCGAACGGTTCAAAGAGTTTTTCCTGTCGAAAACCGCGAAAAAACGCGCCAGCGAACTGCTCGCCGCCTTCATCGTACCCTCGGGACTCGCAACTGATGGTTGGGCCGCCGCAGGTTCGCGTGCGAACCAGGCGGGAACAGCATCGACGTGCGCCATCGAACGAGGCAACTATCTGATGGGAACCGCGTCACTATTTTAGTCGCAACTGCCAAGTGAGACACATGATCGACGTGCTAACCGCGGGCGCCGAGTGGTTCCTTATTGGTGCGCTCTTCGTTGTGATAGCATACCTGATCAAAGTCCGCAGGTGGGCGTTCCTCATCGCGGGGTACGACGAGACGGCCGCCATCCCAGAGGACGTCGCCGTCAGCGTCGTGGGGAACTTTCTGCTTCGCGTCGGAATCGCCGCCGGCGTCCTCGGCGTTCTCGAAACGACGGACGCAGTGCGAAACATCGGCCTCGTATTCGGCGCCGCCGTCACGCTCGACCTGCTCCGCGTCCTGTACCGCCTCAACACCTACGAACCACCCGAAAACACGTCCCAGTAACGGACCGCCACTGCCGACCTGACATCGAACGGACGCCCCACTGGGACGCCGGGGAAGCGCACTGCAAACTCGCGGGACCGGATTTGCATCGAGCCAGGACGTGCTCGCTTCGCTGCGCGCGACTGAGAGGGGTGACTTCCGTGCCTGCGCTCTCATTCGTTTTCTCGCTCCGCTCGCCGTTCGCGATACCGAGGCGCTCACTTCGATCGCGCCTCGCAGCCCGACCGGATTTGAACCGGAGGAAACCTCGCTCCGCTCGGTTTCCAGGGTTCAATAGCTCCGCATTTTCGGTCTCGCTTCGCTCGGAGAGAACGTGCGCGGGACCGGATTTGAACCGGCGGACCCCTACGGGACAGCGTCCTAAGCGCTGCGCCTTTTCCTGGCTTGGCTACCCGCGCGCAATCGCTGGTAGCGGGGACGGACAAATGAGAATTGCGTTACGTGCCAGGCACGCCAACCGCGTCCAGCGACCCGACGCCGATCAGCGCGAGGGCCGCGAGTACGACCGTGGCGATCGCCCACGCAGCGATGCCGATGACGCCGGCGCGCGTCCAGCCGACGGGATACCGCCACTTGATGACGCCGACCCAGGCGACGAGCGCGAGCACCGGACCGACCAGCGGGACGCCGTCGAGCAGCGCCCACACGATGGCGCCGAGGAGCGCGGTCAGGACCGCGTCGCCGTAGTCGTAGACGTCGGCGACGTGGTTTGCGGCGACGTGGATGGCGACGCCGCCGACGAGCAGGCTCCCCGCGAACACTACCAGGGAATCGTCGAAGCCGCCGGTCGTCTGGGCTGGCGGCACGACAGCGGTGAGGAGCGCCGCGGCGGGTGCGAGTGAAGCGAGTGCTGTCATAGCGTGTCGACCTCGAAGACTCGCGGCGACTTGAACCGTGAAGACCGTCGTCCCGATTTCAGTCGATTTGCCCCGAATTCCGGCCGCATCGACCGGGGTCGAACGGCCGCACGGCGAAGGTTTACGTACGGCGCGACGTACGTTCCCGTATGTATCGCGCGGGCGACGAGGTGGACCAGCGGCGGTGGCTGGACGAACTCGAGGGCGTGGTCGAGGACCTGGAGTTGAACGCCGAAGCGCAGGCCACCGCGAAAGACCTCTTCCTGTCGGCGGTGCCCGGCGAGGACCGGTCGAAGCCCGCAGCGGTCGCAGCGAGCGTGTACGCGGGCGCGCTCATCGCGGGCGACCAGCGGTCCCAGACAGCCGTCGCCGACGCCGCAGACGTGTCCAGGCTGTCGATTCAACAGCGCTGGAAGGACCTCCTGCGGGAAGCCGGATTCGACCCGCCGTCCTGGTAGGCGGGACGCTCACCCCTCGCCAGGTCGAGTCTGTCCCAATAGAACCGTGGGTCGAAGGGGTCGTCACCACAGAACCGAGCGTCGAACAGGTCGTCACCACAGAACCGAGCGTCGAACAGGTCGTCACCACAGAACCGAGCGTCGAACAGTTACTTCGGGTCGCGGCCGTCGCTGTCGGGCGTGAGGGTACCGTGTTCGTCGATTTCGCCCTGAACGATGCGCGTCGAGGAGATGATGTCGTCGTCCTCGGCGCGGACGTGGTCCACGACCTCGATGTCGAGCGGGTCGTGGCCGCGCTCCTCTCGGATGTCGTTGATGCGTCGGCCGGTCTCCTGGGTCTCGGGGGAGACGACGAGCACGTCGAACTGGGGTTCCGTCGCGATGCCGGTCGGTGACTCGAGTTTCCGAACCTCGTAGTCGCGGTCGTATTTCTCGGCGATCGACTCCAGTTCGCGCTCCAGATCCGCTTTGCGGGCGTCGAACGAGCGGACGAAGCGGTCGACGTGGCGGGTCTGGGCAGCGAGGTCGTCGCTGGTCAACCCGACGGTGACGTCTCCGATTTCGAACGCGCGCTCGAAGAGGCGACGGTGGCCGTCGTGTACCGGGTCGAATGTCCCACCGAGGGCCACGTGCATACGCCGGCGGATGGCCCGGCGGCGTTTAGCAGTTTGGGTTCAGGTGCTCCGGTCTTCGTCTTCGTCCGACTCGTCGTCATCGACGTCACCGACCTCCGCCTCACCCTCGACGCTTGCTTCGGCGTCGCCGACTTCCACCTCGCCCGAGACGTCAGCGTCGATGCTGCCGTCGCCGTCGCCGCCTTCAGCTTCGACGTCGACGTCCGTGTGCACTTCCGCCTCCGCGTCGCCGACCTCGGCCTCGGCGTCGAAGCCGTCCTCCACCTGGATGCGGACTGGCTCGGACGTCGTGTCCTCCTCGTCCTCGCTGCGGCCCAGGTGGGTGTCGAGGTTGAACACGGTGTTGAGTTCGTCCTGGACGCGCCCGACGACGCCGCCGACGAGGTCGCTCGGCGGAATCGCCGTGTACTCGTAGGGGTTGTTGCCGGCGCCCTCGCTCTGGCGCTTCCGTCGCTCGACCACGTCGTCGTCGGCGAGTTCGGCGAGCGCCTCGCGGACGGTCGAGGGGTACAGGCCCGTCCCGTCCGCGACTTCTTCGCTGGTGCTCCACGGGTGCTGGCGGAGGTAGACGAAGATTCGCGCCCGCGTTTCGGTGTCGAGCACCCACGACAGGATGTCGACGACGCCCTGGTCGAACCCCGCGACTGCCCGATCTTTCTCCTCCCCGAGTCGGTTCCGCGGCGAGCGCTCCTCCTCGCCCGTGTCGTCTGTGGTGTCCTCGGACATGCGTTGTCTCGTGTAGGACAAAAGCGACGAGTGTATGAAAAACGCTTCGCCCAGGAGGGAGTCGCGTCGACAGCAGGCAGCGGCGCGCGACGACAGGCGGCGGAGTGCTACAGCAGGAGTGCGTCGTAGAGCGCGGCCTCGCCTTCGTCTTCGAGGATGCGGCGCTGGCGCTGTGCCCCGGATTCTGCCTCGTAGACATCCCGGATGCCGGAGACGCCGAGCCTGTCGCACTCCCGGTCGACGATTTCACCGAGCGCGAGCGCGTCCGTGTCGTCCCGGCGGACGAACGAGGCGTCGTGGCCGTGTCTGGTGGCGCGCCACTTGTTCTCGTCGAGCACTTCCCGGCGCAGCGACCGCAGGCCGTCGCTGTCCCCGAAAATGTCCGGGGGCTCCGGGTCGTCGGCGTCCTCGTAGCGCGCAGCGTAATCCATCACCAGCGCGTGCGTGTACTCGACGAACGCGAGCACCACCTCCGGGTCCGCCTGCGCGTCGGGCGCGCGTACCTCCACGGAGCCGTGACCGGTGTGCGGGCGGACGTCGTACCAGAGCTCGCCGCGGTCGTCGATGCTGCCGGTCTCGATCATCAGTCGTTCGAAGCGGTCGAAGTCGTCGTAGGAGTCGAACGCCGTCGGCATCCCCGTGTTCGGGAGCCCCTCGAAGATTTTCGCGCGGGCTGACGCCAGCCCCGTGTCGAACCCGTTCCAGTACGGCGAGTTCGCGGACAGCGCGAGCATCACGGGCATGTGCCAGCGCAACTGGTTCGCGACCCAGACGGCCTTGTCCGGGTCGTCGACGCCGACGTGCACGTGCATGCCCGCGGTCGTGTTCCGGTGCTGTGGGTACTGGATGCGTTCCAACTGGGAGCGATACCGTGGCTTCTCGGCGTGCTCGTGTTCCCGCCAGCGCGCCGCCGGGTGCAGTCCGGCCGCCGCAATCCGGTAGCCGTTCGCTTCGGCGTGCGCGACCAGCGCGGCGCGCACGTCGTACACCGCGGCCCTGGCATCCCCCGGACCGTCCAGCCGCGGCGTCTGCGTCTCCAGGACGAATTTGAACAACTCGTGGTCGAGTCGGTCCGCAAGCAGCTCCGGCGGCTCCGAGTCGTAGACCAACTGGTCGGTTCCCGCGGTGGGGACGCCGTCCTCGCCGACGACGAAGAACTCCTCTTCGACGCCGAGCGTCCCCATTTCGGTGAACCGGTCCGACGAACCCACGTCCATGCTGCCCGGAGTTATCCCCGGCGTGCGTAAATAGTTCTGGAAGTCGGCGGAGATTCCGGGCTCTCGGGAACCGACCGCGGGCGGCGAGGCTACCGCGGCGTCGCCACGACTGCGAGGTGGTCGTCGTGGTACGGCTCCAGGCGCGCGGTGTCCAGGACCTCGTATCCGTCGCGAAGCCGATCGAGCACGCGCTCGAAGACGTCCTCGGGCGCCTCGGTCACGTCCTCGCTGCGGGCCTTGATGGCGCCGACGAATCGTCCGTCGTCGTGGAGGAACTCGCGGTTCGAGAGCGCGACGTCGGCCTGGCCGCGCGTCGCCACGTCCTGCACGATGGCGTCGAGACCGGACTCGACGACGTGCGCGTACGTCTCGGGCCTACGAGCGTCCTTCAGCAGCGGGAAGAGGTTACCCCGGTCCTCGGCCACGCCGAGCAGGTCGCGGGTCGGCCGCGGCGCGAACTCGACGGCGTACGTCGGGCCGGCGAAGTCGGCGACGTGGCTGACTGTGGTACCGCTCGCCGCGCCCAGGTAGAGCACACCGTCGCCCCCTGACAGGCCCGTCTCCAGGCCCGCCTCGAGCGTCGCGCCGAGTTTCGACCGATGTGGATCCCACCGCCGCCAGCCGTCGACGACGGGTTCCCCGTACACGGGGTCGCCGCGCGTCGCGAGCGCCGACTCCCCCTGGAACTCGCGTCGCTGCACGCCGTCGGGGAGACTCATTCGGTTTCACGAGCGCGGATGCGCTCGATGCGTTCGTCCAGTTCCGCCTTCAGTTCCGGCCGCAGGTCGCCCGAGTAGTGGTCGATTCGGGCGGCGATGGTGAGCTTCCCGGCGAGCGCGCGCGCCGCCGACCCGCGTTCGTCCGGATGGGTGGTGCGGACGTAGTCGTGCGTGTAGATGGCGCCGTGTTTCGGAGAGGGCGCGTGCCCCCGGAGATGTGCGAACAGCGCGTCCTCCGCCCCCAGCACCTGGAGGGTTCCGCTCGGTTGCTTGGCGAGGTCGCCCAGGCCGCCCGCGAGCGCAATCAGTCGCGCAGCGAGCATCGGCCCCGCGAGCCGGGAGAGGTTCGGTGCGACTGTCGGCGCCTGTCGCTCGACGTACTCCCGCACGTCGTCGCGCTCGTCGGCGAGGTCGACTGCCCGCTGGCAGACC
>NZ_WUUU01000156.1 GCF_009831555.1 Halobacterium bonnevillei | reverse complement strand
GAACGATCTCGATGCTGACTTCGTTGGGACCTGAATCCGCCAGCTGGTGGAGCGCGCGCTCGAACTCGACGTCGAACTGGCCGTCGCGCGGTTCGCCGAGGACTTCGACTGCACGCTCGCGGAGCGCGGCGGCCGCGGGTTCGACGTCGATGCCGGCCGGTCGCCGATTCTGGACGTTCCCTTCGAGGACGTCGAGCCAGTCGACTACGGCGTCGACGGCGTCGCGTTGCTGTCCGGCGTGAACTCCGGCGGGAAGACGAGCACGCTGGACCTCGTCGCCGTCGTCGTCGTGCTCGCGCACATGGGACTCCCGGTGCCCGCCGAGTCAGCGCGCGTCCCGGAGGTGGAGGAACTCCACTACTACGCGAAGTCCCAGGGGACGCTGGACGCTGGCGCCTTCGAGGCGACGCTTCGCGATTTCGCCGGCCTCACCGAGGGCGCAGCGCGCAAGCTCGTGCTCGTGGACGAACTCGAATCGATCACCGAACCCGGGGCGTCGGCGAAAATCGTCGCGGGCATCCTCGAGGAACTCCACGAGGCGGGGGCCTCAGGCGTGTTCGTCTCCCACCTCGCGGGCGAGATCCGCGACCAGTGCGGGTTCGAGGTGACCGTCGACGGCATCCGCGCGAGGGGGCTGGAGGACGGTGAACTGGTCGTCGAGCGCTCGCCCGTGAAAGACCACCTCGCGCGCTCGACGCCCGAACTCATCGTGGAGAAGCTGGCAGACGACGGCGGCAGCGACTTCTACGGGCGGCTGCTGGAGAAGTTCTGAGCCGGGCGGGCGCGGGTGCGCCGTCGCGGCGGACTCGCCAGGGAAAGCCTTAGACACGTGAGCCCCGATTGAACGACACCGAATGGCTACGAACGACAGCACCGCGCAGCGGGACGCGTTCGCCGTGCTCGGCAGCGAGCCACGCCTCGCGATTCTCCGGGCGGTCGCGGACGCCGTGGAGGCGGGGGCGAGCGGTCTCGGCTTCACGGAGATCTACGACCGGGTCGGGGACGGCAGCACCTCGCGGGTGTCGTACCACCTCACGCAGCTCGAGGGGCGGTTCCTCCGGCAGGTCGAGGATACCTACACGCTGACGCAGGCGGGCGACCGCGTCGTCCGGGCGATTCGCTCGGGAGCGTACAGCGAGACGCCCTCGTTCGAGCCGACCGACGTGGAGGGGGACTGTCCCAGTTGTGGGGCGACGACGCTCACGGCGGCGTACCGGGAGTCGATGCTCGCGGTGGCCTGCGACACCTGTGAGACGACCGTCGCGACGTTCGACCTGCCGCCGTCTGCGTCGAACGGCCGGACGAACCGGGAAGTCCTGGAGTCCTGCAATCGGCGCGCGCACAACGAGTACTCGGCGGCCCTGCAGGGGACGTGTTCGACGTGCGGGGGGACGACGGACGTCGACGTTCGCGAGTGCGATGGTCCCGCTTCGTACACCTGCGTCGCGCGGTGTACCGAGTGCCGACTGCGCCTGTTCGCGCCGCTGGAGGTCCGCCTGCTGTACCACCCGGGGGTCGTGGCGTTCTACTGGGAGCACGGCGTGGACGTGTCGAACGTCCCGTTCTGGCAGCTCCAGACCTACGTCGACGACTGGACAATCGACTGCGGCGGTGGTGACCCGCTCCCGTGTGAGATTACAGTGGTCCACGAGGGCGCACACCTCCGTGCGTCCGTCGGCGAAGCCCTCGACGTCACGGTTCTCGAGTCGTAGACTCGGCGGCCGAGGGGGGAATCGAGCGGCGGCTGTGGCATTCCAACGGGCGTTAGAGGTGTTCCAGCGGCGGCTGGAGGGAGGCGGCAGCCGGCCCCCGGTAGCTCAATACTATTTGAGTAACGCCGCTGTCAATATATAAGAAATTCAACAAGATATATCTCCCAGAGGACCGTATCAGGTGGTATGCCGACCGCTCGTGCCGCGTCCGATCAGTCGAAGCCAGGCCACTCCGCTTCGAAGCACAGAACCGCCCGACCGATGGTGGTGGGGCAGCGATGACCGCCATCGAGACGACCGGCCTGACGAAACGATACGGCCACGACGTCTACGCGGTCAACGACCTCTCGCTCACTGTCGAGGAGGGCGAAGTGTTCGGGTTCCTGGGCCCGAACGGCTCCGGGAAGTCCACGACCATCGACGTGCTGATGGACTACGTCCGCCCGACCGCCGGGTCGGCCACGGTCCTCGGCTACGACGCCCAGACCGACGCCGACGAGATCCACCAGCGGGTCGGCATCCTCCCCGACGGGTACAGCCTCTACGACCGGCTCTCCGGCCGCAAACACGTCGAGTACGCGATTCGGCTAAAGGACGCCGAGGACGACCCCGACGCCATCCTCCAGCGAGTCGGCCTCGCTGCCGACGCGGCCGCGCGACCCGCCGGCACCTACTCGAAGGGGATGAGCCAGCGGCTCGCGCTCGGGATGGCGCTGGTCGGCGACCCGGACCTGTTGATCCTGGACGAACCGTCCTCGGGGCTGGACCCGGACGGCATCCGCGACATCCGCGAACTCACGCTCGAACACGCCGAGAGCGGCGGCACCGTGTTCTTCTCGAGTCACATCCTGAGCCAGGTCGAGGCTATCTGTGACCGGGTCGGCATCCTCGACGACGGACGGCTCGTCACCGTGGACACTATCGACGGCCTCCGGGACGCCCTCGGCGCCGGGTCGACCATCACCGTGACCGTGGACGCGCCCCCATCCGGCCTCGCGTTCGACGACGTCGCGGGCGTCTCCAGCGTGGTCGTCGACGGCGACGAGATTCACGCGACCTGCACGGAACCCACGGCGAAGCTCGCGGTACTGGACCGCATCAGGGAGACAGAGCACCGGATTCTGGACTTCGACACCCGGCAGTCCTCGCTGGAGGACCTGTTCTCGGCGTACACTCACCCGACCGACGACCGGCCGCGAACGGAGGGCCGGCCGTGAGCTGGCGGGTCATCGCCCGCAAGGAGTTCGAGGACGCCGTCCAGTCCCGGCTCCTCTGGGGCGTCGTCGCGTTCGTCGCGGTCATGGTGAGCGTGACGTTCCTCATCCCGCTGCTCGTCCCCGCCCTGGACTCCGGTGTGCTGGCCGCGCTCGGCGGCGCCAGCGAGTTCGCGTCGATGCTCGTCCCCATCGTCGCGCTCGTGGCGGCCTACCTCGCCATCGCGGGCGAACGCGAGTCCGGGAGCCTCCGGTTGCTCCTCGGGCTGGAGCCGTCCCGTCGCGCGGTCGTCGCCGGGAAGTTCGTCGGCCGGAGTGCGGTCGTCGTCGTGGGGCTCACTGTCGGATTCCTGCTCGCCGGCGTCGTCGCGTGGGCGGTCTACGGGACGGTGCCAGCGGGCGCGTTCCTCGGCGTCCTCCTCCTGACCGACGCGCTCGGCGTCGCGTTCGTCGGCATCGCCATCGGCATCTCCGCGACGAGCGCCACGCGCTCGCGGGCGATGACCATCGGAATCGCGGCCTACCTCGCGTTCGCGCTCCTCTGGGACCTCATTCCGCAGGGCGCCCACCTCGCCGTCTTCGGCGGGCCGCCCGGAGCGTCGGCGCCCGCGTGGTTCGTGTTCCTCCAGGGCGCCAGCCCGACGGGCGCGTACAGCGCGCTCGTCATGAACGCGATTCACGCGACCGACCCCTCGTATCCCGCCGCGACCACGGTACTCGACGGACCCGTCCCGTTCTTCGTCGAGTGGTGGGCGTTCGCGGCCATTCTGGTCGCGTGGACCGTCGTCCCGCTGGCCCTCGGTAGCATCGCGTTCGAGCGCGCGGACCTCAACTGAGCACTCGTGACCACGACGACACACAGCGAACGGCTGCGAGCGTGGATCGACCGCCACCGGCTGGCGAGTTTCCTCGTCGTCACGTACGCGTTCACGTGGACCGTCCAGGGGTTCCTCGCGTACTCGGGGATGGAGGCCTCGTGGACGCTGTCGATTCTGGTCGGCTTCGGCGCCTTCGGCCCGCCGCTGGGCGCCGCCGTCGTCGTCTGGGCCGCCGGCGGCGACCTCCGGGCGTGGGTCTCCCAGGTGCTTCGGTGGCGAATCGGCGTCTCGTGGTGGGTCGTCGCAATCGGGCTGCCGCTCGTGGTTCTCGCGGTCGGCAGCGCGCTGTACGCCGTGCTCGGCGGCCCGCTGGACTTCGAGTCGCTGCCGTTCCCCGGCGTCTACCTGTTCGCGATGGCGTGGGGCGTCGTCTGGGGCGGCGGGCAGGAAGAACTCGGGTGGCGTGGGTTCATGCTCCCGCTGCTGCAGGCGAAGTACAGCGCGCTCACCGCGAGCCTCCTCGTCGGCGTCGCGTGGGCGGGCTGGCACCTCCCGCTGTTCCTGAACGCGAACACGACACACGCCGGCTGGCCGCTCTCCCAGCAGTTGCTCTGGGTCGTCACGATTCTCGCCGGGTCGGTCCTCTGGACGTGGATGTACAACAACACTGGCGGCAGCGTGCTCGCCGTCGCCGTCTTCCACGCGGGCATCAACGCGATGGGCATCTTCCACCCCGCGGACGCGGAGGCGCTCGCGCCCGGCGGCGTGGCCGACCCGTGGTTGAACTTCCTCGCCGAAGCCACGACCGCCGTCGTGCTCGTCGCGGCGGCCATCCTGGTGGTCGCTGTGTACGGCCGGCGACACCTCTCGACGGACGAGGCCCCCGGGCCGGAAGTCGTCGGCCTGCGGTGAGGTGCGGGTGCGCGCCGAGTCCGGGCGGCGGGAGCCGGCGCCGTCGTTCAGCGAAACGCCCGAGACGGCGCGGTAACGCCGCTCCAGACCGCCTCGTGGCGAAGGGTTAAGTGGCTCGCCGAGCGAGGTGAAAGTGATGGACGACGACCCCGAAGAGGGGATGCTGGGCTGGGACGAGACCGTGTTCCGGGACGAACACGTCTTCGAGATCGACTACGTCCCGGAGGTGTTCCACCACCGGGAGTCCCAGCTCCAGACGCTGCAGTACGCGCTCCGGCCCGCAGTGCGCGGGAACCGGCCGCTGAACGTGATGGTCCGGGGGCCGCCCGGCACCGGGAAGACGACCGCCGTCCAGAAGCTGTTCGGCGAACTCGGCGGCCAGCGCGGCGTGCGCACGGTGCGCGTGAACTGCCAGGTCGACTCCACGCGGTACGCCGTGTTCTCGCGGGTGTTCGAGGAGATCTTCGACTACGAGCCGCCGTCGTCGGGCATCTCGTTCAAGAAGCTGTTCGGGCAGGTCGCCGAGCGCATCGCCGACGAGGAGGAAGTCCTCGTGGTCGCGCTCGACGACGTGAACTACCTGTTCTACGAGAGCGAGGCCTCGGACACGCTGTACTCGCTGCTGCGCGCCCACGAGACCCACCCGGGCGCGAAGGTCGGCGTCATCGTGGTGTCCTCGGACCTCGACCTGGACGTCATCGAGAACCTCGACGGCCGCGTGCAGTCCGTGTTCCGGCCGGAGGAGGCGTACTTCCCGGCGTACGACCGCGGCGAGATCACGGACATCCTCCGGGACCGCATCAAGGTGGGGTACCGCGAGGGCGCGGTGCCGACGGCGGTCCTCGACAGGGTCGCCGAACTCACCGACGAGGCCGGCGACCTGCGCGTCGGGATCGACCTGCTGCGGCGGGCTGGCCTGCACGCCGAGTCCCGCGCGAGCAAGACCGTCGAACTGGAGGACGTCGAAGCCGTCTACGAGGAAGCCAAGCACATCCACCTGTCGCGGAACCTGCGCGCGCTCTCGGAGACCGAGCGCGCGCTCGTGGAGACGGTCGCGGAGTGCGGCGGCGAGCAGGCCGGCGACGTCTACGACCAGTTCAACGACCGCACGGACCTCGGGTACACGCGGTACACGGAGATCGTCAACAAACTCGACAAGCTCGGCCTCATCGAGGCCGAGTACGAGGAACTGGAGGGGCGCGGGCGCTCGCGGACGATCCGCCTCTCCCACGACCCCGAGACGGTGCGCGAGCGGCTGTAGCTGCGAGCGGCGTCGCAGGAACTGGAGCGTGGGTCAGCAGCCGCGAGGGGGTGCTGGCTTACTCCGAGTCGAGCACGACGGTGTCGTCGAACAGCGTCGCGAGCTGGTCGAGGACGGCGTCGTCGTGTGCCGCCGGGTCGGCGTGGCAGTGGACGGTGCCGTCGGCGGCGAGCACGCGCCCGCACAGCACCTGGAGGAACCGGGCGGTTCGCTGGGTGTCGCTGTACTGGAGGAGCGTCGTCAGCGAGTCCACGCAGACGGCTGGCCGCGCGTTCGACGGGAGCCACCCGAGGAACTCGGAGACGGCGATGCCGACGCCGGTGAGGTCGCCGGGGTCCGCGACGGCGCGGACGCTGTCCGAGTGCGGGTCGGTGGTGACGAACCACGTCGGCGGGAGGTGGTCGCCGCGGGCCGCCCGCCAGTCGTCCGGGTGCCGGCGGAACGCGACGACGAGCGCCGCGTCGCTCGTCGCGAGTCGGTCCGCGCACGCGGCGGCCCCTTCGGTCGATACACCTGGCGCGAGGACGAGTGTCGCCGGCCCCCTCGTCTCGCCGTCCCTGTCAGCCGCGCGGGCGACTTCCCCCATGCGAGCGTCGTACACAGACCGGTCGCATATTTAATCGCCTTATAACGATTTTCAGGAGGTTGCTACGAGACCGTTATGAGATCGTTACGAAGTCGAACGAGGAGTTAGGTATCGCTAACCGACGTCGAAACCGGGGCGGAGCCGGGACAGCAGCGGCCGTCGGTGGCGGCCGGAGCGCAGTGGGCCGCAGGCAGTAGTTTTTGGTCGGGGGCCGTGAACCCAGGAGACATGAAGAATACGAGCGGGAGCAGTGCGGCGAAGCGGGCCGCGGGCGAAGCGGCGGCCGACGAGGTGGCGGACGGGATGGTGGTCGGCCTCGGGACGGGCAGCACGGCCGCTCACGCCATCCGCGCACTCGGCGAGCGCGACGTGGACGTCGAGGGCGTGCCGACGTCGTTCCAGTC
>NZ_WUUU01000155.1 GCF_009831555.1 Halobacterium bonnevillei | reverse complement strand
CGCCAGACTCCGGCCGCGTCCACCGGCGCTTCCACGGCGGCGGCCTTCCGCGCGAGGTACGCCACTGCCACAGCGACGTTCAACACGGGGACGGCGCCGCCGGCCGCCCACGAGAGCGTCCGAGGCGACCACTCTGCGTCCTCGGTGCGCCACGCGTCGAACCCCAGCGAGGCCGCGAGCGTGACTGCAGTGACGACGGCCAGCGGCACTGCCGCCCACCGGGCCGCCGTCTGCGTGGCGAGGAACGCCAGGAACCCCGTGATAGCGCCCGCGAGCACGACGACCTCCGCGAGCGAATGCGTGTCCACACTCTCCTGAGTCGCCGTCGCGTGCAACCGCTCCGTGCCGTCGACGTCCACGCAGACCCGGTCGTCGCGGGACTCGAGCGCGACGCGCTTCCCCTCGAGCGCGCCCGGGTTCGCGGGCGATTCGCCGACGGCGTCGAGCAGTCGCACGAGCCGGCTGTCCGCCTGACCACCGCTGGGCCACGCTTCGAAGACGCGGACAGCGCCGTCGTTCGTGTCGTCGCTCCCGCGGCCCGTTTCTCCACCGTCCCCGCTTCTGCCCGCTGCGCCGGCAGTACCGGGTCTGGTGTCCGTCGCTCGGACAGTACCGCTTCGGCCACCCGTCACTTCGGCGGCGCTGTCGTCGCCCTCGCGTTCGATTTCGAGCACGAGCGCGCGGCTCGCGTCGATACTGACCGGATAGGACGCCGGCACGGCCTCTGCGTGGACTCGTATCACGCGCCGAATCTGGCCGGTGAGGTGCCGGTCCTCGTCCGTATCCCTGACCGCCATTCACGCGCTGTTTCGCGACCATCGCCAAAATGCTACTGGTCAGTGGAGCACCCGGTCACGCTCGGAGTCGTCCCGGAGAACAGACGCCGCGTCGCTCGCACAACCGGGGTTCAGTGGCGGGTTCGCCCTCAGAACATGCCGCCGAAGCCGCCGCCTCCGCCACCGCCGCCGCCCTGCTGCATCTTCTTCATCATGCGCTGCATGTCGCCGTCGCCCATCCCCTGGAACTGCTTCATCGTCTGGGCCATCATCTTGTGCTGGTCGAGCAGCTCCCGGATGGCGTCCTCGCTCTGCCCGGACCCCTTCGCGATGCGCCGCACCTGGGAGGCGCCGATGGAGCGCGGGTTCTCCAGTTCCGCCTCGGTCATCGAGTCCATGATGACCTCGAAGTTCCGCATGCGGTCCTGGGTGACGTCCATCGCGTCGTCGGGGAGCTGGTCCATGAGCCCGCCGCCCATCCCCGGAATCATGTCCATCACCTGGTCGAGGGGACCCATGTTGTCCATCGCCTTCATCTGCTTGCGCATGTCCTTCAGCGTGAACTCCCCCTTCATCAGGTCCTCGGGGTCCCAGTCGTCCTCGCCCTCCTGGGTTTCCTCCATCGCGCGCTCGACGCGCTCGGTGAGCTGCTTGAGGTCGCCCATGCCGAGCAGCCGCGAGATGAAGCTGTCCGGCTCGAAGCGCTCGATGTCCTGGACCGTCTCCCCGGAGCCGAGGAACGCGATGGTCGATCCCGTCTCGTCGACGGCGGTCAGCGCACCGCCACCTTTCGCCGTCCCGTCGAGTTTCGTGATGGCGACGCCGTCGATGCCGATGGAGTCGTCGAACTGGCGGGCCTGGTCTTTCGCGCCCTGGCCGATGGCGGCGTCGAGCACGAGCAGGCTGCGGTCCGGTTCGACGACCGATTCGATCTCCTCGATTTCGCTGATGAGGTCGTCCTCGAGCGCGTGGCGTCCCGCCGTGTCCACGATGTGGACGTCGGCGTCCGCGGTGGCTTCGAGGCCGTCGCGAGCGATCTGCACGGGGTCGTCGGCGTCGGGGTCGCCGTAGAACTCGACTTCCGCGCGGTCGGCCATCTGCTTGGCCTGGTCGTAGGCGCCCGGCCGGAACGTGTCCGTCTGGATGACTGCGGGCCGCAGCCCCTTCTTCGAAAACCACCACGCCATCTTCGCGGCCGTCGTGGTCTTCCCGGAGCCCTGCAGGCCGGCGAGCATGATGGTCTGGCTCTCCAGGGGGATCTCCGTGGAGTCACCGACCAGACCGACGAGTTCCTCGTAGACGATGCGGAGGACGTGGTCGCGGGCGGACGTCCCGCCCGGCGGCTCTTCCTCAAGCGAGCGTTCCTTGATGGAGTCCGAGAGGTCCATCACGAGGCTGACGTCGACGTCGGCTTGGAGCAGCGACCGCTGAATCTCCTTGACGATTTCGTCGACGTCCTCCTCGGAGATGCGGGACTTCCCGCGGAGTTTGTCAAGCGTTCCCCGCAGGGAACTCCCGAGGTCGTCAAGTACCATTGTTAGTGTCCGGTAGGCGACGGTCCCGTAAGAGCCTTTATCTGCGTGGTCGAGCGAAGCGAGCCCACGTCATCGTGAACGCGGAGTAAAGCGATGCGTGAGCCGCGTGGTCGACCGCTGAGAGACCACGTCACTGTGAGCGGCACCCGCTGGTCGCCGTCCGGTGAGCGGGCCGCGAAAACGACCGGCATGCTGAACCGCGTCGCCCCCGTACGTCGGCGCGTGCCCACGTACGCTACGAGAGCGCTGGTGTCCGTGCTGTGCGAGCTGGCGGCGGACGCGGACCCGAACTCGGTGTCGGTCCGCCTGGCCGCGACGCGCGCGGGCGACCTGGAACCGACGGACGGCCCGTTGACGGGGCTGGACGTCGAGACGCAGGTGCTCTCGGACTTCTACTTCCCGGACGCGGGCAATTCGCTGTCCGGCGTGTTCGGGATGGACCTGGCGGCGCCGACCGGCCAGACTGCCGGCCGGTTCACGTCCCACCCGCGGGGGGACAGCGAGGTGTCCGTGACGGACGACTTGCACGCGACGGTGCTCGTCGGCGTGCCGCCGTGGGAGGTCGAGTCCGTGCGGGCGTACGACCGCCAGGGGAGTCGTCGCGACCTGGTGCTGGTGGACGCGGAGACGCCGGAACCGGACACGCCGGTGTAGTAATCGACGAGTGCGCGGTCAGTCCGCGAGCAGGTCGTCGACGAGCGCGTCGGGGTCGAACGGCTGGATGTCGTCGTACCCCTGGCCGGTACCGAGGAAGAGAATCGGCTTTCCAGTGACGTGCGAGACGGAGATGGCGGCGCCGCCCTGGCTGTCGGCGTCCGCCATCGTGAGAATCGTGCCGTCGATGGCGGCGGCGTCGTCGAACTCGCTGGCGCGGTTCACGGCGTCCTGGCCCGCGACCGCTTCGTCCACGAAGATGGTGTAGTCGGGGTCGACGACGCGGTCGAGTTTCTCCAGTTGCTGCATCAGGTCGCTGGACGTGTGGAGGCGGCCGGCCGTGTCGCCGAGGACGACGTCGATGTCGTTGGCTTTCGCGTACTCCACGGCGTCGTAGACGACCGCGGTCGGGTCGCCGCCCTGCTCGTGGCTGATGAGCTTCATGTCCAGGTTGTCGGCGTGCTCCTGGAGCTGTTCGTTCGCGCCGGCGCGGTACGTGTCGCCGTTCGCCAGCACGACCGAGTACCCCTGGTCCTCGAGGCGCTTCCCGAGTTTCGCGATGGTGGTCGTCTTCCCGACGCCGTTGACGCCCGTGAACACGACCGTCACGGGTTTCTCGGTGTTCGCGATGGCGTCCTCGAAGTCGAAGCCGTCCACGTCGATGACCGAGAGGAGGGCGTCCCGGAGCGCGGACTCGACGAGCGACCCCGTGCTCTTCGTGAACTTCTTCTCCTCGCCGACGAGGTCCTCGCGGATCTGGTCGAGAATCGCTTCGGCGACGCTCATCTCCACGTCGCTCTCCAGGAGCGCGAACTCGAGTTCTCGGAGCGGGCCCTCGAGGTCGTCCTCCTCGATGATGACGCGGCCGCGCGCCAGCGACGACGCTTTGCTCATGAAGCCGCCGCTGGACTCCTCGTCAGGTTCGTCGTCCGCAGAATCGGGGTCCGCGCTCGCAGCCTCGGCATCCGCGACGTCGCCGGCCGCGGCGTCGGCACCGTCGCCGGCCGCCGCGCCGGCCTGTGCTTCCACGGGTTCGCCGTCCGCGACTGCTTCCGCTTCGGCGGCTGCCTGCTCGTCGTCCTCGATAGCTTCCGCGTTCTCCTCGGCGACTTCCTCGGCGTCCTCGCGGAAGTTCGAGAGTTTGTCCTTCAGACCGTCGAACATGCCCTTATTCGTCCTGTTGCTGCTGCTGGGCCTGCATCTGCTGTTGCATCATCTGCTGCTGGGCCTTCTGTGCCTGCTGCTCCAGCGCGGACTGCTCCTCCTGGAGCTCCGAGATCTCCGAGCGCACGTCCTCGATGCGGCCGTCGAGGGCCTCGCGCTTCTCGTCGAGGACGTCCTGGGCGTCGTCGGCGTCCTGCTCCGCGGCGTACCCGCCGCCGAGGCTGACAACGACCTCGTCCATGTCCTGCACTTCCGCGCGGACGTAGGCGTCGCCGCCGAGCGGGACCTGCACGGTCGAACCCGTCTCGAGGACGTCGAGGGCTTCCTGCGCCTCGTCGATCTCCGTCTGCTCTTCGCGGAGGGCCTCGACTTCCGCTTCGAGTTCTTCCATCTCCTCCTCGATGGCCTGAATTTCCTGTGACAACTGCTGCAGCTGCTGTTGACCGCCACCGCCTCCAAGACTCATACCCAAATTTCCGGGTGCGAGCGGGAAGTATCTTCCTACTCGGGAACTCGCGGACGGAGCCGAGACGCCCGCGCGCTACGGCGTCAGCGCTCGCTTCGCAGTCGCGTGCGAGAAACGAAGGCCCGCCTGCCGCGGGTCACAGGCGCCAGCGCGACACGGCGGCAGCTCGGGTGGCGGTCGCTCCGCAGCGACCGAGACGCGCCGCAGAATTTCGAGCGGCAGATCGAACTTAGTCGATGAAGCCGAGCGCGTCGTCGATGCGGCCCAGTTCCGGGCCGGTGGTGTCCTGGCCGACGACGTAGCCGTTGTCGTTGGCGACGAGCCCCGACCCGACGAGCGGCGCGCCGTAGTTCACGGTGCCGATGTCGGCGGGGACGCCGAGCGCGTCCTCGATGTCGTCGAGTTCGCTGTCCGTCGACTTCGGGTGGCAGAGCACGCCGTCGTTCGTCGCGACGGCGGCCGTCCCGACCGTGTTCACGCCCGCGAGTCGGCCGCGCGTCACGGGCACGTCGAGGGCGTCCTCGACGGCCTGCACGGCGTCCCGGGAGAGCTCCGAGTGGACGTACGCGCCGTTGTCGTTCGCGACGACGACGTTCCCCGCGGCGTTCACGCGCCCCGGGAGGTCGCCGATGGACACGCCCACCGCGTCCTGGATGCGGTCGCGTTCGCGCTGCCGGATGCGGCTGCTGACCAGCAGGCCGCTGGCGTTGCCGGCGACCAGCGAGCCAACGGTCGCCGACCCGCCGACGGTCGTGGGGACCGCCGGGACGTCGAGTTCGTCGGCGACCGAGTCGGTCAGGTCGTCGCCGAGGTCCGGCCGCACGAGGACGCAGTCGCTGGTCGCCCGAGCGAAGACGCCGACGTACGGTGACCCGAGGAAGGCAGCGCGTTGCAAGCTTTACTCTTCGTACTCGGCTTCGACGACGGTCTCGCCCTCTTCGACGAAGCGCGCTGCGTGCACGCGGATCTTCCGCGGCGGGTTCTTCTGGCCTCGCGACCAGACGGCCTCGTTGATGGAGGGGTCGAGACGGACTTCGTCCTCGTCGACCGCGAAGTGCTTCGCGAGGTGTTCGCGGATGATGGTCATCGCCTGGCCGGCCTGCTCGTGTTTCGGGACCTTCGTCACGTCGCGGAGCGGCACCGTCACGATGCGCTCCTCGAAGTCGCTTGCGCTCATTATTCGTCGGTGTCGTTACGCCGCCAGTTGCGGCGCTTCGGGTTGCGCTGGACGTCCCGGTTCGTCTTCATCATGACCCACGCCGGCACGCGACTGTTCTGTCGCTCCAGTTTCGCGAGCCGCTTTTTCTGCGCCTTCGATTTCTTACCCATAGTGTACGCCGGTACCACCGCCGTCGTTAAAACGTTGTTCTTCTCGGGCCACCGATATTCCGGGGTGAGCGGCTCCCTGCGGGGCAGGTCGCCCGGTGTGCGGGGTGCTACGGTCGCTGCTCGACGACGCCCGTCTCGCGGGCTTTCCGGGCGGCGCCCACCGTGAGCGCGTGGTAGGCGTCGGCGAGCGTCGCGTCGACCACGAGGTCGTCGAAGCCGCCGATGACCGCGACGTCCGAGACGAGGTCGGCAATCGAGTGCGTGACCGCTTCGGCTTCGGTCGGGCTGAGGTACGGCGTCGTGGCGTTGGTCACGGATTCGACGAGTTCCTCGTCGGTGTGGCCGCACGGGTCGACGTCGGCGGTGATGGTGGCGTCGCCGTACTGGACGTCGAACCGGACGCCGGCCCCGCGCTCCCGCGGACGGAGTTCGATCTCGCCGCCGTTCGCCGCGTACGTCACGGGCTCGCTCACGGTCTGTCGCGGCTGAGGGTCGCGCTCCACGACCTCGACCTCGCCGAGCGCGGTCGCCAGCGCCGGGTTCGGGAGGCCTGCGGGGTGCCCGACGACGTGCTCCGGCCCGAGGCCGGCGGCGTAACAGAAGCGGTGTTCGGGCCGCGCGAAGTCCCACTCGTCGCGGACGCCGACGACGTTTGCCGCCGTGATTCCGCGGAGGCCCAGCGGCCCGAGGACGTGTTCGACGACGAACGAGCGCGCGCCGTTCGCCAGGTCCACGCGCACGTCGGCCTTCTCGACGGCGTCCAGCGTCGCGGGCACGCCGTTGACCTCGATGCCCGGCGTCTCCGAGGGCGTGACGCGGACCTCTGTCCCCTCGACGGGTTCGGCGATGGTTCTCACGCCACCACCTCCGGGGCCGACAGCACCGCCGCGAGCAGGTCGCGGCACGACTCGAACTCGGCGCGCTCGAACGCGCCTGCGCCCGGTCGTCCTGTTCCGAACGCCACCTTCTCGCCGCCGGGAATCGCCGCGAACACGCCGGGGTCGGGGAGCCAGTCGTACTCGCA
>NZ_WUUU01000154.1 GCF_009831555.1 Halobacterium bonnevillei | reverse complement strand
GCCGCGAGAGCGCATGCTGGCGTTCCTCCTCCGTTGGACGACGCCGACGTCTTCGGCGGCCGTGAACGCCGCGCGCCGAGCGGACTCCGGTGCGACCGCGGAGTCGACTCGAAGGCGGCGTCGCGCTCGACGAGGTGCGCGAACCCGCGCACCAGCTTGAAATCGCTGGCCTCCCGCTCGAGGTCCGTCAGGGACGCCCGGAGTTCACTCCGGGACTCCCCGACGTGGCCCTGGAACGTTCCGAGGACGCGCCCCGCCAGCGCCTCCTCGTCGCCGCCGTCCGCGAACTGCGGCTGGTAGCCGCCGCCCGCCCGCGACACCCGCAGGAGGTCCTTCGTCAGCACGACTCCGCGTACGCCGTGCGCTCACAAAAGGATACAGAAGATTCTTGCCGGTCCGACGGAACCGAGACGTATGAACCGGCGGACGCTCCTCCGGACCACCGCGGCCGCGGGGGTTGCCCTCTCTCTGTCCGGCTGTCTGCGTCGCGGCGACGACGAGGACGCCCTGGTCGTGTCTGACGAGGAAGCCGGGGAGTCCGAAGACGGTACGTTCGTCGTCACCGTCACTATCTCGAACCCGACCGACCGCGCAGCGTCCGGGACGCTGTACGTCAACAGCCAGCTCGACGACGAGGCGCTCACGCGGGTCCGGGAGGTGTCGCTGGAACCACACTCCACGACGACGGTCCGCGTCGAGTTCGATGTCCAGTTCCGGAACATGTCGTCGATTAACTGGGACACCGACCTCGTCGAGGACTGACGACAGCGCCCGGGTCCGAGTACATGAACTGCGCCGCAGCGGCCACATCCTCAGCGCCGCCGGTCCGCCACTCGTTCTTCGGCGGTGTCGGCGCTCACGAGTTCGTACAGCAGGGCGCGGCCGCCGTCCTCCTTCGGGCGGAGCACCCGGCCGAGGCGCTGCGTGAACTCGCGCTCGCTCCCGCTGCCCGCGAACACGACGGCGACGTTCGCGTCCGGGACGTCGACGCCCTCGTCGAGGACGTTCGCCGTGACGACCCGCGAGTAGTCGCCGCTCCGGAACTTCTCGAGAATCTCGCGGCGCTCGCTGGCGCCCGTCTCGTGGGTGATGGCGGGGAGGAGGAAGCGCTCGGAGAGCCGGTAGACGAGGTCCGTGGACGCCGCGAACACGATGACGCGGTCGCGGCGGTGGCGGTCCAGGATCCGCGCTAGCTCCTCGACTTTCGCGTCGCTCTCCCGGACGATGCGGCGCGCGCGCTGCTTCGCCAGCAACGCTTCCCTCGCCCGCGGGTCGTTGCCCGAGCGCTTCACGAGCTCCTGGTAATCGCTGGGCGAGCGCAACTGGACGCTCGACTGCTGGAGGTAGTCCGTGAACGTTCCCTGCGCGTCCTCGTAGCGCTCTCGCTCGGCTGCCGTCAGCGGGACCTCCAGGCGCTTCACGTCGTACTCGGCGAGGTGGTCTCCCGCGAGGTCGTCGGCGGACAGCCGGTAGGCGACGTCCCCGACGAGGTCAGCGACGACCTCGTGGGCGTTGTCGGGCCGCTCGAAGGTCGCAGTGAGCCCCATTCGGGCTGGCGCGACGAGCATCCGCGCGATGTCACGGAACCCCTCGCCGCCGAGGTGGTGGACTTCGTCGAAGACGACGAGGCCGAACTGGTCACCGAGGTCGTCCGCCCGCAGGTACGCGGAGTCGTAGGTCGCGACCGTGACCGGCCCGAGGACCTGCTGGCCGCCGCCGAGTTGCCCGATTTCGCGGTCGAACTCGCGGCCGAGTTCGCGCTTCCACTGCGTGAGCAAGTCGATGGTCGGCACCACGACGAGCGCGGCCGTCCCGAGCGCTTCGATGGCCTTCAGGCCGATGACCGTCTTCCCGGAGCCGGTCGGGAGTTCGAGGACGCCCCAGCGCGGTCGCGGCGCGCCGTCGCCGCCCTCGGTGCCGGTCTGCCACGCGTCGAGGGCACCCTGCTGGTAGTCGCGAAGTTCGTACGCGGAGGCGACATCGAGGGTGTCGGCGTGGAGCGCGTCGTCCTCGTAGGGAATCTCGCGGTGGTCGAGGTACGCGACGAGGTTCGCGTACGCCATCGCCGGGGCGCGCCCAGTGCCCGTGCGGTCGTCGCTCTCGACGCCCGGCAGGCTGTCGACGCCGTCGGTCGGCGGACCGTCGCCGTCGTGTTCGACCCGCAACGTGCCGTCCTCGAACGCCAGCCGAACTGTCACGCCGCCGACTACGGAGCCGACGCTAATTAGTCGTCGGTCTGTGCAGCGCTCACGACCAGCGCCAGCGACAGGCCGGCGCCGAGGCCGACACCGAGGGCCAGTGGAACGTCGGTCGACGCGCGATGCAACGCGAGGAAGGCAGCCGCTCCGATTGCGAACCCGACCCCGGCCCCCTCCGCGGTGAACCGCAGCTCGTCGTGTTCGCCCATCGTTTCGACGACCCCCGGCCGTCGGCAAAACTGTTTCGAGACTGTCTAGTCGCGTCGGGGAACGGTACTCACGGGGCCGTCCCGAAATCCGTAAACCCGAGTATCCGTTTCTGACGTACATGAGCAACGACGCCGAGCAGGCAGGTGACGTCGACGCCGACGCGGAGACGGCCGTCGACGGGGCCGACGACGCGGCGACGGCGGGCGGCCACGCCGACTCGCTGGCCGTGCGGGTCCGCGAACACGACGACGAACTCGGCGACGAGGTCGCGGACCTGGAAGCCCGCGTCGAGGAACTGGAAGCTGACCTCGAGGCCGCCGAAGCGGAGGTCGAGGACCTCACCGACCGACTGCGGTCCAAGCAGGCGGACTTCAAGAACTACAAGCAGCGCGCGAAACAGCGCCAGGAGGACATCCGTGAGCGCGCCACCGAGGACCTGGTGGAACGGCTGCTGGACGTCCGCGACAACCTCGGACGCGCCCTCGAAGAGGAGAGTGGCGACGTCGACAGCCTCCGCGAGGGCGTGAAACTCACGCGCAAGGAGTTCGACCGCGTGCTTGACGCCGAGGGCGTCTCCGAGATCGCGCCGGCCCCGGGCGACGACGTCGACGCCAAGCGCCACGAGGTGATGATGACCGTCGACAGCGACGAGCCCGAGGGAACGGTCGCTGACGTCTACCGACCCGGCTACGAGATGGGCGGGAAAGTCCTGCGCGCTGCGCAGGTCGCCGCCAGCGACGGTGCGAACCACGGCGACGCGGCAGACGGCGACGATGCAGACGACGGGACAGGAAACGGCGATGCGGGAGGCGGGGACGCAGGAGACGGCGACGAGTAATTCGCCGGGACCGGCTCGGTCCGGTCCGGACCGACGGCCCCGGGCGCGAGAGCGCCGTCGGGGCGCGGCGATTGACCGCCGGTTCATGATAAATCCGCCGACCGGCTTTTTTCAGTGCGCCCGAAACCGCAAGACTGCGGCGCACTCGAATTTCGTGGTAGGCTGTGGCACTAGCAAGGCTTAAAGGGAAAACGCGGCTTAGACACGGGTAACATGGCAAGTGAGAAGATTTTGGGTATCGACCTCGGCACCACGAACAGCGCGTTCGCGGTGATGGAAGGCGGCGACCCAGAGATCATCGTCAACGGCGAAGGCGACCGCACCACGCCCTCGGTGGTCGCGTTCGACGACGGTGAGCGACTCATCGGCAAACCCGCGAAGAACCAGGCGGTCCAGAACCCCGACGAGACGGTCGCCTCCATCAAGCGCCACATGGGCGAGGAGGACCACTCGGTCGAACTCGACGGCGAGGAGTACACGCCGGAGCAGATCTCGGCGATGATCCTCCAAAAGATCAAGCGCGACGCCGAGGAGTACCTGGGGCAGGACGTCGAGAAAGCCGTCATCACGGTGCCCGCGTACTTCAACGACCGCCAGCGCCAGGCGACCAAGGACGCCGGCGAAATCGCGGGCTTCGAGGTCGAGCGCATCGTCAACGAACCGACGGCCGCGTCGATGGCCTACGGCCTCGACGAGGACCAGGACCAGACCGTCCTCGTCTACGACCTCGGCGGCGGGACCTTCGACGTCTCCATCCTCGACCTCGGCGCGGGCGTCTACGAGGTCGTCGCCACGAACGGCGACAACGACCTCGGCGGCGACGACTGGGACCACGCCATCATCGACTACCTCGCAGACAACTTCGAGGACGACCACGGCATCGACCTGCGCGAGGACCGCCAAGCCCTCCAGCGGCTGAAAGACGCCGCCGAGGAAGCCAAGATCGAACTCTCCAGTCGCAAGGAGACGACCATCAACCTCCCGTTCGTCACGGCGACCGACTCCGGTCCCGTCCACCTCGAAGACGACCTGACGCGCGCGAAGTTCGAGAGCCTCACCGAGGACCTCATCGAGCGCACGGTCGGCCCGACGGAGCAAGCCCTCGAGGACGCCGGCCTCGACAAGGACGACATCGACGAGGTCATCCTCGTCGGCGGGTCCACGCGCATGCCCCAGGTCCAGGAGAAAGTCGAGGAGCTCGTCGGCCAGGAGCCGAAGAAGAACGTCAACCCGGACGAGGCCGTCGCGCTCGGCGCGGCCGTCCAGGGCGGCGTGCTCTCCGGCGAAGTCGACGACATCGTGCTCGTGGACGTCACGCCGCTCAGCCTCGGTATCGAGGTGAAGGGCGGCCTCTTCGAGCGCCTCATCGAGAAGAACACCGCCATCCCGACCACCGCGTCGAAGGTGTTCACGACCGCCGCGGACAACCAGACGAACGTCCAGATCCGCGTCTTCCAGGGCGAACGCGAGATCGCAGACGAGAACGAGTTCCTCGGGGACTTCCACCTCAGCGGCATCCCGCCGGCGCCCGCGGGCACCCCCGAGATCGAGGTCACGTTCGAGATCGACGCCGACGGGATCGTGAACGTCGAAGCCGAGGACAAGGGCTCCGGGAACGCCGAGTCCATCACCATCGAGGGCGGCGTCGGCCTCAGCGACGACGAGATCGAGGAGATGCAGCAGGAGGCCGAGGAGCACGCCGAGGAAGACCAGCAGCGCCGCGAACGCATCGAGGCGCGCAACGACGCCGAGACCGCGATCCAGCGCGCGGAGAACCTCCTCGAGGAGAACGAGGAACTCGTCGACGAGGACCTCGAAGCGGACGTGAACGACGAGATCGAGACCGTCCAGGACCTCCTCGACGAGGACGAGGTCGACCCCGACGAGCTCGAGGAGGCAACGGAGTCCCTCAGCAAGACCCTCCAGGAGATCGGCAAGCAGGCCTACCAGCAGGAAGCGCAGGCCGGCGCAGCGGGCGCCGGCGGCGCTGGCGCTGGTATGGGCGGCATGGGTGGCGCCGGACCCGGTGCGGGCGCCGGTGCGACTGACACGGACGTCGGCGACGAGGAGTTCGTCGACGCCGACTTCGAAGACGTCGAGGAAGACGGCGAAGAGGAGTAACGCGACGACTCGCCGTCTTCGTCGGTTCTGAAGACGAGCGTGAGCGAGTCGGTGCGTTCTCTCGCTGGCGGGCGTGAATCAGTCCGTATCGACGTGCTGCAGGATTCGTCGACGTTCGCGGAGCCCGTTTCACTCACGCGATGACAGAAGGCATTTATCCTCGCTGGCCGGCCACCAACATATGTCGGAAACCGCTCTCCTCCTCTTCCAGTGGTTGCTGCTGTACGCTGGGCTGTTTCTCGCGGGGCTCCCCGTCGCGCGACTGCTGTTCCCCGCTGCGCCCGACGACGGCGCGGGATTCGCGATACCCGTCGCGACTGTCGTCGTCACGATGGTCGCGTTCTACGTCGGGCAGTTCACGTTCGGGCCGTGGACGGCCCTGTTCACCGTCGGGGTGCTGGTCGCGCTCGGCGCTACGGCGCACCGGGCCGCTCGCCGCCGGGGACTCGCTGACTACGACCGGCGGCGGATCGCGGGCGCGTTCGCCGTCTTCGTCACAGGCTTCCTGTTCGTCGTCGCGCTCCGGTCGATGAATCCCGTGATGAGCGGGTACGGCGGCGAGAAGTTCCTCCACACGGGGCTGCTCAACGCCGTGCTGCGGGCGGAGGCGCTGCCGCCCGAGGACATGTGGTACGCCGGAAAACCGGTGCGGTACTACTACGGACTCCCCGTGTTCAACGCGGTCGCCGCACTCCTCACCGACACGTCCGTCGAGTACGTGCACAATCTCGCGCTCGCGGGATACTTCGGGACGCTCGTGGTCGGCGCGTATTCGCTGTCCGGGTGGCTCACCCGCGACCGCGGCTACTCTCGACGCCTCGGCGGCGCGCTCGGCGTGTTCTTCGTCGCGCTCGCCGGCAACACGGTCACCGTCGTCCGGTTCGCGCTCGGGGCGCTCCCCACGGACCTGGCGGTGAAGTACGGCCGCGCGGCGTTCAACGTGAACCGGGCGGACTACCCGGCGGTCCTGTTCGAGCAGTCCAAGCTCTCGACGTGGGGTTGGTGGGACACGCGATACGTCGTCGAGGGCACGCTCCAGGAGTTCCCGCTGTACTCGTTCGTGAAAGCCGACATGCACGGCCACACCGTCACCACGGGCTTCCTCGTGCTCTCGGCGGCACTCGCGTACTCGTACGTGCAGACGCCGGCCACGGCCCGAAAGCGCCGCGCTGCTCTCCTGTTCGGCGGAATCGCTGTCGTCGCGGGGTACTTCGGCGTGACGAACACGTGGTCGATGCCAAGCGCTGTCGGGATGGCGTGGCTGGCGTGCGTGTACGCCGACCCGCATCCCGCCACACTACTGCCCGGAGCCATCGGCAAGCGCCTCCGGGCCGTTGCACCCGACCCAGACAACTCATTCGGTGCTCGGGTCCTCACAGAGGCCTGGCGAACCATCGTCGCGGCCGTCGTCGCTGCGGGCGTCGGCATCGTCGGGTACGCGCTCGCGTCGCCGTTCCTGCTGGCGAGCGTTCCGCCGAACGAGGGAATCGGGCTGTTCCCGCCGCGAACCTCCGCAATCGGCGTCCTCCTCATCTACGGGAGTCTCCTTGCGCTGTTCGTCGCGTACCTCTTCACTCGATACACCGGCGTCGACGAGGCGAGTCCGCGCGGCGTGCTCGCGGCTGTCGCGGGCCTCGCTGTCGCCGTGGTCGTCGCCCGCGGCC
>NZ_WUUU01000153.1 GCF_009831555.1 Halobacterium bonnevillei | reverse complement strand
AGAATCAGATATTCAAGCAGTGGTTCCCTGCCCACGACATCGAGCGCCAGGACCACCCGTTCTGCAACAACGCGAATGCCGCCATCCGGCGCGAACTGTGGGAAGAGTATCCCTATGACGAGCAACTGACCGGCCTCGAAGATTTGGACTGGGCGAAGCGCGTCCAGAAGGACGGCTACGATATCTCCTACGCCTCCGACGCCGAGATCATTCACGTTCACGACGAAACAGCGAAGGAGATATTCAATCGCTACCGCCGGGAGGCTTACGCCCACAAGGAAATCATGCCGAACCAGTCGTTCTCGTTTCTTGACTTCCTTCGGCTCTCGACGACGAATGTTGTCTCCGACTGGGAGGCCGCGCTCAAGGAGGGCGTCTTTCTAGAGAACGCTCTCGAGATTCCAAAATTCCGGCTGCTCCAATTTTGGGGCACCTACCGCGGATTCTCGAAGGATGGCCCAATCCCAGACCGTTTGTGGCAACGGTTCTACTACCCCGACCGCGAAACCTATCCGACCTCGAACCGGGATGGTCCCCCATCTGATGGTTCGGACGACGAAACTGGCAACCACATCGACTACCCTGAACAGGACCTCCATCCGAGGAACCCTGAGGACGAAACAGTTTCTTAGCCGTCACGGGCACTGCGACGACTAGAAACGAAAGATTATCTCAGGGGCCGAACACAGATTATAGCCATGAGCACGTACCGCGTTCTGATATCGTGTCCGCTCATCAAGGACAACATCCACGACTACGCCGACGAGTTCGACGCCCACGACATTGAGTACGATGTGGCGGACGTCGACCAGCAACTAACCGCGTCGGAGCTGTTGGACGTCATCGACCGGTACGACGGAGTACTCGCGGGTGATGACGAGTTCACTAGTGAGGTCATCGAGAGCGCCGACAGTCTGACGGTCATCTCGAAGTGGGGCATCGGCATCGACGCTATCGACACGCAGGCCGCCGAGGATAACGATGTCACTATCCACAACACGCCGGGCGCGTTCAACAACGAAGTAGCCGACGTCGTCACCGGCTACGCTATTATGTTGACGCGAGAACTGCACCACGTTGATAGCTCGGTCAGGAACGGCGATTGGGTCTGCCCACGAGGGGTATCACTAGCTGGGAAGACGTTCGGAGTCATTGGCGTAGGGGACATCGGCTCGACCGTCGCCAGGCGTGCCGACGCGCTCGGAATGAACGTGCTTGGCGCGGACATCCAACCGCTTCCCGACGATCTGGTTGCCGATACGGGCATCGAACACGTCGACCGTGAAGAACTACTTCGTCGAGCCGACGTGGTCAGCCTCAATTGCGCTCTGACGCCCGAAACTCAGAGTATGATCGGGGAGACGGAATTAGAATTGCTCGGCCCCAATAGCTATCTCATCAACACTGCTCGAGGGAAACTCGTCGACCAGGACGCGCTCGTCGAGGCCCTAGAGAAGGATGCCATCGCCGGGGCAGCACTCGACGTGTTCGAAGAAGAGCCGCTCTCTGAAGACGACCCACTCACTGAACTTGACTCAGTAATTCTCGGCTCACACAACGCCCAGAACACAGAGGAGGCAGTCTCACGAGTGAACGACCTCGCGGTCGAGAACCTCATTTCCGGCCTCGTCGAAGACTACTCACTCAGCTCCCGATAGTCTGGTAGTGTGTCGTCCTGCATTACGGCTCCGCGACCGCCGTCCACTCGGAGGCTCGCACCAGTGACGAACGCAGCATCGTCACTGGCGAGGAATGTGGCGACTCCTGCAATGTCCTCCGGTTTTCCAATCCGGCCCACCGGGTGAATGCCAGCTAGTTCTTGGCGGCGTTGCTCAGCCATCTCTGCCATCGTTCGGTCGACGTAGATCCATCCGGGATTGATGGTATTGACTCTGATTTCGGGGCCAAAGTCAAGCGCCATCGCGCGGGTCATGCCGTTGATACCAGCTTTGACCGCATTATACGGAAAATGTGACGGCATCGTCGAGAACGCGTGGTTCGAAGATATATTGACGATGGTACCCCGGTCCATGTAGCGATGAGCCTGTTTTGCGCAGAGCCAGTATGATCGGAAGTCTGTTTCCAGAACTTGGTCCCAGTCCTTTAGTGTCGTCTCCTCAACGCTGGTTTCAGTTTGAACTGCGGCATTGTTCACAAGGATGTCCAGAGACCCGTATTCGTCCACAGTAGCTTCGAAAAGCGCGCTAATCTCGGGCGGTGACCGCATATCGGCCTTGACAAACGTCGCCTCGTTCCCTGTATCTTCGATGTCTTCTGCAACGGCAGTCCCAGCTTCGTGTGACCGGCCGGTCACCACGACCGTCGCCCCTTCTACCGCGAGCCGTTTCGCGATTCTCTCGCCAATACCGCGGGTCGAACCAGTGACAACTGCAACGTCCTCCGCGAACCGTTTATGCTGACTGCTCTCGCTCATAGCGGATAGAATACACCTGGGCTTGTGGTTGTTTCGACGTCTCAGAGTCTGTCGGAAAAACATCCCTCAAATTTACTGCCTGAGTCCGTCCAGTTGAAATCTCTTCCAAATAGTAACTAGATATAATCTGCCCACTGCATAATTATAATTAGCGCCCTGTCTGGATTGTACGAAGGTATCTCAAGCCCCCAGATTTCGGGTGTCTAAACAAGGCCGACAGCAGTGTAGTCAACAAGATTGTCAGAGGGAAGGGTGCGTTGCGGTTACAACGTCCTCGATAACTTCTCGAACGATATGTCGGAGTTGCGTACTAATTGCCAGCAGCGTCACCCCATAGACGGCTGCTCCCGTTCCAACAAGAAGTAACAAATCACTCCACGACTGGATCGACAAAATAGAGTGAATTGCTTCAACAGTGAGGAACATAACGAACCCAGCAGCTATCTGTTCAATCAACGGACGAGGGAATAACCGTACTCCATCAATCAGTGTTCGTGTAAGATATGCTAGAATAACGTACCGGAGTCCAGCCGCGACGACAGTCCCAATTACGGCCCCAAGGGCACCGATCTGTTTCACTAATACGTACCCAACGACAATGTTGAGGGCGAAGGCAATGATACTTATACGAAGCGGAAGATCAGGTCGGTCAACGCCCTGGAGGACATTGCTGAGATGACTTCCCTGGATATGGATGATCCGTACGAGGGCTAATCCGACAAGTAATACCGCTGCATCACGGTAGGGGCTTCCGAACACCGTGACGACAAGCGCGTGCGGTATCGCGAATGCACCAAAAAAGATGGGGATTGCTAAAAGCGGTGCAAACGCAAGTGAATTCGTGACATCATCTCCAACTGACTCTCCCCGACTGTTGAGGTTACTGATCCTCGGTACCAGTGCGCCGGTAATTGCACTCGATATAAAGGTTGCAGGAAGTGTAAGCTTCAGTGCTACTTCATAGTCTGCGACCGCCGCCTGCCCAAGCAGTGCTCCTAGTAGCAACACATCATACCGATCATACGCCGTCCCAACCAACTCGTGAACAAACGAGTAGCGTGCAAATCCCCAGACCGACTCGAGGGTTTCCCGAGATGGGAGTGCCGGACGAACACCAAGATATCGGTAGCAAACGAGTACCGTAATCGCGGTCGCACCGGCGAGCCCGAGCCCCATTCCTACCGCACCAAATCCAAGCAGTACCAATCCGAGCTGAAGCGGGGTAGTCAAAATTGAGCGCACCGTGTCAATCCATGTCGATAGTGCTGGCCGACCAGAGGCATCAAGCATCTGTTGCAACGGTTCGAAGGATGTGACGGTAGCAAGAATTACGAGTAGAAGCAATAGCGCATGATCCAGACCAGTATATGAGGCCAAATAAGATTCAAGAATTATTGCACCTAGCCCGATCACTACCAGTCCGGTAACATTTATGATGACCTGCGACCCAAAAATTTCACTTCGATTGGATTCATATTCGGAGAACCGTTTCTTTACTGCCGTTGACCACCCTTTGAATGGTGGGTCAATAATCTGCGTGATTGATAATAATAAATAGAAACCACCGAACTCCACAGGCCCTAAAATACGCGCAAACACGATAATGCCAGCCAATCCAAAAACGGCCTGTACTACAGTACCTACGAAGCTCTTTGCAACTTCGAGGCTGAAGTTCATATCTCCCGCATTAGACATTTGATGTTTCTCAGTCAGTAATCGAGAGTTTGAATCGCTTTCGGATAAACTTAGCCATCCCCGTTAGTTGCAGCGATGGCCGCCTCCGTTGAATCGCCATAGGGCAGCATGATTCTCTGGTTAAGCGCGTTGCGCGGTTTCGAAATTAGTTAGAAACGATATATTTCAGTCCCCAGCGTCGAGAATAGTCACGTTTACTAGATTAGAAGTCGGGTCAATGGTATGTCCAGAACTAGATCAGTCAGTAGAAAGAACCCAGCTGAGTATCATAAGATTGCTGCTCGTGAGTTTTTGCGAAGCCACGGCGAGGTCGCTTCAAATCAAGATCTACGCACTGGCGCCAACGTGCCGGCGTAGTATGTCACCCAATTTTCCGCTGAATATAACTTCTACACCTCGCTGAGCCACAACGAGAAGTACGTCGCTAGAAAGCACAACGTCGGTCATCGGTCCACCCACAACTGGTTCTGGCGACCTGAGATGGATGACGGAATCGCCGTCTTCCACCGCAGGGAAACCACCAAACCTACTCTCAAGAACCTCGCGTACCGCCATCCGTCTGAACTTACCCCCACCCGAAGCAAAAAATCTCCTCGACAGACAGTGCTACCGACCACTCCGAAAGCTGGCCGAGAACGACGAAATTCACGCGGCTGACCAAAATAACACCACGGTCTATGTCACAGTTGGCCGTCGCGAAGGGACGACCAACTGTCTCAGCGTCAAACCGATCAGCCGACCGATGTCACGCCTGAAGACCGAGACACTGACAGGTATCTCTACCGTGACGAACTCGTCACAACGTTCCGATCCGTTGCTGTTTCACAGATCCAGTCAATCCTACCAGAACGGACTGCTGCACTTGCCTTGCTGCAGTTCGGGGGCGACTCGTTTGACACCCTCGAACGCCGGCTCCGGCGGAATAACTCGTTCCGGGAACCGCTGGATTACATCGAGCCAGAGATGTCCCGACGGGACATCTCTCTTGCGTGCCCTTGACGATCTCCAGCCAGACGTACTCTGTGACTGTTTCAAGTCGATGTGTGGAGAGTTGCTTGCGGATCACGAAAATGCTGGCGAGTTCGTTCTGGTCGATGGAACGCACATCGCACCAGGGCAAACACGCGCGAAGAGAGCGAAAACGGTGACGTTGAGGGCGCAAGCTGGGAAGAGGGGTGCACGAAAGATCGTTCTACGTGTTCAAGCCCTTTCTTGTCGTCGATGCCGTAGGTGAACTACCGGTTTCCATCGTGATGGTGACCGGCAAGAAAAACGACACTAAGGTGTTTTAACCGTTCATCAATGAGTTCGTTGAGCAGTACAACTCCGAAAAGATCCAGGCAGCATTGGCCGACGCTGGCCTCGACAGCCAAGACAATCGTGAGTTCTGTCCGGATTGCCTCAACTCTCCGTTGCCGACGACGATCAATCCACGTAGATCGTCGTCTCTGAAGCAGATCAGAGACGACATCAAGCAGGTGTTCAAAGAACGCGCGGATAAATTCGTCCGTTCGCCGCATCATGCTGGCAGTTCGCCGGCAGCAGAAGAAAACAAATCAACATCGTCCAGGATGAGCTACGTTGGGTTCTGCGGGGAGAAACAGTCCACAACGTCGTCAATACAGAAGTCATTCAGTACCACGAATGAGGACACTGATAGCTGTTTTTTTGCTTTGCTGCGATAATCCGGGAGAGTATCGTCCTGCAACACTGCCCCACGGCTACCGTCGACGAGAATGCTTGGGCCAGTGATGAATGCCGCATCATCGCTCGCAAGGAACGCTGCAACGCCAGCAACGTCTTTGGCACGTCCAATCCGACCGAGAGGGTAAATTCTTTTTAACTGTTAACGGTTGTCCCGATCCGGTTCCACAGTAGTCCGGTCGACTGCAATCCGTCCGAGGTTGATGGCGTTGACTCGGGTTTTCGGACCAAAAACAAGCACAATCACCCGGGTCATCCAGTTGATCCCCGCTTTGACTGCGGTGCATGGGAACTGTGCGGGCATCTTCGAAAACGCCCGGTTCGACGAAACGTTCACGATGGCACCATGCTCAATCTGCTTGCTGGTGTGTGTTGCACAGAGCCAATATGCTCGGAAATCCGCCTCAACCACACGGTCCCTGTCAGCGATCGTGGTGCCGACAGCCGCGGTCTCCGTCTGGACCGCTGCATTTGTTAATGAGGACGTCGATCCCACCGAACTCGTCGACAGTCGCCTCGAACAGCGCGACAATATCATCTGAAGAGCGCATGTCCGCTTCGACCAACACAGCAGTACCACCGCTGTCAGTTATCTCGTTGACGGCTGACTCGCCGTCGCCCATCGAGCAGCCCGTGACGACGAGAGCCGACCCCTCGGCGGAAAACCGTTTGGCGACTGCAGCCCCGATGCCACGCGTCGACCCAGTACTGACAACGACGCTGTTGGTGAATCAATCCGGAGTCGATTCATCGATCGTAGTTTTATAACTGGGCCACCACATTGTATCTTGTATCTTAGCCTTGTAAACTTAATATCTCAGATCGTCACTTGGACACCGATCGAGAAGGTTTAAATAACCAGTCTGAATTACTATCTGTACTGTTTGGAACCCCCAGGATGCTCAATAGATATATCAAAATCAGCATGAACTTTGTATTCAGAGGAACAGATCATTTGCTGAAATACGGGGTATATCGAACTCTCCTGTCCGGACTGAACCTGAGTGCGAACGCGTTACAAGATTATACCTTTTCCGGCCAGAACCGAGCACAACGGACACTCGTTTATTTCGCATACTGTGCCGTATCAGGGTTGTTTTGGTTTCTACAAGGATATCTACTCCTTCCACGCGACGGACACATATCTATGTACGACGTACGCACTCGTCGGGTGGTGTCCGTCCCAAATATGTGGCAGCTCCACCACGGAAGCCGAGAAAACAGATGTCGACAAGCTGGTGCGTATACACTCAACTACG
>NZ_WUUU01000152.1 GCF_009831555.1 Halobacterium bonnevillei | reverse complement strand
GGACTCTTCGCGCCGGCGCTGGACGCGGGCGCCGACGGCGGCGTCCTCGCGCTCGCGAACGTCGTCCGGAGCGCGCGAGCGACATCCGGGACCTGCACGCTGCGGGGAAGGACGAGGCCGCGCGCGCCGTGAACCGTCGCGTCCTCGAACTCAACGACGCCGTCACCGCGCAGTACGGGGTGCCCGGCCTCAAGGCCGCGATGCGGTCCCGCGACATGCCCGCTGGCACAGTCCGCTCGCCCCACCGACCCGTCGACGACGACGTGGCGACGGAGCTGGCGTCGCTCGTCGAGGACGCGCTGCCCTGACGCGCAGCGCCGCGAACGGACCAGATTCCACTCTCCCGAAGACACTTTAGCGACCAGTCCCCCACGTGGGTGCATGGACCGTCGCAGATTCCTCGGTGTCGCTGGCGTCGCCGGCCTCGGCGCGCTCGCTGGCTGTATGAACGCTCTGGGTACCGTCGCACCGCCGCAGGTGCCACAGGACGAACTCGACGAAGGCGGCTGGACGCAGACCGACCGCAGCGAAGACACCGTCTTCGACGAGGACTACGGACCGGTCACCGTCACCGCGAAGTCCACGACGCTGACCTTCGAGGACGAGGAACTCGCCGCCGAAGTCACGGAGAAGACCCTCGACCAGATCGACGGCCGCCTCGCCATCTACTCGGCGTCCCACATCAACTTCTCACCGGACCTCAACAACCTCCCGGGCAGCGTCGGCCGCGAGGAGGTCATCAGCGAAGTCGAGAGTGCGGCCAAAGAACAGTTCAAGGCGCAAATGGAGGACAACGGCCTGGAGAACGTCACCGAGACGGGCGAGGAGGCCTTCGAGACGGACTCCGGCGCCAGCCCCGGTCTCACTACGTACAGCGCGGAGTTCCCGGTCGGGACGCTGGAGTACGACACGGGTGGCGAGACGCTCGGTATCGACGTCGGCGCCATCGAAGTCGCGGGCGACCTCGCGGTCTGGAACGTGGGCGACTACGTCGTCGTCGCGGGCGGCGCGTATCCCGCCGAGAACTTCGCGAAGACCACGGAGAAGACGCTCTCGGAGGCCATCTCCGTGACCATCGACATCGACCTCGGCCTCACGCCCGACGAGTACGCGGCGGAGGTCCGCGGACTGATGGCGGCGACGAGATGACGACCTGGGCAGCGCTCTTCGAGCGCGGCGCGGCGTTCGACGTCGACACCGCGACCGTCCGCGAGACACTCGCCGCGCACCGGGACGCGGCCGACGAGACCGACCACCAGCGCCAGGGTGGAGACACAGATGAGTGACGTCGATCCCGCGACCGTCGCCGCGGACGCCGACGTGCTCGCCACGGACCTGTTCGTCGACGGGGACGCCCGCGAGGCCCTCGACGTGGTGCGCGCGCACTCCTGGGTGGACCTCGTCGCCAGCGACCCGCTGCTCGACGACGCGGAAGCCGTCGTCGCGTCTCTCGGCGACCGGGCGCTGGCAGCCGACTGGCGGGAGAAACTCGAGAACGAAGCGACCGTCGTCACGCATCCCGCGGGCGACCAGCCGGCGCTGGCCGCGGCGCAGGCCGCAGACGCCGCCCACGTCCTCTCGTACGACGAGCAGTTGCGGTCCGCTCGCACCGGCATGCAACTCAAGGAACGCGTCGACGTCAGCGTGAAGTCCCCGGACGCGTTCGCGCGCCTCTTCGATCCGGAGCGACTCTACCCGACGGTGGTCGGCGGCGACTACCCCGGGCCGGACTGCGACCCCCGGGACTGAGAACGACCCGGCGACCGACGGAACCGAGACCGAGCCAACGACCGACAGAACCGAGACCGAACCGCCGCGTTACTGTTCTGCGAGCCAGTCCGCGAGTTTCGCGAGCGCGCGGCCGCGGTGGCTGAGCGCGTTCTTCTCTGCGGTGTCCATCTCCGCGAACGTCTCGCCGTCGTGGTCGAAGATGGGGTCGTAGCCGAACCCGCCCTCGCCGCGCGGCGCGACGATGGTGCCCTGGACGCTCCCGGCGAACGTCTCTGTGGTGTCGCCGTCCGCGTACGCGACCACGCACCGGAACGCGGCGCGGCGGTTCTCAAGGCCCTCGCAGAGCTGCCAGACGCGCTCGACGCCGAGCGTGTCCTCGACGTACGACGAGTACGGGCCGGGGAACCCGTCGAGCGCGCGGACGAACAGGCCGGCGTCGTCCACCACGACCGGGACCTGGCTGTCCTGGGACTGGAAGGCGTCCTCGGCGCCGCGGGCCGCGATCTCCGCGAGGTCGTCGCTCTGGATCTCTGTGTAGTCGTAGTCGAATCGGTCGACGTCGGAGACGTCCGCGAGGTACTCCTCGGCCTCGGCCACCTTTCCGGGGTTGGTCGTCACGAACCGGAGCGTGCGCATACCCGGACCTGGACGCGCACCGAGTTGGAAGCGTCGGTTCGACGCGAGAAGCGGTTGCGTCAGTCGTCGACGACGACTTCCACGGCTTCGGTCTCCTCGGCCTCGTCCCCGACGCCCTCCTCCTGTTGCTGGTGCCACAGGAGCGCGCCGGTGATCGCCAGCACGATCCACGACCGCCAGTTCGCGAGGTTCAGGGTGTACCCGATTCCGAACGGCTTCTCCACGAGCATCCCCTCGCCGGGCTGCCAGTACGAGGACAGCATCCGGCTGAGCTTCGGCCGCTCGAAGTTGTACGGGACTCCGAACAGTTCGCCACTGGACGGTTTCTCGACCATACGCGTCTGTTGGTCGCCACTGCTGATATCAGTTTGGGGAACGCGAGTCAGTGGACGGCCCCGGAACGGGACGCGTCTCCGACTCGGACGGAGACCTGGCCCGACTCGGGCTTAACCGTGACTCCGACCCGGACGGAGACGTGGCTTCATCTCGGACCTGACCGTGACTCCGACTCGGACCCGCTACTGGTAGCGGCCGCGGCCCTCGATGGCGCGCAACTGGTCGACGACGCTCGCGTCGCCCGCCGCCGCGTACGCGTCCTCGAACGCCGCCGCGAGGCGGTCGGCGTCGTCGGCGGTGCCCGCGAGGCTCTGCTCGAAGACGTGGCAGTCCATCGCGTAGTCCTCGACGTCGTCCGTGTGGTAGCCGAGACCGAAGTCGATGAGGAACGTCCGACCGTCGCCGCTGAGCTCGCGGGCCGCTTCGCTTCCCGCGCGCTCGTTCGGTGACGCCTCCGACGTCACCCGAACGTTTCGCGTGGTGGGGTCGCCGTGCACGAAGCCAGCCCCGTGGATGGTCGCGAGGTGCCGGCCGACGTCGCGGACGCGAGATTCGGTGAGCGCGTCCCGGAGGTCGTGGTCTCCGACGCGCTGGAGGACGAGCGTCGCCTCCGGGACGTCGACGTCCCAGACGAGCGGCGTCGGGACGCCATGTCGGCGTGCGTCGCTGGTCAGCCGTGCCTCGAGTACGGTGCGGTCGCGACGCAGGCGGGCGTCGAGCGCGCCGTGTCGGTACCCCTTCGGGAGTCGCGCCTTCAGGACGTGGTCGTTCTCGAAGCGCACCGTGGCTTCCGCGCCCTGGAGGACGTCGCTGTCGGGGCGCGCCGGCGGCTCCGGGTCGCGCCACGTCACCGGGACGTCGTCCGGCCGGAAGTTCGAGTCGATGGCCGAGTCCTCGATTTCGAGGGTGTCGCCGGCGCGAGCCATCTTCTCGCCGAGCACCGCGATCATGCCCGCGTTGTCCCGGAGGAACCGGGGTTCGGGCGCGTAGAAGTCGGCGCCCCGTTGCTCGCACATCGCTGCGAGCATCTCCCGGAGGCGGTCGTTCTGCGCGACGCCCCCGCCCAGCACGAGTTCGTCGCGGCCGGTCAGGGACAGCGCGCGCTCCGAAACCTCCCCGAGCATCGCGAAAATCGTCTCCTCGAGGCCCCGGCAGACGTCCTCGACGGGGGTGCCGGCGTCGTACTCGTCCTTGGCGGCGCTCATGATGCCCGAGAACGAGAAGTCCATGCCCTTCACGACGTACGGCAGGTCGACGTACTCGCCGTCTTTGGCGTGCGCCTCGACCTTCGGACCGCCGGGGTGGCTCCAGCCGACGTGGCGCGTGAACTTGTCGAGGGCGTTCCCCACGCCGGTGTCCATCGTCTCCCCGAGCACGCGGTACCGGCCGTTCCGGTACGCCAGGACGTGCGCGTTCGCGCCGCTGGCGTTCAGGCAGACGGGCGCGTCGAACCCCGACTGGTGGCGCCCGATTTCGAGGTGCGCGACCATGTGGTTGACGCCGACCAGCGGCACGTCCAGGGTCTGCGCGAGCGCGCGCGCCGCCGACGCGACGATGCGCAGACACGGCCCGAGGCCCGGACCGCGGGAGAACGCGACGGCGTCGACAGGCGAAGCCTGCCGGCCCGCCGAACGCTGTCCGGCGACGTCGATTTCGTCCTCGGTCTCGTCGAGAATCGTCTCGATAACCGCGGGAATCGCCGACCGCATGTGCTCGGCGGCCTCCCGCGGGTGGATGCCGCCGCTCTCCGGAGCGTACGCGTCGGACTCGATGACGACAGAATCAGTCTCAGAATCGTACAGCGCCGCGCTCGCGCACCACGCAGTGCCCTCGATTCCGAGAACCCGCATCTACCGCGCTACTCCCACTCTGTGAAGCCGCACTTCCCGCAGACCTGCCGGTCGCCGTGGTCCGCGAGGAAGGTGTCGCCGCAGCGCGGGCACATCTCCTTGTCCGTCGTGCCGTCGTCGTTGTAGTAATCGCTCCGGGGCATTATTCGGCCTCCGCCTCCTCCGCCTCGTCGTCGGCGCCGATCTTGTTCCGCTCGAGCATGTGCTCGTGTTCGACTTCCGCGGCGTCCTCCGGGGAGTCGTAGGTCTTCGCGCGGCCGATGGTCTGGCGCATCCCGAACTTCGTGTCCAGTTCGTGCACGACGACCTCCTCGGAGTCCTTGTCGAGTTTCGCGGCGAGGCTGTCCCGCACGGAGAGCCGGGACGGCGTCGCGTCGTCGTGATTGATCTCGAATTCGACCTCGGTCCGGTGGAGCAGGGGGTTGTCTTCCTGCGACAGAATCTCGATTTCCATGGTCAGTTGTCTATGTATGAACGCGAAATCAGTAAAAGCATTTCGAAGCCCTGGTTAGCGCGCGCGAGCGCGCTGCGACGCCTCACTTCGAGTTCGCTGCGCCGCCGCGTTCCACGAGCGCCCAGAACTCCTCGGTGGTCTCCAGGAGTTCGCAGAGGTCGCGAGCCTGCTCCTTGCGCGGCGTCGTCACGTTCACCAGGACCATTCCCTCCCCGGGCTGGCCGTAGACGACACTCGCGTCGACCGGTGCAGCGAGCACCGCGGGCAGCGTCGCGAGGTCCTCCTCCCCGTCCACGGACAGCAGCGTCGACCCCTCCGCGTGGATGGCGTCGACGAGCGCCTCCAGGAGTTCGACGGAGACCGTGGCCGGGTCGCTCGCCACCTCGACGGTGCGGTCGGCGTCCGGGCGGCCGCCAGCGACCTCCCGCGTCACCGCTTCGCGTTCGGTCTTCCCGTCCACGATAGCGACCTTCGGCGGCGCGTTTGCCGTCACGAGGTGGTACGTGACCACGTCGCCCACCGCGATAATCGGGCTCCCTGCGTCCGCGAGCAGTCGCTGCGCGTCCTCGTAGACCGGACCCAGTGGGTCCTTGAACGCGCCGCGAGCGTCCGGCGGCAGGGTGGCGGCCGCTCGCGTCACGCTATCTGACCTTCAGCGCGTACTCGCCCGCTTCGTTGACTTCCATCTTGTCGGCGATCTCCGACTCCTCGGGGTGCGTGATGACGACGTAGCCCGCCCAGTCCTCGGTGAGACTCGTCGACGAACAGTACGGACACATCTCCTCGTCCGGTTCGACGATGCGGTGGCAGTCGTGGCACGCCAGGCGGTTCGACGCCATCTATTCGACCTCCTCGGTCTGTTCGCGTTCGCGCTCCTCGCGCAGCCAGCCGTGCTTCCCGAGGCCGGGCTGTTTCGCCGTCAACCCGATCTTGGACTCGCGGGGGTTGCGCTCGTCGATGCTCTTCGTGACGATGCGCGCGCGCACCGAGTCGCCGGTGCCGATGACGCTGTTGGACTCCCGGGACGCCAGTTGCTGGTTCTCCTCGTCGAACGCGAGGTACTCGTCGCTGATCTGGGAGACGTGCAGGAGGCCGTCCACCGGGCCGATGCCGACGAACGCGCCGAAGCTCACGACTTCGACGATCTCGCCGTCGACGACTTCCTGCATCTCGGGGTCGAACGTGACGGCGTCGAACTCCGCCTTGAAGTAGACGCCCGGACGGTTCGGCAGGACGGCGCCGTCGCCGAGGTCGTGGACCTCAGTGACGGTGACGACGCTGCCGATGTCCTCGTCCATGCGGCCCTCTAGTTTGTCCTGCAGTAGTCGCTTCACAAGGTCCGGACTCACGTCCCCGAGGTGCTCGGGAGGGACCTCTATCGTGTCCTTCAGCCTAGCTCGCTTGTACATCTATGGTTGAGTGATAGTCAGTTGATTCCGACCCCTTAAATGAATTACCGGCACGCCCGCGTCGAGCAGGCGCTCCTTCAGGGGGCCGTCGTTCGTGACGACTGCGTCCACGTCGCCGTTCGCGGCGAGCCCGTAGAGCGCGTCGTCTGCGTACGATTCCTCGGTTGTCACGGTCTCACCGCGGTCCGCCAGGTCCGCCGCCACGCTCGCCGCCGTCCCTTCCTCGCCGCCGCTCGCGGCGAGTTTGTCGAGTTCCGCGCGAACGGACTCGGGAACGACGACCTCGTACTCGCCGACGAGGCGGTCGAGTTCCTCGAAGACCCGAACGCCGAACTCGACCGGCAGCAGCAGCGCGTTGGCGTCCATGGCGACTCGCATCACTCCGTGAGCGTTCCGACGCCGATGAGCCGCCAGCGCGCGCCGACCCGACGATTGATGGCGATCTTCGAGCCGTCGGGCGCACACACTGGCCGCTTCAGTTGCACGTCACACTCGCCGTCGCGGGCACTCGTCACCGACCCGACGGTGGTCGCGGTGCCGACGGTGAGCATCAACGGTTCCCCGGTGCTGATCTCCTCGATCTCCTCGCCCTCCTCGGCGCCGACGAGGCGCTCCAGGAGGTCCACGTCCATCGTGAAGGAGTTCCAGGTCGGCGGGAGCGTGCCGTCCACGACCAGGTCACGGTCGACGACGAAGGTGAGAGCACTCCCACCGACCGTGAGAGCAACGCCAGCCAATGCAATGGCCGCAGCGGCTATCCATTCGACGAACTCGGGGAGTTGGGGGCCG
>NZ_WUUU01000151.1 GCF_009831555.1 Halobacterium bonnevillei | reverse complement strand
GCCCGGACTACGTCGGCTGCGACGGCGTCGTGTGCGCAGTGACGCCGACGCTCGCCCGGCGCACGACCGCAGTGAGGTCGTCGAGGAGTACGGCATCGACGTCGTCTCCGGCGTGGAACTGGACGCCCAGAACCGGTCGCAGGCCAGCGGCGCGCTCGCGAACCTCCGGGACGTCGCGACCGTCCTGCTGGTCCGCGGCGGCACCCCGGACCTGAACCGGTTCGCCGCGGAGTCCCCCCGAGTGGACGTTCTCGCCGGCCCGATGCGGGGCGACGGCGACGTCAATCACGTCGTCGTGAAGGCCGCCGACCGGAACAGCGTCCACCTCGAGTTCGACTTCTCGCGCGTCTTGCGGGCGAGCGGGGGCGAACGCGTCCAGACACTTCGCGGCCTCCGGAAGCTGCGTGAGCTCGTCGAGCACTACGACGCGCCGTACGTGGTGAGCGCCGACCCGACGTCACATCTGCACGTCCGCGCGCCGAGGGAACTGCTCGCCGTCGGCGACGAAATCGGGTTCGACCGCGACCAGGTACAGGCCGGACTCGAAGCGTGGGGCGACCTCGCGGCGCGCAACCGCGAGCGCATGTCCGAGGAGTTCATTGGGCCGGGCGTCGAGAGAGGGAGATATGAAGAAGACGCTTGACGAGCACGCAGCTCGCTTCGACGAGGTCGCCGCGGAGTACGACGACGAGATGTCCCCGGAGTACAACGAGTGCGTCGCTCTCGTCCTCGAACGCGCCGACGTCTCAAGCGAGGACACGGTCCTGGACCTCGGGTGTGGGACTGGCGCCATCGCGCTGGGACTCGCCGACGACGCCGGGCGCGTGGTCGGCCGCGACATCAGCGAGGGGATGCTGGAGGAGGCGCGGCGGAAAGCCGACGACCGCGGCCTCGAGAACGCCGAGTTCGGCGAGGGGCGGTTCCGCGACCCGAACTACGACGGGGAAGTCGACCTGGTGACGTCGAACTTCGCGATGCACCACCTCAGTGACGACGAGAAGCGCGACGCAATCGCCGTCATCGCGGCCCTCGAACCGGCGAGGATCGTCCTCGGGGACGTGATGTTCTTCGGGGAACCGACCCCGGACGAACCGTTCTACAGTCCCGAGGTAGACGACCCCGCGACCGTCGGCGTGCTCGCGGACGCGTTCACCGACGAGGGGTACGCGCTGACCGACGTCGAGATGGTCCACGAGCAGGTCGGCGTCCTCGTCGCCGATCGCCAGTAGCGCAGCGAGGACACAGGCACGACTACCAGACACCATGAAACACCTCCCGAAACACCTCCGGCCGCGATGGCGGTACCTCGCCGTGGAACTGGAGGCGTGGCCGGACGCCGACGTCTCCCAGGGGGACTTCCAGCGGAGCCTCTGGTTCGCCGCGCAGAACCTCTTCGGTGACGTCGGCAGCGCCGACGCCGACCTGCGCGTGCTGGACTTCGAGTTCGACGACGGGACGGGCGAGGCGTTGGTCCGCGTGCGCCACGGCGAAGTCGAGCGCGGCCGCGCGGCGCTGGCGTGCGTCGACAGCGTCCGCGGCGACCCGCTCAGAGTCGCCGTGCGCGGCGTCTCCGGCACCATGCGGGCCGCTGAAGAAAAGTATTTAGGACGGCCGAGCGAACCGCCAGAGGAAGCCAGCGTCGCGTTCGCGGGCGAGTCCACGCGTGCCGTCCGCCGGGGCGACCTCGTCGACGTCGACCGCGAGGAATCGTTTGCGGGCGCGACGGCTCTCGATTGCAGGTAAACCATGCAAGGGCAGACCCAACAGCAGGCGTACGACCGCGGCATCACGATCTTCTCCCCGGACGGCCGACTCTACCAGGTGGAGTACGCGCGCGAAGCCGTCAAGCGCGGCACGCCGAGCATCGGCGTCCGCACCGACGACGGCGTCGTCCTCCTCGTGGACAAACGCATCAGTTCGCCGCTGATGGAGGAGGCCTCCGTCGAGAAGATTCACAAGGCAGACGACCACATCGGCATCGCGAGCGCGGGCCACGTCGCGGACGCGAGACAGCTCATCGACTTCGCGCGCCGCGACGCACAGATCAATCGCGTTCGCTACGACGAACCGATCGGCGTGGAGACGCTGACAAAGGACATCACGGACCACATCCAGCAGTACACGCAGGTCGGTGGCGCTCGGCCGTTCGGCGTCGCGCTCCTCATCGGCGGCGTGACGGGCGGCGAACCGCGCCTGTTCGAGACGGACCCCTCTGGGACGCCGTACGAGTGGAAAGCCATCGCCATCGGCGAGAACCGCTCGACCGTCCAGGAGTACCTGGAGGAGAACTACGACGAGACACTCCCCCTCGACGAGGGCGTGGAACTGGCGCTGCGCGCGCTCGGGGAGATCCGCGACGAGCTCAGCCCCGAGGGCGTCGGCGTCGGCACCATCGACGCCGAGACCGGCGCGTTCCTCGAACTCTCGAACGACGAGATCCAGGAGTACCTCTCTGACCTCGCCCTCCTCGAGGACGAGACGGCCGACGAGGAGGCGACCCCCGACAGCGACGGCGACGAAGAAACCGAGGAGTGACGAGCCACACTGCAGAGAGTGACCAGCCGACGCTGGTCGGTGACGCGGCTCGTGTCTGTACCCCACCCCGAATCGCCTGATTCTACCGCAGTTCGGGCAGTCCCAGACGCCCCCTGTACTCCGCAACCAAATCCCAGTTTCCACCCCGTTTCGGGAAAAGGGCTTTTAGCCGGCCCCGCCGAACCCATAGGTATGATTTCACTCGACGAGGCTGTGACCGCTCGCCTCGAGACACACGGCGAGCGATTCGAAGTACTCGTGGACCCGGACGCGGCACTCGAGATGAAACGCGGCGAGTTCGAGGGCGACCTGGAGGACGTCATCGCCGCGCGCGACGTCTTCGAGAACGCCTCGCGGGGTGACCGGCCGGCCGAGGAGGCGCTCGAGGAAGTGTTCGGGACGACGGACCCGCTGGAGATCATCCCGGAAGTCATCGATCGCGGGGAGATCCAGATCACGGCCGAGCAGCGCGCGGAGATGCAGGAGCGCAAGGAACGAAAACTCATCAACATCATCTCCCGGAACGCGATCAACCCACAGATGGACGACGCGCCCCACCCGCCGGAGCGCATCGAGAACGCACTGGAGGAGGCGGGATTCACGGTCGACCCGATGGAGACCGCGGAGAGCCAGGTGGACGAAGCGCTGGAGGCGCTCCGGCCGGTAATTCCGATTCGGTTCGAGGAGGTGACCGTCGCTGTCCAGTTGCCGCCGGACTACGCGGGGAGCGGACAGGCGAAGATTCGGGAGTTCGGCGAACTCGACAGCGAGGAGTGGCAGGCCGACGGCTCCTGGGTGGGCGTCCTGACGTTCCCCGCGGGGATGCAAAACGACTTCTACGACCTCGTGAACGAGGTTTCGGAGGGTGAGGGGGAGACGCAGATCATCAAGGAGAAGGGCGAACTGGACACGCGGTGAGGAGTCGGTCGTAGAACGAGACGGTATCGAACGGGTGACGGAAACGACGTGGACGGTTGGCGGCCAGGATTCGGGGTGGGTAGTGCCGCGTCGCGGACCTACCCCTTCCGGAAGCCGAGCAGGAAGCCGCCGGTGAACCCGGCGCTCACCGAGAGCGTCGACAGAATCGTGTTGATCCACGACGGGGGCGTACTGGAGTTCGCGGCGGACGTGAGGTCGAACATGCCCGCTGTGAGTCGGTCCCAGTCGACGGTGAGGATGCCGCGGGACTCGAGGAACTTGAACAACGCGAGTTCGAGGCCGATGATGACGGCGATGAGCTTCGCGATTTTCTTTGCGGCGAACCCGATGATGGCGCCGATTCCCGCGCCACCACCGAACTCCAGCCCGAGCGTCGTGAAGTTGATGTCCGGCATGGAGGGTTGTCTGTCGGCTACTGATAAGTCTCTTTTGCCGTTTCGGCCGGCTATCGACCGGGTGGCGACGAACACACCGACGGGTGTGGCTGTCACTCCGCCGTCGAGGGTGCGTCTTCGTCGACGAACTCGAACAGCGGTTCGTAGTCGTCTGGGAGCTGGTTGCGGGCTTTCTCGATGTTGCCCGGCGGTACGACCTCCGCGAGGAGCGCGACGAGCTGCTGTGCGTGGTAGTTCGCGTCCGACGCGTCGACGTTCGCGCGCTCGCTCACGCGGTCGAGGAACTCGGTGTACGAGAACCGCTGCCCGGACTCGGCCTCGAGGATGAATCGGTCGATCTCCATCGGGAGCGGGCTCGCCAGGTCGCTTGCCTCGCCTGCTTCGAGTCGTTCGCCGAGCGTGGTGAGCGTCGCTCGCGTGGCACGCACTGCTTGGCCGAACTCCGGGAGTTCGAGTCTGTGCTGTACCTGGCCGACGAATTCCTGGTAGTCCATTGGTGGATGAGTGTGTTGTGGTGGGTGTCCGTGGGCGATACGCGCGGTAGCCGTCTTCGGCGGTCCGTCTGTGGAGTCACCGGTCTGCGGCGTCACCGGTCTGCGGCGTCACCGGTCTGCGGCACGCACGTGAGAGTACGCCGACCAGGCGTATAGAACGCACTGGCGTTCCCATCGTGTTAGAAGAGCCACAATTGTAAGGCGGCACGAGCGCGATAGTGATGTGGCGGTCGTGGCCATCGACTCGGAAACCGGGGCGCCCCGGGCTTAAGTATCGCCGGGACGTAGCCCACAACGAGTGACAGGAACACCGAACAAGACCGCTGTCGTCGCCAAACGGGTCGACGACGGCGTCGCGGACACCACCGAAATAAGGGACCTCGTGCGAGCCGCGGGCTACGAGGTCGCCGGCGAAGTGACGCAGGCGCGCACCGCGGACCCCGCCCTCCAGCTCGGCGAAGGGAAAGTCGAGGAGCTGGCCGTCGTAGTCGACGAGACGGACGCGGAGCGCGTCGTCTTCGACAACCGCCTCGGCCCCTACCAGACGTACAACCTCGGGAAGGAACTCCCGGAGAACACCGAGGTCGTCGACCGCTTCCGGCTGATCCTGGACATCTTCGGGCAGCGGGCCCAGACCCGGAAGGCTCAGCTGCAGGTCGAACTCGCGGAACTGCGCTACGAGCTGCCGCGCGCGGAGGCCAAGACGAGCCTCGCGAAGCGCGACGAGCGCCCCGGGTTCATGGGGCTGGGCGAGTACGACGAGAGCCGCGAGCAGGACATCAAGGCCCAGATCAGCCGCATCAGGGACGAACTCGAGAACATCGAGAAGACCGAACAGCAGCGCCGCCAGACCCGCCGCGAGTCCGGGTTCGAGCTGGTGGCGCTGGCGGGCTACACGAACGCCGGGAAGTCGACGCTGCTGCGCCGCCTCGCCGACGACCTGGACGTCGACGAGAACGAGGGCCGCCACCCGGACATCGAGCCGACGGCGGAGTCCCGGGACAAACTGTTCACGACGCTCGGAACGACCACGCGGCGCCTGGAGATGGATCGCCGTGACGTCCTGTTGACGGACACGGTCGGGTTCATCAGCGACCTCCCGCACTGGCTCGTGGAGTCGTTCAAGTCCACGCTGGAGTCCGTCTACCAGGCCGATCTGGTGTTGCTGGTGGTCGACGCCAGCGAGTCCATCGACGAGATTCGGGAGAAGCTCGTCACCAGCCACGACACGCTCTACGAGCGCAACGAGGCGCCCATCGTCACCGTGTTCAACAAGGTGGACAAGGTACCCGACGAGGAGCTCGCGGAGAAACAGGAGGCGCTGTCCGCGCTGGCGCCCGAGCCCGTCGCTGTCAGCGGCCTCGACGGCACGAACCTGGACAGGCTCCGCGACCGCATCGACGCGGAACTCCCGCCCCGCGAGCGCGAGACGCTCGTCCTCCCGATGACCGACGACACGATGAGCGTCGTCTCGTGGGTCCACGACCACGCGTTCGTCTGGGACGTCGACTACAACGACGAGGAGGTCGTCATCGACTTCGAGGCGCGACCGACCATCGTCGAGCAGACGCACGCGAAAGCCAGCGAACTGGTCGCGGAAGCCTGAGGAGGGACTGCTCCGGGCCGGGACGTCGGTCCCGCGAGCCACTTACTCGAGCGGGCGCTTCTCCTTGGTGACGACTTCGACGTCCCGGATAGCGGTGCCCGGGTACTGGCCGTCGTCGTCTTTCTCGGCGGCTTTCACCATGTCCCAGACGACGTTCAGGCCGGTCGTCACGCCCTCCAGGGCTTCCATCTCACAGCCGGTCTTCCCCGTCGTTTCGACCGCGACGTCGAGGACGACGCGGTCGTCGTGCACGTCGAAGTCGGTCTCGACGTTCGTGATGGGGATCTGGTGGCACATCGGAATCGTCTCCCAGGTGTGTTTGACGGCCTGGACCGCGCCGATTCGCGCCGTCGCGAGCACGTCGCCCTTCCCCAGTTCGTCTGCGCGGATGGCCTCCACGGTCGATGCGGAGAGGTGGATCTCGCCGCGCGCGACCGCTCGGCGCGCGGTGTCAGGTTTCTCGCCGACGTCCACCATCTGCACGTCGCCCGAGTCGGTGGTGTGCGTCAAGTCGTCGTCGCCCGAAGCGGGCTGGCTCGAGTCGCCGCCCGCGTCGCCGTTCTCACTCATCGTCGTCACCCCACAGCGCCGCGGGAAGCGCGTCGAGCAGGTCGGTCGCGAGCAGGCCGTAGCTGTAATCGCCGACGACGTCGTCGCCCGCCCGGCCGTTCGCGTACGCGGCGATGCTGGCCGCGGGGAGCGCATCCATCGTCGAGAACATTGCGGCAGTCACGCCCGCGAGGACGTCGCCGGTGCCGCCGACGGTCATCCCGGGGTTGCCCGTGCGATTGACGCGCGTCGTCCGGCCGTCCGAAACCACGTCGTAGGCGCCCTTCACGAGGAGCGCGTGCCCGAGTTCGTCCGCGAACGCCGTGACCGCGTCGGCGCGCTCGCGCCACGCTTCGGCACTCGGTCCCCCCATCCCGCGGAGTTCCCCCTGGTGCGGGGTGCAGACCAGCGACCCATCGGTTTCGACGTCCGGCACCACCTGGAGTGCGTCGGCGTCCACGACCACCTTTCCGTCGAACGCGGCGAGGAACCGGCGGACCGCGGCGAGCGTGTCGTCGGTGTCACCGAGGCCGGGGCCGAGGACGACGACGTCCACGTCCGCTGCCCGGTCCAGGAGCTCCGGGACGTGCTCTGCGAGCAGGCGCGTCCCGACGAATGCGTCGACGATGAGGTTCTCGCTGTACACCTGGACCGCGTGACCGACGAGTCAGTTACGCTGCGTTCAGATTTCTGCGGCGACGGACGAAGTAGATCGGTCCGGTCACGACGGAGGACAGGCACGCCGGCGAGCACGAGGCCGCCGGCGAGGTAGGGGAC
>NZ_WUUU01000150.1 GCF_009831555.1 Halobacterium bonnevillei | reverse complement strand
GTTCCTCCGCCAGTCCGCCATCCCCTGGGCGACCCCGGACATTCCGCCCTCGGGGTAGTAGACGCCGAGGTTGAAGTCGACGTGACTCATCAGGTTGTAGAGCGCCGGGGTCGTGTTCGGCGCCCCCTACGACCGGTTCACGACCGACGAGGCCGACGACGCCGAGTTCAAGAGCGTCGGCGACGACGCCAGCGTATCGCGACGCGACCTCCTCGCGGAGTTCGACCTCACGAGCCACGTCCACGCCACGGCGGACGGCTACGACGTCGGCGTCCCGACGTACCTCCTGTTGTCGTCGTCCCTGCGGAGCGACGACTGGCGCCTCGTGAACCGCGCGCTCGACGACGGCCGCGTCCCGGTGAGCGAACCCGAACTGGACACGCTCCTCCAGCAGGCCGTCCGCGAGCGCGTGGCCGAGGGCCTGCCGCTGGACGTGCCCGACGAGATCGCCGACGCGCTCGAAGCGCCCGCGACCGCCGTCCGGGACGTCCTCGCGGACATGGACCTCACGCGGGAGATCGACACCGTCGTCCCCGAGTTGTTCCCGCCGTGCATGCAACACCTCCTCGACCAGGTGCAGCGCGGCGAACACCTCCCTCACCACAGCCGGTTCGCCATCACGTCGTTCCTTGCGAACGTCGGCCTCTCCACCGACGAGATCGTCGACATCTACAAAGTGAACCCGGGGTTCGGCGAGGAGATGACGCGCTACCAGACCGACCACATCCAGGGCGAAACCAGCCCCACGGAGTACACGGCGCCGTCGTGTGCGACGATGAAGGCGTACGGCGACTGCGTCAACCCTGACGACCTCTGTGACGCCATCAACCACCCGCTGTCGTACTACGAGGCGAAACTGGACGACGAGGACGACGAGGACCTCGAGGACTGGCGCGACAGGGAGGAAACGGACGCTGACGCGGACGCAGAAGCGTAGTCGTCGTTCGCGTACCCTCGAAGCCAGAAGCGTCGTCGGCTGTGTCCCGAACGGAGCGGGTTAGTGTCGTATTGATTCCAGGTCGCGGGCGTTCACTCTCCGCCCTGTTTGCCGGACAGCCAGTAGCCGACAACGCCCATCAGTACGATGAACACGACGACGGCGCCGACGACGGCGAACGCCCCCGTCTCCCCGAAGCCCTCGTTCATCGTGCCGGCGGCCACGAGGATGGCGATGAAGACGAGAGTAGACAGGATTGCGATACCCGCTTCGAGGCGGGCGTCGAGCCCTTCAGACATACTGCGGGCTTTCGCCGGCCCGGGCAAAAGCGCTTCGAAGCCGTCGTCTGTCGCCGCGCTCGATCAGGTCCCCCCGGCAGCGCCGGGAGCGAGGACGAGCCAGCATCTCGATGCGCGCGTGGCGTCTCCGTCGAGCGCCGGTGTCCGAGCAGTGGCACCCGTCATCGAAAATCGCGGCAGGGAACGGCTCCGGGGTCCGTACTAGGAGGTCGTTCACTCGGTTACGTTCCTCGATTTTGCGGGGTTTAGGCGGCTGGAACGCCTCTCTTCGGGTATGCGTCCCGCCACGGAACCGGGCCGGTCGACCGACGACCGGAGCCGCCGCGCCCGCCGCGAGCAGATGCTGGTGGCGGCGGTCGGCGACGGCACCTACGAGGTGTGGTCGCCGTCCGGCCACGTCTACGACGTCGACCCCGAGGCCGGTCGGTGCACGTGCCCGGATCACCGCTTCCGGGGCGTCCGCTGCAAGCATCTGCGCCGCGTCGCCATCGAAATCACGCTCGGTGAGGTCCCCGCGCCCGGCGAGCGCGAGGCGGCGTGTGCCGCCTGCGGCGAGTCGTCGTTCGCGGACCGCGACAGCGACGACCCCGTCTACTGCGAGCACTGCACGCTCGACCCCGGCGAAACGGTCGTCGACCGCGAAACCGGCGACCTCGTGGTCGTCGTGGAGTCCACCGGGGAGCGCGCGAACGACGTCCGCATCCCGGAACGCGGCTGGGCCGTCGCCGACCACCACTCGAACCGCGACTACGACCGCGAGGACCTCGTCGTGGACGTGCTCTACCCGCTGGACCGTGGCGCGTCCCCGGACGACATCTCGCCGCGGGACCTGCGCCGGTACTCCTTCCCGCGCGGCCGCCTCCGACGCCGGGACTGACCGCGCACAGGGAGCCGAACCCGCCTCACTCCAGCATCGACGCGGCTTCTTCGGGCGTGAGTACGCCCTGCTCGACGGCGACCAGGACGTCCCGGACGTCGGTGTCGGTGGCCGACTCGTCGTCGCCCGATGCCTGCAGGTCGTCGAACGTCTCGCCGTCCTCGACGGCGGTCTCTTTCTTCACGCGGTAGTTCCCGCCGTCGGTCTGGTAGACGTCCGCGGGGTGGAAGAAGTACCAGTCCTCGCGGTCGAACCGCACCCCAATCTTGGGTTTCGCGCCGAAGTTCTGGCTGAAGTAGACGAGCGCCTCGACCTCCTCGCCCGTGAGGTAGATGGGGTCGCCGGCGCTGGACTTCGCCTCCACGGCGTAGAACGCGTTCCCGTCGCCCGCGAGCACGTCCGGGAGTTCGCGCTCCGTCGCGGACCCGCTGGCTGGCGCGCGCATCACCGCGAACCCGCGCTCGTCGAACTCGTTGACGAGCTGGCGTTCCCGCCGATTTCCCTTCGCGTTGGAGTTAGACATGAGAGACCTCAGACTCCGTCATGCGTCACCGTACGCAGTCGGGGGATAGGAGTTTTGCGCAACCGAACGGGGAGAACTTTTGCGTGGGTCCCCGACGAAGCCACTCCCATGAGCGACGCTTCCGGGGCCCCGACGGCCGACGAGCAGGCCTCGCCCACCGGGATTCTCAGCCAACAGCTCCAGGAAGGCCTGAACGAACTGGAACGCCCGAGCGGGGGGCTCGCCCTCTCCGGGGTCTCGGCGGGCCTGGACATCGGGTTCGGACCGCTGCTGATGGCGGTGCTGGTCTCGCTGGCGGCCGGCGAGTGGAGCGAACCGGTGCTCGAACTCGCGCTCGCGAACGCGTACGCGGTCGGGTTCCTGTTCGTCGTCATCGGCCGCTCGGAGCTGTTCACCGAGCACACGACGCTCGCGGTGCTTCCGGTGCTCGACGGCCTGGCCGGCGTCCGTTCGCTCGCACGACTCTGGGGCGTCGTGTTCGGCGCGAACGTCGTCGGCGGTACGGTCTTCGCGGGCCTTGCGGTGCTCGTCGCACCCGAGTACGGCATCGCCGACGCCTCGGCGTTCGAAGCGGTCGCCACGCCGCTGGTCGCGCACAGCGCCGTCCCGCTGTTCGCCGGGGCCGTGCTGGCCGGCTGGCTCATGGGCCTCATGTCGTGGCTGGTCGCCGCCGCTCAGGAGACGATCAGCCGCGCGTTCTTCGTGTGGCTGGTCGCCGCGACCATCGGCATCGCTCACCTCCCGCACTGCATCGCCGGCAACGTCGAAGTGCTGCTCGGCGTGTTCTCCGGCGTCGTCTCGCCCGCCGAGTACGCCCGATTCCTCGCGTTCGCGACCGCCGGCAACCTCCTCGGCGGCGTCGTCTTCGTCTCCCTGCTCAAGTATAGCCACGTCGTCCGCGGCGGGGACTAGCCGCCAGTCGTTTTTGCGGTGCCGCCGTACGTCCACGCCATGACCGGACGCGACCTCGTCGACCGCGTCGACGGCATCGTCCACGAGGACACCCAGGTCCACGAGTACGGCCTCGACCTGACTGTCGCGGACGTCTCCGAGGTCGAGAATCCGGGCCGCGTGGACTTCGGCGGCGGCGAACTCGAGACCGCCGACCTGCGGCCGGTCGCCACGTCACCCAGGAACCCCGACGACGACTACGAGTGGTGGACGCTCGACGCCGGCACGTACCTCGTCGCGTACAACGAATCGCTGACCCCGGGCGCGCCGCTGCGCGTCCAGACCCGCCGCGAACTCCGCGAACGCGGCGCCTACCACCCCTCGGTCGCCACCACCGAACTCGGCCCGATGCCGCTCACCGTCGCCGAGGGCGGCGTGAAACTCAAGGAGAACGCCAGAATCTCGACGCTGCTGGAGCGGTGACAGCGAGTCAGAGGCGGGGGTGGGGAACGCAGCGTCCGGGGTCCACTCGCGAAAAAACTGCGACGGAGGTTGGACGTCCCACGGCGGACAGCTACTTGCCATCACGACGAGTACGTCTCTCATGACGGACTCGCTCACAGCCCTCTCTCAACGGACCGAAGCGTTCTGGATCGGTTTGACGCTGATACTTCTGGGAGCGCTCACTCCCGAAACAGTCTCCCCCGGTGGCATCGGACTCTCGAGGGCGCTGATTGTTCTCGGCGGGGGACTTCTCCTCGTTCGGGTCCTCGTCGCCGTCGGTCGATTCCTCAAAACGACGGCCGAAGCGGGGCTAGCTGGCTATCGTGAGGGCAAAAACAACGGCTGACGGGCCGTCTCGAGTACGCGATATCGACGTCGACCGTCGCCCCAGCGCAGACAGTGCGTTTCAGGTGCCGTGCCGCCAGCTGCTCATGTACTCTTCTTGTGCTTCGCTGAGGGTGTCGAGTTCGACGTCCTCGGCGTCGAGTTTGATTTCGGCGAGTTTGCGGTCGAGGTGGTCGGGGACGTCGTGGACGCCGGGGCCGTACTCGTCGGTGTTCTGGACGAGCTCGCGGATGGAGACGGCCTGCACGCCAAAGGACTGGTCCATGACTTCGACGGGGTGGCCCAGGCTGACGGGGGTCGCGAGGTTGACGAGGCGGCCCTCGGCGAGGACGTTGATGCGTTTGCCGGAGGGGAGTTCGTACTCGCGGACGCCGTCCCGGACCTCGCGTTCGCTGTCGGCGAGGTCGCTGAGGGCTTCGAGGTCGATCTCGATGTCGAAGTGACCGGCGTTGGCGAGGACGACGCCGTCCTGCATCTGCTCGAAGTGCTCTTCGACGATGACATCGCGGTTGCCCGTGGTGGTGATGAAGACGTCACCGACCTGGGCGGCCTCGTGCATGGACGTGACTTCGTAGCCCTCCATGTGGGCTTCGAGGGCGCGCCGCGGGTCGACTTCGGTGACGATGACGTTGGCGTTCTGGCCGCTGGCCTTCTTCGCGACGCCCTTCCCGCACTGGCCGTAGCCCGCGACGACGACGTCCTTGCCGGCCCACGAGAGGTTCGTGGTCATGGCGATGGACGCAAGCGAGGACTCGCCGGTGCCGTGGACGTTGTCGAACAGGCGCTTCATCGGCGTGTCGTTGACGGCGATGACGGGGTACTCGAGGGCGTCGTCGTCGGCCATCGCGCGGAGGCGGTGGACGCCCGTGGTTGTCTCCTCGGTGCCGCCGACGATGGTCTCGATGAGCTCGGGGTGGTGTTCGTGCACACGGAACACGAGGTCGCCGCCGTCGTCGACGGTGACGGTGGGGTCGTGGTCCAGGACGGCGTCGATGGCCTCGTAGTACGCTTCGTCGCCGACGCCGTGTTTGGCGTAGCTCGTGATGTCGGGGTGGGCGTCGAGCGCGGCGGAGACGTCGTCGTGGGTCGACAGCGGGTTGCAGCCGGTGATGGCGACTTCGGCGCCGGCGGCCGCCATGGTCTCGACGAGCGCGGCGGTCTTCGCTTCGACGTGCAGCGCCATCCCGACGGTCTCGCCCGCGAGCGGCTGGTCCGCCTCGAAGTCCGCGCGCAGGGACGCCAGAATCGGCATGTGTTCGAACGCCCAGTCGATTTTCTTCCGGCCGGACTCCCGAGCGGACCCGACTTCACCGAGTTGCTCGCTGATCGGCGACGCAGTGGTCATACGGTACGGGACGGCGACTGGATTCAAAACCCTACCGAAGCCGAAAGCAGCGCTCCCGTCGTAGCTGAACGTAGAAAACCCGGCAGGCGCGAAGACGACGCCGTGGCCGCGACGACATCCGATGGCGGGCCGCCGTCGTCCGTGGGTGGGGCCTGTACGCCTGCCGGCTGCGGGACGCGGTCGGGGGGAGTAGATTGCGTCTCGGCGTTCGCGAACGGCTTCTGTACGGGCTGCCGCTACCACCACGTTGGTGTGCAGGTCCTCGACCTGCGAGTGATACGTAGGCCGGGTAAAGGAAAAAGGCGCTGGCCGAAAATTGACGTATCCGGTTACGGACCGTTCGGGTCGGTCCGGGGGTTACGGCAGTCCGCTCATGGCGTCCGCGTTGCCGTTCCCGTTGCCATTGCCGTTCGAACTACCGTTGCTGTTACCGTTGTTTCCGTTGCCGTTGTCGTCGTCACCGTCATCGCTTGCGTTGCCGCTGGCGCCGTCGCCGTTGCCGTCGTTACCGTCAGCGTCGTTGCCGTCGTTGCCGTCGGCGCCGTTACCGTTGTTGCCGTCGGCGCCGTCGCCGTTGCCGCGCTCGTCGTCCTCGTCATCGTCGTCCGGCGGTCCGGGGTCGACGTGGTCCGGGCGGTTGTCCGCGCCGGGGTTGTTCGAGACGACGAACGTCGCGACCTGCTGACCGCTCATGTTGCCGTCCGTCCGGAGCTGGTCGACGAACGAGGAGACGCGCTCCCCGAACGAGAGGGTGCCCTCGGAGTCGTTGGCCGCCACGGTCAACGTCGTGGTCGTGGACGCCGTCTCGTTGTTCGCGTCCGCGACGACCTCGACAGTGACGTTCTCCTCGGGCGCGGACAACCCGACCGTGCCGTTCTCGTCGGTCGTGTGGTCGCCCTCGTCGACGTACGATGAGTTGTTCAGTGCTTCGACGGTGACTGTCGCGTTCGCGACGCCGGCGCCGCTCCCGTTCGTGACGGCCACCGTGCCGGTGCCGTCCTCGGCCTGCGTGACGTCGACTGCCAGGTCGCTGCTGTCGTCAGTCGGCGCGACGAGGTCCAGGGTCGTCTCCGCCGTGGTGTCGTTCACGGACGTCGTCACCGTCACGGAGACGTTCTCCTCGGGCGCGGCCAACTCGACCGTGCCGTTCTGGTCGGTCGTGTGGTCGCCCTCGTCGACGTACGAGGAGTTGTTCAGTGCTTCGACGGTGACTGTCGCGTTCGTCACCGTGGTGTTGTTCTCGGTCACCGTCACCGTGACGGTGCCGTCCGCCGCTTGGTCGCCTGTCACGCTCACGCTGCCCGCAGCCACCGCCCCACCCGGGACGACTGCGATGACCGCAAGTGCGAGCGCGGCGACCAGTAGTGTGTGCCTCTGGTGCCGCATGCACCTCACGTGTTGCGGGAGTAGACGAATAAGGGTAGTGCCACCTATCAATCATCCGTCTGCTTAGGCGGGTCCGCTACGAGCTGTCTGTCGGTAGGCACCTCATACTGTTGGGGGCCTGTCACTCGGCGCGCTCGACGAGGGCGGCGGCGCGGGACGCTGCGGTCGACCGGACCGCGTCCTCGTCCAGCGTCGTCACCTCGCCGTCCCGCAGCAGGACCTCGCCGTCGCAGACGGTGTGCGTGACGTCGGCGCCGGTCGCG
>NZ_WUUU01000149.1 GCF_009831555.1 Halobacterium bonnevillei | reverse complement strand
GGCGACGTCCGGAAGTGGGTCGCGTCGGCGTGCTCGTCGCGGCCGCACAGCACCTCACCGCGGTCTCCTTCCAGACGCTACCGGCGAGTGTCGCGTCCCCCCTCGTGAACACGCAGGCAGTGGTGGCGGTGGTCCTTGGCGCGGTGCTGCTGGACGAACCGCGGTTCGGCACGCGCCTCGCGGCGGCGGCGCTGGCGGTCACCGGCGTCGCGATCATCTCGCTCGCGTGACCAGTCACTCCCTGAACCGATTCGATCACGGCTGCAGGGTTGCCGAAGTCACCACGCTGCTCGTGCCAGTAACTCCGCTGGGCGTTCGAAACGAGAGAGGAGAGGCGGAAGGGATGTGGCGGTGGCGGTTGACTTCTCGCGGATTGCGGCCGCGCGCCGGGGACGCGGCCGCGGTGGCGGACGCGGAGTGGACGTGGTTTCGTTTGCCGGTTCGACGAGAAAAGCGTCGAACAACGGCAACAGAGGGTAACGCCCGCCCGTACTTAAATTCACGTATCGCGGCCGGTTCGGTGCTCGGCGGCCGCCGAACGGTCGAATGGCCGCCTGGATGCCCGACTACCGTCGCCGGTCCTCCAGCGCCGGGAAGTCCTCGCGGACCGCCGCCACGCGGTCGGGGTCGAGGTCCACGTACACCACGTCCGGGTGGTCCCCCGTGCTCGCTATCTGGGTCCCCCAGGGGTCGTAGACGGCCGAGCGACCGAGCAGTGCGGCGTCCTCGAAGTCGCCGCTCCCGTTCACGGCAGCGACGTAGGCGAGGTTCTCGACGGCCCGCGCCTGCGGCAGCAGCTTCCAGTGTTCGACGCGCGGGTACGGCCACGCCGACGGCACCAGCAGGAGGTCCACCCCGTCCTCGACCAGTTCGCGGTAGAGTTCCGGGAACCGGAGGTCGTAACACGTCGTCACCGCCGCGGTGAAGCCGCCGATCTCTGCGGTCGGCACCGCCTCCCCCGGCGTGAGCAGTTGCGCTTCCGCGGACTCGTAGCCGAACAGGTGGTGCTTCCGGTACGTCAACAGCCGGTCCCCCGTCTCGTCGAAGAGGACGCTCGTGTTCGCGAGCCCCTCGTCCGCGGGGCCGCTGTCGGTTTCGGCGAGGTCCTCGACGACGCTCCCGGCGAGCACGGCGACACCCGCCTCGACGCCCGCCTCCCGGATCGACGTCAGCGTCGGGCCGTCCAGCGGTTCGGCCTCGCGCTGGTAGGAGTCGAACGCGAAGAAGCCGACGTTGAACAGCTCCGGGAGACAGACCAGGTCCGCGCCGCGGTCAGCGGCGTCCTCGATCGCCGTAATCGCGCGCTCGACGTTCGCATCGACCGCGGCCGCCTCGACGTCGAACTGGGCGAGCGCGACGCGCATCTCAGGCCTCCGCCTCCACTGCGCGCTGGAGGCCGTCCAGTTCGTCGTCGAGGTTCCGCTTGAAGAACCGCTCGACGCCCGGGACCTTCCCGTCCACCACGAACGTGTTGGTCACTCGCGACCCGCCGTTCAATGGTTCCACCTGGTGCTCGCCGGTGACGGAGAACACGCTGGACTTCCCCACGAACTTCACGTACTCCGGCGCCCGCACGTCGACGTCGCGCGTCTCCACGTCGATAGTCGAACGCACGACGGGAATCGGGAGGCGGACGTGCCACGTCGTCGTGTCGCCCTCGTGGTCGTAGCTGTCCACGACGCTGATGGCGGACGCGCGTTGCTCGGGGTCCGAGATGAACGCCCAGACTTCCTCCGGCGACGCCGACACCTCGAACGTACGCTCCACCCGAACGGTCATACTCGGAGTTGTCCGTCCGCCTGCAAAAAGACGCCGGTCGTCCCGTCGTCGCACGAGTCCGCGTCGACGGGACTGCTCCCGGCTGCCGACCGTCGGACTTCGGTAGCTGCGAGCAGTCGGAACTGCCTCGGCTGCCCGCGGTCGGGACTACGCCGGTTCGACGCGCCACGTCGTCGATCGGGCCCGACTCCACTTCTCGATGTCCACGTCCTCGGACTTCTCGGCCAGTTCGGGGAGGCGCACACCGACCTGCTTGGATGAGAGCCCGAGGTGTTCGGCGATGTTCTTCGCGCGGAAGTAGCGCTCGCCCTTCTCGACACTCTCGCGGAGGAACTCCAGGATGCGTCGTTCCTCGTCGGTGTATTCGTCAGTCATCTACACGTAGATACGCACGTTGGCGGTTTATCGCTTCCGCTACCCCCAGACGTGGAACGCCGCGACGCACAGCGCCGAGAACGTGACGGCGGCGGCGAATCCGAGTGCGGTTTCGAACTGTCCGGGCGTGACGAACGTGTACGCGGACGCCGCGACGGCGAGCAGGCCGAGCGCGAGCCGATGCCGATGCCCATGTCCGTCTCCTGGGTGGACCCTGTCGTCATGGCTGGGCGTTGCGCGGGCCGCCCCTTAACTGGTTCTACTCGCTTCGGTCCGGACCCCCCTGGAACCAGCCTGACGGGCCGCAGTTCGAGTCCGGCGAGTGGAGGCCAACAGACTTTCAACGCGAAGGCACCCGATACGGGTATGGACGTGCGTGCGCTGTTGGTGGGGAGCAAGATACGCATCGCTGTGACCGTCGTCGCCGGTCTCGTGCTGGTCGTCGGCGGCGCGTTCGTCGCGGGGGTCGTCGGCGTTCCGAGCGTCGAGCGGGTCGACAACCGGTTCGGGGACGTCAACGAGACCGACACCGAGATCGAGACGGACCTCGTCGTGCACAACCCCAACCCGGTTGGGGTGCACCTGGGCGACGTCAGCATCGACTACGACGTGGCGATGAACGGCATCGAGATGGCGCGCGGGGAGAAACACGGTGTCGGCATCGGCAGCGGGAACTCCACGGTGAACCTGACGACGTACCTGCAGAACGAACGCATCCCCGACTGGTGGGTGAGCCACATCAGGGGCGACGAGCAGACGACCATGACCGTCGACGCCGAGGTCTCCGGCCTCCTCGGGCAGTCGGCGACGTTCCAGCCGGCCGAGGAGTCCATCGAGACCGACCTCGTCAGCCAGTTCAACTCCAGCGAGGACCGCCCGGTCAACGCGGACGTGACGCTCGTCGAGGACCCCGTGTTGGTCATCGAACGCACGAACGCGTCCTGGGGCGAGGTGACCGACTCGGAGACGCCGATCGACCTCGAGTTCCAGGCGTACAACCCGAAGAGCTCGCCGGTCGTCATCTCGAATATCGGCTACAACATCACGATGAACGACATCCAGGTCGGGGCGGGCGAAACGCGGGAGACCGAGACCATCCCCGGGAAGACGTCCCGGGTCGTGGAGACGCCGACCGCCATCCAGAACCAGCGCCTCGACGACTGGTGGGTGAGCCACGTCGAGAACGACCAGACGACGGAACTGCGCATCGACTTCTACGCGGAGATCGAACCGCCGGGCAGCGACGACCCGATCCGCGTGCCGCTGGACGGCATGACCTACACGAAGACCATCGAAACGGACATGTTCGGCACGAAGGGCGACGCGTCTGGTGACGCTGGCGGGGCCGACGACTCGAAAACGACGACCACTGACGGCGACACCACGACGACCGAAGACGATTCGACGACTGAAGACGGTTCGACGACCGAAGACGGCACAACGTCCGACGGGACGACGACGGACGAATCGAATACAACTGAGGACGGCGGCACGACGGACGACGGCATCCTCGCACGCGGTCCGACGCTACGCACTGACTGAACGCTCGACGGTTCACGGTCGTCTGTCCTGTCAGTCGGCGTTACCATCGCCATCCAATCCGCCGGTCGACGTTGTCACCGGAGATAGCTTTTTACCGGTTGGGTCGCTTGAAGGGAGTATGAACCGGAGTACCCACGCTCCTGGTCGAGTTCTCCCAGAGTGAACAGTCCATCGCCGCCGAGCCAGACGGCGGCGACATCTGCGTCACAGTCGACGGCGAAACCATGCAGTTGTCCCGCGAGCACGCCGCCGAACTGCGGGACGCCGTCGGTGACGCGCTGACGAGACGCGAGGAATTCTTCCGCACTGCCTGCGAGCACCGCGAGGACGGAAGTTACGTCGTCGAGCGCCGCGGCGCTGATTCGACGGGCAACTCCACCGTCTTCGATAGCTTCAGCGAGGTCCGCCGGCTGTTCGAGCGCCTGCCCGAGTCGTTCGACGCGTCGGCGATGTCCACCGCCGGCGTCACGGGGTCGCGTCGGCACATGCTGGTGCGGCACTTCGCCGAACACCCGACGTTCCCGTGCTCGCTGTCCTCACGGAACCCCCTGGAGGCCGAGAAAGACGTCTGAGTGCCACGGTCGCCGCTCGTGGAGAAGCTTCTTCACTACCGGCTGACACCATCTGGTATGCCCTCCCTGACGACCGGCCGACCGCTCGACGACGACGGACAGCCAATCGACGGTCACGCGCTGGAACTGGACACGGACGGCCGCGCCGCCGAACTGCTCACAGAGTCGCCCCACGCGCTCGCGTCCGGACCGGGATCGGGGACGTGGTCGGTGCTGCTCGACGACTACAGCGACGACCGGCCGGAGATGGTGGTGTGGCTGGCGCCGGACGCTGCCGAACTCCCGCCCCACGTCCACCGCACCACCGAGGAAACCTTCGAGGCGCTGACAGGCGAACTCACGGTCGTCGTCGAAGCGGAAGTTCACCGGCTCACGGCGGGCGAGTCGCGAACTGTCGAACCCGGCGTGTCGCACTTCTTCCGCAACGACACTGACGGCTTTGTGGCGTTCCGAGTGGAGCCACCCTGGGCGAAGACCGTCCAGACCCAGTACACGTTCTTCGGATGCGACCACGAGGGGAAGTTCGGCAGCGAGGGCGAGTACGGCGAACCCGGGGCGCTCCACGCGCTCGTACTGAGCGAGGCGGTCAGCGACGAGACGCGTATCGACGTCGCGCCACGGCTACTGCAGCGCGCGGCGTGGGCGACGCTCGGTCGACTCGCCAAACGTCTCGGGCACAGGGCGATCGAAGAACGGTACCTGACCGACGAGTTCTGGCGCGACCACGTCGAACAGCCCGACCGATAGTCCCTGTGCGGCCGCTCTCGGACAGTCCCTGGTCCGGGTCGACTGTCTGTAGGGGCCGATTCGACTCAGCTGATCGTCGTGTGCGCGGACTGCTCGTTCAGCCCCAGGTTCGCCGCGATTTCGGCGTTCCGCATCGCGTACTGCGCGGTCTGCTGGAGGCTCACGAGCACCTCGCGAACTTCCAGGAGGTCGTCGTTGTCCATCTCGGGGAGGTCTGCGAGGATGTCGCCCTCGCGGTCGCCGAGTTCCCCGAACAGTTCGCGCACCTCGACGGTGGCGTCGTAGTCACGGGCGACGACCGCGTCGACGGCGGCGGCCGTGATCTCGTCGACCTGGTCGGTGAACTCGCGGATGCGCCGCATCGTCGACTGGTCGACGTCGAGCGTGTGGTCGTCGGCGTCGAGGACGATCTCGGCGATGTCCTCGGCGTTGTCCGCGGTGAGTTCGAGGTTCTTCGCGACCGACCGGTAGCCGATGAGCGGGAAGCCGTCGTCGAGACCGACGGCCCGCGCGAGACTCGGATTCTGGTAGGCGGTGAAGATGAGCCTGAGGAGGAGGACGAAGATCTTGTTCGCCTGCCGTTCGCGGTTGAGCGCGCGCTGCGCGAGGTCGGGGCTGCCGCGCGCAAGCGCCTGCACGGCCTCCTCGCGCATCGTCGACCCGGTGTTCTCGAGGCGCTCGAGGAGGTTGTCCAGGTCGAAGTCCTCAGGGTCCACCGAACACCGGATGGTGATGCGTTCAGGGGTCTCCTCGACGACGCCGAGGCCCATCAGCTGGGTTTCGGCCTTGTAGACGGCGTTGATGTGCTCGGATTCGAGCGCGTCCTCGCTCTCGACGTGGATGATGCGGCGGCCGAGGACGTACTGCCCGACGATGGCGCGCTCGACGGCGTCGGCGTCGAAGTTCTCGGCGTGAATCGCCGCTTCGGTCTCCTCGCCGTGTGCGGACTCCGGCGTCACCGTCAGCGACCCCTTCCCGCTCTCGCGCACGGTGACCTCGTCGCCCTTCTCGACGTCCTGCTTGCGCGCCCACTTTGCGGGTAGCGTCATCGCCAGCGTAGACGGCCCCAGCCGCTGGACCTTCCGGGTTTCCATACGCCCAGAACGCGCTGGAACGACCTTAGTCTTACCCCTCCAACCTTATATTTGCCTTAAGGTCCCGGCGGGCGAGCCGGACCCCACCGTGTTTCCGGGGGGTTTTTCGGTGTGACACGCCTAGAGCGTTGTATGGGTTTTGGTAGCTACGACGAGTCCGAGCAGGGGAGCCAGGACACAGAAATCGACGAAGAAGGGTCCGTGAACGTCCACCAGAACGACCACGACGGGGACGTGAACTTCGACTCCGGTGCGGACAGCGACGAACTCATCGACCAGCTGCAGTCGATGAAAGACGACGAGTAGCGACCCGGTACACGGTCACTGTTTCTTCCAGCGCGGTCGCAGACGACAGCGTTGACGCTCCAGGAACTACTCGACGCGTGGCTCGCTGACGCCGCCTACACGACTTTCATCATCCGTTCTTCGAAGCGCCCGGTCCTGACCCTCGCCCAGCCGCGCAGCGACTCGTCGACGTCCTCGTCGCCAGTGTCGACGCGCAGGACGCCGGTTTCGTCGAGTTTCCGCGGTGACGCCAGCACGCGGACCTCGCTTCGCTCGACGACGGCCGGCGAGATCTGCTGGTTCCCGCGGCCGAACACGAACCCCTGGCCGCCGATGGGTGAGACGAGGATGACGTTCTCGTCGCCGAGCGCGTCCAGAATCTCGTCCTCGCTGCCGTCTTTCACGACGAGTTCGCCGTCCCGGTAGACGTCGACGCCCAGCGGCGTCCCGTCCACGCCGAGTTCGTCGGCCACGCCTCCGATTGTGCTGCCCGGTCCGAGGACGTACGTCACACCTGGCTCGACGCTCTCGGCGACAGCTTCCGCGAGCGCTCCCGTGCTCCCCGAGTGCACCTGCTTGGCGGACTGCACGTCGTCGTCGGCGACGGGCACCTCGGCGACGCCCTGGAGGCGCGTCCGGACCTCGCCCTCGCGGTACGCGTCCTCGTCGATGTCGTTGACCTCCCTGGGCTTCGTCTCCTCGAACGTCGCCGCGACGCGGCCGGCGACGTCGGGCCGCACCGCGAACACGGAGGAATACACTTTCACGCCAGCCGGCACGCCGAGCACGGGGACGTCAGCGTCGGCGGCGTCGAGCGCGTCCACGACGTCCGTGGCCGTGCCGTCCCCGCCGACGAACAGAATCAGGTCGACGCCGCGGTCGACGAACTCCCGGACAGCAGCCTTGGAGTCCGCAGCGGTCGTCTCGTCGCCAGCGGGTTCGCCAACGACGTGCGGGTCGAAGCCCGCTGCCCGGGCCTCCGCTGCCCCCATCTC
>NZ_WUUU01000148.1 GCF_009831555.1 Halobacterium bonnevillei | reverse complement strand
GAATCGTCACGTCGGTCGCCGTCGCGGGCGGTCCGCTCGACATCACGACGCGTCCGCGCCCGGCGGCACCGGTGCGCCGGTCGAGATTTCGGCGCATTCACCGTCGCCGATGCTGACGGCGGGTTCGCTGCCGGCGTGGACGTCGCCGACGCACGATACGCCGACGGGGTCGGTCTCGCTGGCGCCGAACGTGTCCCGGGCGCGCACGGCGTAGCCGTCCACTTTCGCGCGGTCGAACCCCGGGACGTCGAGGCGGGCGTCGATGCGGTCGGCGAGCACGCGGCCGTCCGCCTGGTCGAGGTGGACGCGTTCGACGCCGACCGAGAGGTCCAGGGAGCTGATGACCTCGCGGGCGCGCTCGGGGCTGGCGAGGTCCCGGAACTGCTTGCGGTCGCTCATCGGTGGGCCTCCCAGTTCTCGACGGCGACAGTCTCGCCGGCGTCGATGCCTTCGGTCTGTTCGGGTACGACCACCCAGCCGTCCGCGAGCGCAACGCTGGACAGTACGCCGCTTCCGCTGGCGCTCACCGGCTCCGCGATGCGTTCCGCGTCGTCGCCCTCGCGGAGGCGGACGCGCGCGAACGTCTGCACGCCCGGCTCGGACCGGATCTTCCCGTCCAGGCGCGCGTCCACTGCCGGCGGGGCTTGCAGTGGCATCCCGCCGACGCGTTTGACGGTCGGTCGGAGGAACTGGACGGCGTTCACGATGCACGCCACCGGGTACCCGGGGAGCATCACGACCGGCGTGTCGGCGACTTCGCCGAGCGCGACCGGGTGCCCGGGTCGTAGCGCGACGCCGTGCACCAGGACCTCGCCGAGGTCCTCGACGACGTCGGGGACGAGGTCTCGCTCCCCGACCGAAGACCCGCCCGTGGTCACGACGACGTCAGCGTCGAGATTCGCTTCGATGGCCGTCCGGAGCGCGGCCTCGTCGTCGGTCACGACGTCCTCGTAGCGCGGACTCGCGCCCCAGCGGTTCGCGAGCCTGGAGACGGTGAGTCCGTTCGTCTCCACGACTTCGCCGGGTCCGGGGTCGGACTGCACGAGTTCCTCGCCGGTCGGAATCACTGCGACGTCGGGGCGCTCGTAGACGTCGACGTCGCGCACGCCGACGGACTTCAGCAGCCCGAGGTCCGACGGGCGCAGCCGATGTCCGGGTTCGTACAGTACGTCGCCCTCCGAGACGTCTTCGCCGACGGGCGCGACGTTCTCGCCTTCACCGACTGCGTCGAACACTTCGAGGTCGCCGGTGCCGGGCGTCTGCACCTGTTCGATCATCACGACGGCGTCCGCCCAATCGGGGAGTGCGCTGCCCGTATGGACGCGCTCGGCGTCGGACTCTCGGAGCACTGCCGGCGACCGGTCGCTCGCGCCGAAGGTGTCCTCGGCGCGCACCGCGAAGCCGTCCATCGCCGCGCGACGATAGTGCGGCACGTTCCGTCGTGCGGTGACGGCGCGCGCGACGGCTCGGCCGTCGGCGTCCAGTAGCGGCACGCGCTCGGTGCGGCCGTGGACCGACACGGTCTCTAGGAGTCGGTCGCGGGCGGCCGCTACCCTGGTTCGGTCCTTGAAGCCGGCCTCGTGCCGGTCGTGTCCGCTCATGGGAAGCGATTGGGTGGGGAGTGGGGTAAAGGCTGCGTGGGCGAACGGAGTGAGCCCACGTTGTTGTGAGCGGGGAGCGGAGCGACCCGGGAGGTGCGTGGGCGAACGGAGTGACCCCACGTTGTTGCGAGCGGGGATCGGAGCGACCCGGGAGGTGCGTGGGCGACCGCGAACGAAGCGAGGGCAGGATATTGCGAACGGCGAACGGAGCGACCCGGGAGGTGCGTGGGCGACGGCGAGAGAATGGAGCCCACGGTGCAGCGACCAGCCACAGCGGGAGCCAGCGGCGACGTCAGGCGCGTGCTGGACGCGCACCCGGATTACTCACGGCCCGGACGTCCACTGTGTCCGCGTGCGGCGGTTTGGAACTCCAGGGAGGACGAGTAAGCCGAATTAATTGGGCTTAAGCGTCGGTAATCCGGGGTGAGGGAGTGCATCGTTCAATACCCCTGCGTTCGTTGGGTCGCGTGGCGGCAATCGACCCGCCGCCGGTCAGGGCACACTGAGCGATACACCGCGCGTCGGCGACCCCTTCCCCTCTCCCCCCATCCGTCGTCGACGGTCGAGCCAGCCGGGCGGCGTCGTTCCCCCACGGCGCCGCCCGGTGTCTGCCCAGTCAGGGCGCAGTTGGGTGTCAGCTGTCCGCCGCGGTCGCGTACACCACCGGGTCGTTGCGACCGCGGCGATTCTCTGTCATTTCACCAGTTCGCACCGGTCCGCGGAGCTTGGCGGCCGCGATTTGGGGCCGTCCGGGCGCGTGGGGGTCGCGGTCGTTTCCGCCGACGACCACCGGGTTTAACGCCTCGGCGACCCAACGCTGCGGCATGTCTCGCTTGCGTGAAGCGCTAGGGAACCTGCCAGACTCGGTGTTCGTCGACGTGCTGGAGAGCGACGAGGCGTATCTCTTCGTCGTGGACGTGCCGGGAGCGTCGGCTGACTCGGTGGACGTCCGCGTGGAGGGGCGGACGCTGGCCGTCGACGCGCGCCGACAGAAGGCGGTTCCGGCCGGGTTCGACTACCACAGCGAGGAGCGGTCACTGTTCCTGGACCTGGAGCTCCCGCTGCCGCCCGACGCGACGGAGGCGGACGCGTCCGCGAGCGTGGACGACGGCGTACTCGAAGTCCGGCTGCCGAAGCGCGGCGCCGGCGGGCACAGCGTACCCATCGAGGGGTAGACGTTGGCCCTGTTCAGGTCGTACCGTCGGTTCGTCGTCGTCGTCTGGCAGTTCCTCCCCCTGCTGTGGGGGTACCTGCGGGACCGCCGCCGGTTCGTCGTGTTCGGCGGGCCGCGGCGGGTGTCCACGGAGATGCGGGTGGCGCGCGCCCGCAGGCTGCTGGATTCACTGTTGACGCTCGGGCCGACGTTCATCAAACTCGGGCAGTTGCTGTCGACGCGCCCGGACGTCCTGCCGCCGGAGTACGTGGACGTGCTCGCGGAACTCCAGGACCGCGTCCCGCCGGCTGACTGGGAGAACGCGCGGACCGTCCTGGAGGACGAACTCGGGCCGGTGGACGAGCGCTTCGACGACTTCGACAGGGACGCAATCAGCGGCGCGAGCCTCGGCCAGGTGTACACTGCGAAGGTCGACGGCGACCCGGTCGCCGTGAAGGTGCGGCGGCCGGACATCGAGGGGCTCGTGGAGGCGGACCTGCGCGTGATCCGGTGGACGTTGCCCATCATCGTCTACTTCGTCGACGAGTCCCGGTCGTTCAGCCTGCGGAACCTCGCCGATGAGTTCGCGAAGACGATTCGCGAGGAGATGGACTACGCGCGGGAAGCCGAGATGCTCACGGAGATCCGCGGCAACTTCGCGGGCGACGAGGACATCGTGATTCCGACCGTGTACGACGACTACTCGGGGAACCGCGTGCTCACGATGGAGTACATCCAGGGCACGAAGATCTCGGACGTCGACGAACTCGACGACCGCGGCATCGACCGGTCGCAGGTCGCCGAGCGCGTGGAGCGCGCGTACCTCCAGATGATCATCGAGGACGGCGTGTTCCACGCCGACCCGCACCCGGGGAATCTCGCGGTTCGCGAGGACGGCGCGGTGGTGTTCTACGACTTCGGGATGAGCGGGCGCGTCGACGAGTTCGTCCAGGGGAAGATCGTTGACTTCTACGTCGCGGTCGCGAACCAGGACATCGACGCCATCCTGGACGCGCTCATCGAGATGGGGACCCTCTCGCCGGAGGCCGACCGCGCGACGATGGCGGACGTGATGGAGCTCGCCATCCAGGACGCCCGCGGGGAGGACATCGAGACGTACCGCGTCCAGCAGATCATCGGGAAGGTCGAGGACACCATCTACGAGTTCCCGCTGCGGTTGCCGTCGAACCTCGCGCTCGTGTTGCGGGTGGCGACCGTCGTGGAGGGCGTCTGCGTGACGCTGGACCCCGAGTTCGACTTCATCTCCGTGGCGACGGAGTACCTCACCGAGCAGGGGTACCGCGAGGAGTCCATCCGGCAGTTCGTCGAGCAGGCCGGCGACGAGGTCCAGGGGACCGCGCGGTCGCTGCTGCGCGTGCCGCCGAAACTGGAGTCGGCGCTGGACCGCGTGGACCGCGAGGACTTCCACGTGCGTGCGGACCTCGAAGACGGCAACGGCGTCGTCGACCGTCTCGCGCGCCGCATCGTCCTGGGGATGGTGGTGGCGGCGAGCGTCCCGACGACGGCGTTCCTGTACGCGGAGGCGGACCTCGTGGCTGCGGGCGTCGCGGGGGCGTTCACGCTGGTGGTCGGCGCGGCGCTCTACCGGTCGTTCAAGAAGCGCCGCGGCATCCGCACGACGCCGCAGTTCACCCGCCAGAACCTCCGCGAGCGACGCAACGACTGACCGCCGGCACCGCCCGAGTTTTCACTGCCGCCGCCGAACTCCCGGTATGGACGTCGACCAGTTCGAACTGGAGCGGTGGTTCGCCGAGTACGAGCACGACGCCGACGTGATGCTGGCGGAGAGCGGCGTCCGGAGCCTGCACGCGGACCGCTTCGACACCGACCCCGGGGGCCTGGGTTACGTCATCCCGACGAAGGGGGCGGCGGACGTCCGGCGCGCAATCGCCGACGACCACGGGGTGACCGCCGAGCAGGTGGTCTGCACGGTGGGCGCCCAGGAGGCGAACTTCCTGGCGTTCCAGTCGATACTGTCCCCGGGCGACCACGCCGTCGTCGTCACGCCGACCTACCAGAGTCTCCACGACGTTCCGGACTCGATTTGCGAGGTGACCCGCGTGCCGCTGGACCGCCCAGAGGCGCAGGGGACTGACGGCGGGGCCGACTGGAGACTGGACGTCGACGCCGTCGCCGACGCGGTACGGCCGGACACCGAACTCGTCGTCCTGAACAACCCGAACAATCCGACGGGCCGCAAACACGACTGGGAGGCGGTGCGGGCGCTGTACGACGTCGCCGCGGACGCGGACGCCTTCCTGCTCTGCGACGAGGTCTACCGGCTGCTCGCCGACGACCCGCTGCCGTCCGTCGCGAGCCTCGGCGAGCACGCGATCAGCACGGCCAGCCTCTCGAAGGTCTACGGCCTCGCCGGCCTCCGGTTCGGATGGCTGGTCGGGCCGCCGGACGTCGTCGACGCCGCGGAGCGCTGGAAGGACTACACGACGATTTCGCCGTCGGCGTTCGGTCAGCACGTCGCCCGGCAGGTCCTCGACGGCCAGGGGCACAGCCTCCGGCAGGAGGCCCTCGATCACGTCAGACAGAACCACGAGATAACGGCGGCGTGGGCGCGCGGGCACGGCCTGGAGTGGCCCGACCCCGTCGGCTGCAACGTCTTCCTGCGGGTCCCCGACGGCTTCGCGGGGTCTCGGGAGTTCTGTCGGACCGTCGTCGAGGACGCCGGCGTCGTACTCGCGCCCGGGGACTGTTTCTCCGCGGGCGGCGAGTCCTACGACGACCGCTTTCGCCTCGGCTTCGGGTTGCCGACCGACGAACTCCGAGACGGACTCCAGCGCGTCGACGGCGTGCTGTGACGAGCGGAGTGGTGGCCGACCGGCCGCTGAACTGTGTGGCCGTCTCCCGCCCGCAGAGCGTTCCAAACGGTTTATACAGGCCAAACGTGAATCCGGGCGTATGGCGAAAGAGCAGACGGAAGTCCGGGACCTGCAGGAGGGCAACTACGTGATGATCGAGGATACGCCCTGTAAGATCAACGCGTACAGCACTGCCAAGCCCGGCAAGCACGGAAGCGCGAAGGCCCGAATCGAAGCCGTCGGCGTCTTCGACGAGAAGAAGCGCAGCCTCAGCCAGCCGGTCGACCAGAAGATCTGGATCCCGATCATCGACCGCAAACAGGGCCAGGTCGTCTCCCTGGAGTCCGAGACCGTCGCGCAGGTCATGGACCTCGACACCTACGAGACCGTGACGATGCAGATTCCCGCCGAACAGGACCTCTCGGCCGACGACAACATCGAGTACCTCGAGTTCGAGGGCCAGCGGAAGATCCTGGAATAGCGGATGTTCCCCGGCGCCCGCCCAGTCGACGAGTCCGCCGACGCGCCGTACGGCGACGCGGACTACGTCGTCGTCGGCGCGCCACTCGACGTCTCTACCTCGTTCCGGCCGGGCGCGCGCTTCGGCCCGGACCGGATCCGGCAGTTCGCTCGCACGTTCGAGGACTACCACCCCGAGACGGGGACGCACTTCTCCGCGCTGGACGTCGCCGACTACGGCGACGTCGACGCCTGGACGGACGCCGCCGAGTACCTCGACTACCTCCAGGGCGTCCTGACGGACGTCGACTGGGCGGACGCCACCCCCGTCGTGCTCGGCGGCGAGCACACCGTCTCGGTGGCCGGCGTGCGAGCCGTCGACCCCGACGTCTTCGTCGCGCTGGACGCGCACTCGACCTCCGCGAGGACCTCCAGGGCGACCCGCTCAGCCACTCCACCGTCACCAGGCACGCGCTGGACGTCGCCGACGAAGCGGTCGTCGTCGGCGCCCGCTCCGGCAACGAAACCGAATGGGAGCGCGCTGCGGCGGACGACGTGACCGTGGTCCGACCCGACGACGTGGCCGCGGGCGGCAACGTCGAGGACGCGGACTGGCTGCCGGACGTCGACGCGGACACCTCGGTCTACCTCTCCGTGGACGTCGACGCCGCGGATCCCGCGTACGCGCCCGGTACGGGCACGCCGGAACCCTTCGGCCTCGACTCCACCACGATGCGTGACGTCGTCCGCGCGTTCGCCCCCAGGGCGGACGCCTTCGACGTCGTCGAAGTCAACGACCGCGACGACGGCCAGGCCGCCACGCTCGCCGCGAAACTCGTTCGGGAGTTCGTTCACTATCACGCGGATACCTGACTCTTCACCTCGTTGCTGGCGGGAGTGACGGCCCGGGCGCCCCCGCTGGCAGTTTTCAGTTGCTCTACTGGCGAGAGCGACGGTCCGGACGCCCCGTTGGCTCGTGGCCTGCGCCTCGCTGCGCGCATCGCCGGCTGTAGTGCTTGCGTCGGTTCGACTCACGAGCCAGCGGCCCCGTCCGAAGTCCCACCCTGTCGGTTGGTTGGATTCGTGTCGCTGGTCGGCTGGTCGCGTCGGTGCACCTGGTCGGTCGGCCGATTGCGCGTCGCCCCGTAATCGATTGCATCGCCGCCGACGCATAGAAGGTGCCGGCGTACGCGGGGACAGGTATGGAACTCTCGGAACTCGTCGCGAGGTACAACCAGCGGCTGCGAGTCGACGACTACGAGGACGCGGCGACCAACGGCCTGCAGGTCGGGCCGGCGGACCGCGAGGTACAGCGCGCGGCGTTCGCGGTGGACGCAGCGGTCGCGACTGTCGAGGAAGCCGTCGACTGGGGCGCGGACGTGCTCG
>NZ_WUUU01000147.1 GCF_009831555.1 Halobacterium bonnevillei | reverse complement strand
TCTCGATTCCTTCGTCGGCGAGTTTGTGCGCGCGGCCGGCCGCGACGCCGTCGAGCGCGGTGAGACCGACCGCGTCTGCGGGGACCCCGGTGTCGATGCGGGCTTCGAGGCGCGCCGCGGTGTTCGCGCCGGCAGGGTCGTCGTAGCGCTCGAAGAACGCGCCGAGGGCGGCCAGCAGGCGGAGCGCGTTCTGGCGGATGACCCACGCGTCCGACCGGAGTTCCCCCGGCACGGAGCCGTCCATGCCGCCGCGCAGAATCGCGAGCACCTTCCGCGGGCCGCTCTCCAGGTCGCTGCCCTCGCTACCTAACACCTGATCGATGGCGTCCCGTTCGGCCTGCCGGGCGCTCACGGAGTCGAACTCGCCGGCGTTCGCGACGGCCCGCAGGACGCTGTCGGCGTCGCCGTCCTCGGCCGCGACGTCGCGGAACTCGCGGGCGGTGTCCAGGCGCAGGTAGTACGTCGACGCGAGCACGCCGAGGCGGGTCGCCGACAGCCTGAGGTCCTCGTCGGTCTCCACGAACCCGTCCTCGACGAGCGAGTCCAGGGTGTCGCGCACGCGGTCCCGGAGGTTCCGGAAGTCGTAGGCTTCGGGCTCGGACCGCGCGCGCTGGTAGTAGAACGTCGTCTCCAGCCAGTCCATCACGTCCCCGAGGCCGCGGATGGTCCCCATCGCGATTTCCGCGTTCAGGTGCTCCGCGAGATTCCCCGCCAGCCGCGACTCGATCTCCTTGCCCTCGCGGAGCAGCGTTCGGTACTTGTCGGCGTCCGCGTCGTCGCAGACAATCCAGCCGTAGCCGACGTCGTCGTAGCCAGGCCGGCCCGCGCGCCCGAGCATCTGCAGGACGTCGAGGGGACTCATGTCGACTTCGCCCTCCAGGGGGTCGTGGAGTTTCGTGTCCCGGATGACGACACAGCGAGCGGGCAGGTTGACGCCCCACGCCAGCGTCGACGTCGAGAACAGCACGCGAATCTTCCCCTCGCGGAACCACTGCTCGACGAGGTTCTTGTCGTGGGTCGACAGCCCGGCGTGGTGGAACGCCACGCCGTCCAGCACGCTCTTGCGGAGCGTGGAGTTGTCCAGTTCCTCGGCCGCGGTGTGGAACTCGTAGTCGCCGCGCGACCCGACAGGGATGTCGCGTTCGCCGATCTCGTCGCGAGTCTTCTTGGCGGCCTGGACGGTGTCCTGCCGGGAGGACACGAACACGAGCGCCTGACCGTCCTCCCGCAGGTGGGGTTCCGCGAGGTCCAGCGCGGTGAACAGCCGCCGGTACTTGTCCGCGAACGGGTTGTCGCCGTGTTTGTACGTGCGCACGTCCGCGTGCAGGTCCACGGGCCGGTACTCGTCGCCGAACTCGAAAGTGGTCTCGGGGGCGGCGTCGAGCCACGCCGCGACGTCGTCGATGTTCGGCATCGTCGCCGACAACGCGACCACGCGCGGGTCGCAGAGCCGGCGCAGCCGCGACACGACGACCTCCAGCACGCTCCCGCGCTTCTCGGAGTCCAGCAGGTGGACTTCGTCGATGACCACGCAGTCGACGTCCGTGACGAACGAGTATCGCGGCGAGTCGTGTTTCCGGGTCGCGGAGTCGGCCTTCTCGGGCGTCATCACGAGGACGTCCGCTCGCTCGGCGCGCCGCGGGTTCAGGTCGCGTTCGCCCGTGACGACGTACACGGAGTACCCGAGGTCCTCGAAGCGCTCCCACTCGTCTTCCTTCTCGTTGGTGAGCGCGCGCAGCGGCGCAACGAACAGCGCGGTGCCGCCGGCTTCCAGCGTCTGGCAGATGGCGAGCTCCGCGAGCGCGGTCTTGCCACTGCCGGTCGGCGCCGAGGCGACGACGTTCGCGTCGGAGTGCAGCAGCGCTGGCACTGCCTCGCGCTGCATCTCGTTGAATTCGTCGAAGGGGAACGCGTCGGCGAACTCGGGGACAACCTCGGCAACCTCCATCAGGAGATGGGGAGGAAACCCGGGCGGATAGGCGTTTCCTTAGTGGCGTGGGTCGGAGCGAACGACCACCGGGAGTGAGCGAGACCCACGGCCAACGCGAGCGGCGACCAGAGGGAGTCGTGAGTGCTCAGTCCGCGGCTTCGGCCTCGGCGGCGTCGCCGTCGGCCCCCGCGGCGGCCGCCGCGCGCTCGAGCAGCCCGCGGTCCGTCGAGTAGTAGAAGTACGCGGCGACGCCGACGGCGCCCACGACGTTCGACAGCGTGATCGCCCAGAACGCGGCGTACACCGGGACGGCGAGCGTGAGGACGTACGCGCCGACCGCCGCGACGGGGAGGCGGACCACCCAGTACTGGAGCATCGTCGTGACCATCGACACGTCCGTTTTGCCGGCGCCGTTGAATCCGCCCTGGACGGGGTAGATGACGCCGAACGCCCAGTACCCGACGGCCAGAATCTGGAGGTACGCGACGGTGTACGTCAGGCCGTCGCCGGCGAGCTGGGGCGCGAACACGGTCGCGATGAGTTCGGGGATGGCGAACTGGACGGCGCCGATGGCGGTCACGCCGGCCGTGGCGACGCCCGTCGCAAGCCACACCGCCCTGGTCGCTCGCGCGGGGTTGTCCGCGCCGAGGTTCTGGCCGACGACGCTCGCGACTGCGCTCCCGACGGCGATGGCGGGCACGAACGCGAGCGTGGAGATGCGCATCCCGATGGTGTAGGCCGCGAGGCCGGCGCTCCCGCCGACGCCGGAGACGATGGCGACCATCAGGAGGCGGGCGGTCTGTCGGCCGCCCTCCTGGCCGGCTTTCGGGATGCCGATTGCGAGCACTTCCCGCAGCGTGTCCAGGCGCAGCGTCAACGCCTCGCGCGTGTACGAGAATCCAGTGAACGCCGTGACGGACAGCGTCACCGCCATCGCGAACCCGACGACGTACCCGGAGGCTGTGCCGAGCGCCGCCCCGAAGATGCCGTAGCCGTCGAAGCCTGCGATGCCCCACCCGACGACCAGGAACGGGTCGAGGACGATGTTCACGACGACGGCGCTGACGTTGATGACGAGCGCCGCCCGGGAGTCCCCCCAGCCGATGAACGCACCCTCGATGGCGTCGCTCATCGCACCGAACACCATGCCGGCGAGGACGACGACGAGGTAGATGGCGCCGAGTTCGACGACGGTCTCGCCGGGGTCGAACAGCGCGAGAACGTCCGCAGCGAAGACGGACGCGATCCCGAGAGCCGCGAGGTTGAGCGTGAGGCCGACGAGGACGGCGTGGAAGGCGGCGCTGCGGGCAGCGCCGTCGTTCTCCGCGCCGGCGTACTGGGCGACCAGCACTTGACTGCCCGTGAGTGCGACGTTCGCGCCGAGCGCGAGCAACGCGAGAACGGGCGCGACGAGACCGACCGCGGCGACGGCTTCTTCGCTGACGCGGCCGAGCCAGAACGCGTCCACGACCTGCTGGAGGACGATGACGTACTGCTGGACGACGAGCGGGGCCGCGACGTAGAGGAGCGCGCGAGAGAGGCGGCCGCTCGTTATCTCCTCCCGGGACACGTCAAACATTTTTCCACATCGAGTTGGGTTGAATGTCCGCCCCACCCCTCTTTAACCTATGGGATACGTTGTCGAGGGTCGCTGGTGGTCGTAGCGCCGTGCGCGACCGGTAACCCCATGGTTTTTGCGCTGGCCCGCCAAGGGCAGGATATGAGTAGTCGGCGGAAGCCGGACTGGCTGAAGATGCGGCCGCCGTCCGGGGAACGCTTCACGGACATCAAGGAGACGCTCCGGGACCACGACCTCCACACCGTCTGCGAGGAGGCGTCCTGCCCGAACATGGGGGAGTGCTGGAGCGGCCGCAACGGCCCGGGCACCGCGACGTTCATGCTGATGGGCGACCGGTGCTCGCGGGGCTGTAACTTCTGCGACGTGAAGACCGGCGGGATGGAGCCGCTGGACCCCGACGAGCCCGCGAACGTCGCCGACTCCGTCGCGAAAATCGGCCTGGACTACGTCGTGTTGACGTCCGTCGACCGCGACGACCTCGAGGACCAGGGTGCGAGTCACTTCGCCCAGACCATCCGCGAGATCAAGGACCGCGACCCCGGCATCCTCGTGGAGGTGCTGATACCGGACTTCCAGGGCGAGGAACGCCTCGTCCGGAAGATCATCGACGCCGGTCCGGACGTCATCGCGCACAACGTCGAGACGGTGGAGCGCCGCCAGTTCCCGGTGCGTGACCGCCGCGCGGGCTACGAGCAGTCGCTGTCCGTCCTCGACCAGGTGGACCGGGAGTCCGACATCTACACGAAGACCAGCATCATGCTCGGCGTCGGCGAGTACGACCACGAGGTCTACCAGACGCTGGGCGACCTCCGGGAGGTCGGCGTGGACGTCGTGACGCTCGGTCAGTACCTCCAGCCGTCGCGGTCGCACCTGGACGTTGACGCGTACGTCCACCCCCACAAGTTCGAGACGTGGCGCCGCGTCGCCGAGGACGAGTTCGACTTCCTGTACTGCGCGTCCGGGCCGATGGTGCGGTCGTCGTACAAGGCCGGGGAGTTGTTCGTCGACGCGGTGATTCGGGAGGGGAAAGACGTCGAAGAGGCGCGGGAGGACGCTCGAAGAGCGGCCTCTGACTGAGCGAGCGGTGTCAACCGCGAGCCGGGAAGATGCCCGCAGGGCAGCCTCCGACTGAGCGAACGCGAAACAGTCAGCGGCCCGACCAGTAACTGCGTCCGGGAGTGGCCCGGGAACCTAAGCCGGTACGCTAGGCCGAGCGCGGCCGTGATCGAACGAGCGATCCCGGCAATTCTTGTGGACGAGCGTCCACTGGTGACCGGGAACCACACGATGGTGTGTCGTTATGCCCAGCTTTCTTGTGGGGAATCGGACGTTTGCGTGATTACTTCGGCCCGTAGTGAACAGGAGTTTCGGAAACTGGCGAGGCGTTGTCCCTCCAGAAAAACCGTTACGAAAACCATATGGTCGCACAGTCTGATTCTCCGCATATGTCAGGACGGGGGTACCCGTGACTGCGACAATTCACCGAGAACCCGACGACATGGTTCGGGTGCTCGACGAAGACGGCGAGCTCGTCGACGGTGCCGAGGTACCGGACCTCAGCGACGACGACCTCGTCGAGATGTACCGGCACATGAAACTCGCTCGGCGTTTCGACGAGCGAGCGGTGAGCCTCCAGCGACAGGGCCGCATCGGCACGTACCCGCCGCTGTCAGGCCAGGAAGGCGCCCAGATCGGCTCGGCGATGGCGCTTGCCGAGGGCGACTGGATGATTCCCAGTTACCGCGAGCACGGCGCCGCGCTCGTGCAGGGCCTGCCCCTGGAGCAGACGCTGCGGTACTGGATGGGTGACGAGAACGGCAACGCCGTGCCCGAGGACGTCAACCTGTTCACGGTCGCGGTGCCCATCGCGTCCCAGATTCCCCACGCAACCGGGATGGCGTGGGCGTCGAAACTCGCGGACGAACAGGACAAGGCGTTCCTGTGTTACTTCGGGGACGGCGCGACCAGCGAGGGCGACTTCCACGAGGGTCTGAACTTCGCCGGCGTCTTCGACACGCCGAACGTCTTCTTCTGCAACAACAACCAGTGGGCGATCAGCGTGCCCCGCGAACGCCAGACGGCGTCGGAGACGCTCGCACAGAAGGCGACGGCGTACGGCTTCGAGGGCGTCCAGGTCGACGGCATGGACCCGCTGGCCGTCTACAAGGTGACGAAGGAGGCGCTGGAGAAAGCCAAGGACCCCGACGACGACGAACTCCGGCCGACGCTCATCGAGGCGGTCCAGTACCGGTTCGGCGCGCACACGACGGCCGACGACCCCTCGGTCTACCGCGAGGAGGAGGAGGTCGAGGAGTGGAAGCAGAAGGACCCGGTTCCGCGACTCGAGAGCTTCCTGCTGCAGACCGACCGAATCGACGAGGACGACGTCGAAGAAATCGAAGCGGACATCGAGGACGATGTCGCCGACGCCATCGCGGCCGCCGAGGAGACGCCGCGGCCGGACCCGGTAGAGATGTTCCAGCACGTCTACGCGGACATGCCCGACAGGCTGGACGAACAGCTCGAGTGGTTCGAGTCCATTCGGGAGGAACACGGCGACGAAGCGCTACTGGAGGACTAACATGAGCGAGAACTTGACGCTAGTGCAGGCGGTACGGGACGGCCTCCAAGCGGAGATGGCCGAAGACGACGACGTGCTCGTGATGGGCGAGGACGTCGGGAAGAACGGCGGCGTGTTCCGCGCCACGGAAGGGCTCTTCGACGAGTTCGGCGAGGACCGCGTCATCGACACGCCGCTGGCGGAGTCCGGCATCATCGGCACCGCGGTCGGGATGGCCGCCTACGGCCTGAAGCCGGTGCCCGAGATCCAGTTCTCGGGGTTCATGTACCCGGGCTTCGACCAGATCGTGAGCCACATGGCCCGGCTGCGGACGCGGAGCCGCGGCCGGTTCACGCTGCCGATGGTGCTGCGCGCGCCGATGGGCGGCGGCATCCGGGCGCCGGAACACCACTCCGAGTCCAAGGAGACGTTCTACGTCCACGAAGCCGGCCTGAAGGTCGCGATGCCGAGCACGCCCTACGACGCGAAGGGCATGCTGATCGCGGCCATCCGCGACCCGGACCCGGTCATCTTCCTGGAGCCGAAGAAGATCTACCGCGCGTTCCGCGAGGAGGTGCCGGACGACCCCTACGAGGTGCCGCTGGGCGAAGCGTCGGTCCGCCGCGAAGGGTCGGACATCTCCGTGTTCACGTGGGGCGCGATGACGCGGCCGACGCTCGACGCCGCGGACAACCTCGAGGGCGACGTCGACGTGGAAGTCGTCGACCTCCGGACGCTCAGCCCGCTCGACGAGGACGCGGTCGTGGAGTCGTTCAAGAAGACCGGTCGCGCCGCCATCGTCCACGAGGCGCCGAAGACCGCGGGCGTCGGCGCGGAGATCACGGCGACGATCCAGGAGAACGCGTTGCTCCATCAGGAGGCACCGGTCGAGCGCATCACGGGCTTCGACGTGCCGTTCCCGCTGGCCGCGCTCGAGGACTACTACCTGCCGGAACCGGAGCGCATCGAGTCCGGCATCCGCGAGGCGGTGGAGTTCTAAGATGGCGCGCGAATTCAAACTCCCCGACGTCGGTGAGGGCGTCGCAGAGGGCGAACTGGTGCGGTGGCTCGTCGACGAGGGCGACGCCGTCACGGAGGACCAGCCGGTCGCCGAAGTCGAGACTGACAAGGCCCAGGTGGAGGTCCCCGCGCCGGTGGACGGTACGGTTCGGACGCTCCACTGGGACGAGGGCGACGTGGTGCCCGTCGGCGACGTCTTCGTCACGTTCGACGTCGAGGGCGAACCCGTCGAAGAGGAGACGGCAGCCGAAGCCGAGGCAGCGGCCGACGCGGAGACCGCGAGTGACGCCGAAGCCGCGGCCGGCGGCGAGGCGACGGAGTCGGCGTCGGCGCGGACGTTCGCACCGCCGAGCGTGCGCCGCTCGGCG
>NZ_WUUU01000146.1 GCF_009831555.1 Halobacterium bonnevillei | reverse complement strand
CAACGACAAGGAGGCCAGCAGCTGGTCGTGGCGGGAGACGAGCAGCGAGGGGGACGAGCCGGCGGTGGCGGAGATGGACGTGAAGCGCGTCTCGATGTGGACGATTGCGCAGGGGATGGAGGACGGTAGTAACCCGACGCGGGTCATCGCTGGGACCACCGACGCGGGGTCGTCTCGTTCATCGTCCGAAGGCGGGCACGGCAGTCGCAAAAAGGCTACGGGCCGCGCCTCGATTACGGATCGCGGGTCGCCCCGGCGGTTGCTGAGGGCGCCGTCGTGTCAGTTGCCGTACGGCCAGTCGCCAGTGATTTTCATGCCGGCGGCGAGGTTCTCGTCCTCCAGTGCCGTCGCGATGTCGGCCTCGCTGGCGTGCGCGACGGCGAACTCGGCGTCTGCGAGGTCGACGGCGAGTTCGGTGAGGAGGACGGCCTGCTCGCGGAAGTCGCGCGGGTCCAGTTTGTCCAGCGTGTCCGCGAACGTGTGGCCCCACCCGCGGCCAGACCCGCTCGTCTCGCTGGATACGTGGTACCCCGGAACGCCGTATTTCACGTACTCCCAGTGGTCGGAGTGCGGGTTCAGGTCGTGGGACACCGAGACTCGGTGGTCGAAGCGGTCGCCGACGGCCTCGGCGGCGTCGCCGAGCGCGTCGAAGCGATGCGTGTAGCACTTGAGCGTGCGTCCGCGCACGACGCCGTCGAGGTTCAGGACGGCGCGTATCAGGTCGCGGTCGCGGTTGTCCGCGTCGTATTCCGACCCCTGGAGGCCGACCTCCTCGGCGCCGAAGCAGACGAATCGAACCCGTGTGTCGAGTTCGTCCTCGCGGCCGGCGAGCGCGTGCGCGAGTTCGACGACCATCGCGGTGCCGGCGCCGTTGTCCATCGCGCCCTCCGCGATGTCGTGGGCGTCGACGTGGCTGGTGACCAGGAGTTCCTCGTCGGTGTCCGGGCCGAGCGTGGCGTGGACGTTCTGGCTCGTGGCGTCGTGGGCGTTCGCGGTGACCGAGACGCCGACCTCGAAGCCGTCGTACTTGCGGCCGAGGCGCGACCCGACCTCCTTGGAGACGCCGACGGCCGGAATCTCCCCGAGCGGGTCCTCGCTGGTGCCGACGCTCCCCGTGGGCGGCAGGCAGCCCTCGACGTGGTTCCGGTAGACGAACCCGGCTGCGCCCGCTTCGACGGCGTGGTAGTACTTCTCGCGTCGGTGGAGGTAGCGGTCGTACCAGTCGGGGACGTCCGACGCCACCATCACGACCTTGCCGGTCACGTCCGTGTCTTCGAAGTCGCGGGGGAGGCCGTACCCGAGGTCGACGAACTCGCCGGTGACGTCGCCGCTGGGACTGCGCGGCAACGCGATGCAGCCCTCCTCGCCGTCCGGCGTCTCGACGGCGCTGTCGCCGCGCGTCCAGCCCTGGATCGAGAACTCGTCGAGCGTCGCGTCGCCGCAGGCTGCCGTGAGCGCGTCCCGCGTGGCTTCCGCGGCCTCGCGTTCGCCCGCCGACCCCGCCATCCTGTCGCGGACGTCGACGAGCGTTTCGAGGTGATTCCAGCCTGTGTCGCTGGTGAACACGTCTCCAATCCAGTCAGTCATGAGCGTACCGACGCCCACCACGCCGTAAGTCGTTTCGGAAGAAAAGCCGACGAGGGGGTCGCGGCGCGCTCGCCGCAGTCGATTCGACCTTACAGGTCGCCTTCGTCCTTGAGGCCCGCGATGACGTCGTCGACGAGGGACTCGGCGTCGTCGTACGGGAATTCGGCGCGACTGGAGAGTTTCGTCGCCAGCTCCATCGCCGTGAACGACTGGCCGCCGGCCTCGAACGTCGTCGAGGGGCCGTTCGGGAGCGCGGGCACGAGATCCATCTGGTTGTTCACGGGGTAGTCCGCACCCGAGAACGCGTCCAAGAGTTCTTTCCGGAGTTCGGCTTCGACGTCTGCCATACTCGAAGGTGTGCGGGCCCATAGCAAAAGGGTTCTGGAACCGTCGACCTGCGGACAGGAGTTTCTGCCCGGGTCGCACGGGGAACAGCGCTGTCGGACATCAGGCGCTCCGCGCGGACGAGCCGACCGGTCGCGACTCCCGAACGTTCGGGAACTGAAGTTTTTTGCTGGCTGCCGGTGACGCTCCGAGTATGCGAGAGGCGCTCTCGGAGTGGCGGCCGCGGATCGACGAGGAGATCGCGCGGTTACTCCCGCGGACGCTGTCTGCGGGCGACGTCGCCGAGCAGTTCGGGTCGCCTCGCTTCGAGTACGACGAGGCTGCGCTGACTGCCGCACTCACGGAGCCGGTGTGGGACCTGCTGGACCGCGGCGGAAAGCGCTGGCGGCCGGTCCTGTTCCTGCTGGCCGCGGAGGGGTTCGGCGGCGACCCCGAGTCGCTGTTGCCGTACGCGGCGATTCCGGAAATCCTGCACACCGGCACCATCATCGTCGACGACGTCGAGGACGGCGCGACGCTGCGGCGCGGGGAGCCGGCGGTCCACCGCAAGTACGGGACGGACGTCGCGCTGAACGCCGGGAACGCGCTCTACTTCGTACCGTTGAAAGTCCTCACCGACGACCCCGGCGGACTGCCCGCGGAGACGCGGCTCCGGGCGTTCGACATGCTCACGCACGAACTCAACCGCACCCACCTCGGTCAAGGTACGGACATCAGGTGGCACAACGGCGAACGCGTCGACATGACCGAAGCCGAGTACCTGGAGATGTGCGCGTGCAAGACGGGCTGTCTCGGCCGCATCGCGGCGCGGCTCGCTGCCATCGTCACCGAGCAGGACGAGGCCGCCGAGGCACACGTCGCCGACTACGCGGAGTCGCTGAGCATCGCGTTCCAGATCGCCGACGACGTCCTCGACGTCGAACACACCCTCGACGGCGACGGCGACTTCGGGAAGGCGTTCGGCAACGACATCCGCGAGGGCAAGCGCACGCTGATGGTGATTCACGCAGTCCAGGCGGCCAGCGAGCCCGCGGCCGCCCGCCTCCGGGAAATCCTCACCGCGGACGAGGCCAGCGACAAGGACGTCCTGGACGCAATCGACATTCTCCAGGCGACGGACAGCGTCGAGTACGCGCGCGAACGCGCACTGGAACTCGCCGCGGACGCACGCAGTCACCTGGACGCCGTCGCGATGCGCGACGAGCAAGCCGACCAGCTCGCGGCGTTCACCGAGTACGTCGTCGAGCGAGAAATCTGACGCTGGGCATCGCGTACCCGGCCTGCCGCGCGCGAGCCTGGACTGTGTGGATGCACCAGACTGCCGGTAGACCCGTCCTTTTACCCCGCCCTCCTGCAGGCTTAGGCATGGCAGTCGAATTCGACCTGTTGAGCGAACTGACGGAGACGAGTGGCACGCCCGGACAGGAGGAACGCGTCCGCGACGTCGTCCGCGACCGCCTCCCACCGGACGTCGACGCGGTACGGACCGACGCGATGGGGAATCTCGTCGCGACCGTCGAGGGAGCGACCAACCCGGACTTCGAGGTGCTGGTGGCCGCGCACATGGACGAAATCGGGTTCGTCGTCCGCCACGTCCACGACGACGGCTTCGTCCAGGTTGACACGCTCGGCGGCTGGGACCCTCGCATCCTCCGCGCTGAGCGCGCGACCGTCCACACCGAGGACGGCGACCTGCCGGGCGTCATCGGGTCGCCGCCGCCACACACAGACCAGAACCCCTACATGCGGGACAGAGACGAGGTCCGGGACGTCTTCATCGACCTCGGCCTCCCCAGCGACGACGTCGATGACCGGGTGGACGTCGGTGACCGCGTGACCCTGCGGCAACCGCTGGAGCGCGTCGGCGACCTCGTCTCGGGGAAAGCCATCGACAACAGGGTGAGCGTGTACGCGCTGCTGCGGGCCGTCGAGGAGACGGACCCGGACGTCACCGTGCACTTCGTCGCGACCACCCAGGAGGAGGTCGGTCTGCGGGGCGCGGACGCCATCGGGTTCGACCTCGACCCGGACCTCGCGCTGAACCTCGACACCACCGTCGCCAACGACATCCCGCAGTTCGTCTACGAGGAGGACTACGTCACGGAGCTCGGCGAGGGCGTCGCCGTGAAGTTCAAGGACGGCGTCGTCATCCCGAACCCGAAGGTCATCGACCACCTGCTCGACGTCGCGGCGGACGAGGAGATCGACCACCAGCGCGAGGTGTTGACTGCCGGCGGCACGGACACGGGGCCACTGCAGCGGACCCACGGCGCGACGCCCGTGGGCGCTATCTCGACGCCGACGCGCTACCTTCACACGCCCACAGAGGCGGCGCACGTCGACGACATCGCCGGGGTCGTGGCGCTGGCGTCCGCGTTCCTCTCGGACCTCGACGGCGACGAGGACTACACACTGTAGGGCCGGGGGGACTATCCACCGAACATGTGGGGGTGTCCCTTGAGGGGGGACGACGACGTACTGTGGCGCATGCCAACGGAGGCCGGGGCTGTGGACGAGACCGGTGAGGAGGGCGCTGCCTGCAGCGCGTGGGACAACTCCCGCTGCGAGGGGACCGTGTACTGTCAGGCCCGGTGTCCGCGAGCGTACGACGACGACGCCGCGAGTGCTACGGAGTCGCCGGCGCCCTCGGGCCGCACGAGTTCGTAGAGAACCGTCTCGTGGACGTACGCGCCGGCGTCGTTCAGGCCGTCTGTGAGCACCGCGGAGCCGTGGTCGGATCGCGCGACCTCCACGCACGCTCGTCGACGTCGCCCTCGAGCGCGGCGACGAGGCCGGCGCTCGTGTACTCGTCCGGCACGACGTCGACCGTCCAGCCCGCGTCGCTGCAGGCCGCCGCGGTCGCCTCGCCGATGGCGCACAGCGTCGCGCTCCCCGGCGTCCAGCCGGCCTCTGCGGCGAGTTCCACGCCGGTCTTGCTCGTCACGACGACGAACCCGGCGTCGTCGCGGGGCGAGGCGCCAGTCGCTTCAACGGCGAGCATCGGGTCGGGGACGGGCGCGGCGTCCAGCGACTCCAGCAGGTCGACGGCGTCCGCGAGTCGGTCGTCGTCCGGCCGGAACACCGCGACGCGGGGCTGGTCGCTGTCCGGGGACTGGTTCTCGCCCGCCGTCACGTTCGCGTCCCCGCTCTCACCCGTCATTGGACGTCCTCCCTGATGCCGGCGACGCCGCCGATGACGGTGACGGCTGGCGGTTCGATGCCGACCTCGTCGCGCGCGTCGACGATGGTCTCGAGCGTCCCCGTCGCGACCTGCTGGCCGGGCCGCGTCCCCTTCTCCACGAGCGCGACGGGCGTGTCAGCGTCCATGCCCGCGTCCAGCAGTGCCCGCGTGTAGTCCGGGAGTTTGCCGACGCCCATCAGCACCACGATGGTGCCGCCCGTCGCCGCGAGTGCGTCCCAGTCCACCGCGGACTCTTCCTTGGTGGGGTCCTCGTGACCCGTGACGAACGACACCGACGACGCGTGGTCGCGGTGCGTCACGGGGATGTCGGCGGCCGCGGGCGCAGCGACTGCGGACGTGATGCCCGGGACGACCTCGAACGGCACGCCGTGCTCGGCGAGGTAGACCATCTCCTCGCCGCCGCGCCCGAACACGAACGGGTCGCCGCCCTTCAACCGCACCACGTCGTTGCCCTCGCGCGCCAGTTCGACCATCCGGGCGTTGATGTCGGCCTGCGGGGTGCGCTCGCCGCCAGCGCGCTTCCCCACGTCCTCGCGTTTCGCCTCGGGAATCGCCTCGAGAATCGCCGGGCCCGGGAGCTTGTCGTGCAGGACGACGTCCGCGTCCTCCAGCAGTCGCTTCGCCTTCACGGTCAACAGCTCCGGGTCGCCCGGGCCGCTCCCGACGAGGTAGACGGTCCCCGGCACGCTACTCCCTCCGCGCCGCTTCGATGAGGTCGGTCGCGCCGCGCTCCCGGAGGTCCGCGGCGAACTCGCGCGCCTCGACGGCGTAGTTCTCGATGTCGAGGTCGCGGCTCTCCCCGACCTGCTGGGTGCCGTCCCGGCTGAACACCTGGACGTCCGTGCGCACGATCTGACCCTGCACGAGCGCGTAGACGCCGATGGGGGCGATACAGCCGCCGCCGACTTCCTCGAGGACGACGCGCTCGGTGGTCGCCTCGACGCGCGAGCGCACGTGGTCGAGTGCGTCCCGCAGGTCGTCAGCGACGCCGCTGTCCTTCCGAGCGGTGATGGCGAGCGCGCCCTGCCCGGGCGCCGGCACGTGCGTGTTCGTCGACAGCTCCTCTGCGTGCACGTGCCGGATGAGGCCCGTGCGCTCGAGGCCGATGCGCGCGAGCACGACGGCGTCGTACTCCGTGTCCACCTTGCGCTCGAGTGCGGACTGCTCCAGCGGCGACAGCGAGTCGAACCACTCCTCGACGGTCTGGTCGAACTCGGCGTTCTGGCGGGTGTCGTGCCCGCTGGCGCTGGCGTCCTCGTTGTCGGCTTCGCCCGCGTCCTCGAGGTTCTGGACGCCGTCCTCGATTGTCTCCGTGGACTCGTAGTCGCCGCGCTCCTGCTCGCGGGCGTCCTGGGCTTTGCGCTCCTTCTCGGCCTCCGTGCGGCGCTCGTGGTCGGCCTGCAGGCGCGGCGCGAGCAGTTTCTCCACGCGGGTGTCGACGTTCCCGCGAATCGGTTCCACCTCCAGGTCCGGTCGATGGGCCTGCACTTGCGCGCCCCGCCGCAGGCTCGCGGTGCCGACGACGCTGCCCGCAGGCAGGTCCTCGAGGGGCGTGCCGTCCGGCGTCACGAGCACGTCCGCCGGGTTCCCGCGGCGCGGCACCGCCGCTACGACCAGGTCGTCTGGAACGTCCGTCGGCACGTCCTTCATCGAGTGGACGGCCGCGTCGACGTTCCCCTCCAGGACTTCCTCGTCCAGTGCCCGCACGAACGCGCCCGTCTTCCCGAGGTCCTGGATCAGGGCGTCGGTGACGCGGTCCCCCGTCGTCTCCACTTCCACGAGCTCCACCTCGTGTCGGCGGTTCTCTAGCTCCTCTTTGACCTCGCCGGCCTGCCGGAGCGCCAGCTCCGATCCCCTGGTGGCGAGGCGTATCGCGTCGTCGCTCATACGTCTTCGTCCGCGCGCTGGGTTGAAACCCCCTGCGTTCTCCGCCCCAATCGCCCGCTTAGTTCACGGCGGTACCGCTCGCTTACTCCGTGGACTCGCTCCGCTCGTCCACGCTTCCCGCGGCGGTGCCGCTCGCTCAGTTCGCGGGGTCCCGCTGGTCGTCAGCCCGCAGCTCTCGTCGCCACTCCCACAGATTCGACGGCATCGCCACGTGCCCGGCTCGCTCGCGGAGATACGAGACGCTCAGCCACGTCCCGGCGACGAGGCCGGCGCCGAGACAAAGCGCGCCGACCGCGAGCGTGTCGCTGCTGCCGGTGACGCCCTCGAAGAACGCGCGCCGCCGCCGATCACCGCGACGTCGACGACGGCCGCGAGCTTCGCCGGGCGACCGGTGTCACTGGGCCAGTCGCCGCCCGCCGCAGCGACGTCGCGGGCGTCCCGCCACAGCGCAAGCGGCAGCACGGCGAACACGACGAGCGCGGGCACGCCGAGCGCCACG
>NZ_WUUU01000145.1 GCF_009831555.1 Halobacterium bonnevillei | reverse complement strand
CCCGCCGCCGCCTGAACGAGCACGCGTTCGTCCGCCTCGAGGCCGCCCCACTCGTGGAGGCAGTGGTGCGCGGTGAGGAACTGCACCGGGAACCCCGCGGCCTCCCGGAACGACGTGCCCTCCGGAACGTCGAACAGCGCGACCGCAGGGGCGGTGACGTACTCTGCGTAGGCGCCGCCGTCGACCATGGCGACGACGCGCTCACCCTCCTCGCGTTCCGCGCCCTCGCCGACCGCGTCGACGACGCCCGCGGCCTCCATCCCCGGCACGTACCGGGGCTGCGGGCCGCCGTGGTAGTGGCCGCGGCGCTGCATCACGTCCGCAAAGTTCACGCCCACCGCCTTCACGTCGATGCGAACCTCGCCCGGTCCGGGGTCTGGCCGTTCCCGTTCGACGCGCTCGAGCGTGCTGGCGTCCCCGAACTCCGTGACCTCGATTACCTGCATACACACAGTCCACGAGCGCCGGCCGCAAAAAACGGGGTCAAACGGCCGACAACTCGGCCCGGGTTTCACCCCGGAACGACTGGAGAGCGTTCGGCCGAACAGTCACTCCGGCGCGACGACCTCCAGCGTCTTGTCGATGACCGGTCGGTCGGCGGCCCGCGGGAACGAGACGGCGACGGCGTCGAGGCCGTCCAGTGCCTCGAACTCGGCGACGCGCTCGCGGACCTCCTCTGGCGTGCCGGCGGCGCCGAGCGCGTCCAGCAGGTCGTCGCCGACGGCACCGATCGCTCGTTCGCGTTCGCCCGCCTGCCAGGCGTCGTAGATGGTTTCGGCGGTGTCCTCGTAGCCCTGCCGGGCGAGCGCGTCGCGGTAGAACGTCCCCATGCCGCCGACGTAGAAGGCGAGGTGCTGGCGCACGAGGTCCCTGGCCTGATCGCCGTCGGGGAGCGCACAGCACGGCAACACGAACGTGGTCCGGACGTCGTCGACGTCTCGATTTCCGAGTTCTGCGCCTCGCTCGAGGTCGTCCAGACGGTCTGCGAACCCGTCGCGCGTGAACATCAGTCCGTGCCAGCCGTCCGCGAACCGGCCCGCGAGTTCCACCGCCTTCGGTCCCATGCCCGTCACGTCGATGTCGGGCGCCGGGTCCGGCGGCGTCTGTCGCAGGCGGAACCCGCGCGTCTGCACGACGTCGCCGTCGTAGTCGACCTGGTCGCCGGAGAGCACGCGCCGGACGACCTCGACGTACTCGCGGGTGCGTCGCAGCGGCTGGTCGAACTCCTCGCCGTGCCAGCCCTCGATGACGGCGGGGCCGCTGGGTCCGAGGCCGAGGCGGAACCGGCCGCCGGAGTGCTCCTGGAGGGTGGCGGCCGTCTGTCCGAGGAGCGCGGCACTGCGCGAGTACGTGTTCACGATGCTGGTCCCAAGCCCGATGTCGTCGGTGGCGTCGGCGAGCGCGGCGAGCGCGGTCACGGCGTCGCGGCCCCACGTCTCCGGGAACCACGCCCGGTGGTAGCCCAGCGCTTCCGCGTGCTCGCCGATGCCGACGACGTCGTCGAGGGAGTCCTGTGCGGCGACAGGGAGGTGGACGGTGCGGTCAGTCACGCATCGAGATTGGCTGCACCGTCGCATAAAACTGCGTCAACGAGTGACAACCCGCGCTCCGTTTCCGCGCGCTCGACGGACCACTGAACTGGTACCCCGTCCCGGAGGGCGAACACTGAACCGCCACGCTGTCGATGGGGCACGTATGCCCGACGAGGACCCCCGAATCGACCGCCTCACACCCGAGGAGGCGTTCGCGCTTGTCAGCGACGAGACGCGGTTCGCCGTCCTCCGCGCGCTGCAGGCCGCCGACGACCCCCTGTCGTTCTCCGAACTGCGGGACCGTGCCGGCGTTGACGACCCCGGACGGTTCAACTACCACCTCGGCGAACTCACCGACCAGTTCGTCGCGAAGACCGACGAGGGCTACGCGGTCACGCCGCCTGGTGAGCGCCTCGTCGGCGCCGTGCTCGCGGGCGGGTACACGGCCGCGCTCGACGCCGACCCCGTGTCCGTCGACGGCGAGTGCCTGAACTGCGGCGGGTCGCTCGTCGCGCGGTTCCGCGATCAGGGCGTCACCATCGACTGCGAGGACTGCGAAGCGATGTTCACCAACCCGCAGGTGCCCGCCGGCCTGGTGGCGGACCAACCGGTCGAGGACGCGCCCGCCGTGGTCGGCCGCTGGAACCGGGTCGTCGCCGCCGCGGTGGACGCCGGCATCTGCCTGAACTGCTACGGACCGCTGGACCGACGCCTCTACTTCACTACTGACGACGACGCCCCCGAATGGGTCGCCGAGAGCGACCTGCTCGGTATGGTCTATCACGACTGCCAACGGTGCGGCCACGCGTACAACGCCGCCGTCCAACTGGCCGTGCTCTCCCATCCGAAGGTCGCTGCCTACCACGACGACCACGGCATCGACGTTCGAACGACGCCGGCGTGGGAGATTCCGTGGCTGGAGGTCGGTCGCGGCACCGTCGAGTCGATGGACCCGGTGCGAATCGTCCTCCCGATTCCGCTCGGCGACGAGACGCGGACGTTCGTGTTCGACGGCGACCTCGACGTGCTCGAAGTCCGGACAGAGTGACAGCCGTCGAATAGAAACACAGTTCTATCGCGGCTCGAACAGAAGTGACGTTCTGCGAACAGTTACGTCGGGTGCTGCCGTGCAGTCACCCGTGACATCGACTGACTGCGAGTCCCGCTGGCCGACGCCCGAACCCGAACAGACTCGCGTGCTGTTGCTCGGCACGAACCACCTCGATAGCCCCCGCGTCGAGGGCGTGCTCTCGGCGGAGCGACAGCGAGAGTTCGAGGAGTTGATAGCGCGCTTCGCGGACTGGGCGCCGGACGGCGTCTGCGTCGAACGCTCGCACCGTCACCAGGACCACGTCGACGATATCTACTGCGACTACGAGACCGGCGACCGCGACTACGCCGAACAGACGACCTTCGAGTCGCCCCGCATGGGCCTGGATGACCCGGAAGTGACGTGCCAGAGCGAGGTCGTCCAGGTCGGGTTCCGCCTCGCGGAACGCCTGGGGCACGACCGCGTCCACGCCGTCGACTACATGATGGACATGGCCGCCCACCTCGACCGGGATGTCGACGGGGAGTGGCTCCACGCACAGGTCGCCGCCGGGTCCGAGAAGCTCCCGGCGTCGCTGGCACCCGAGTCCCACGACCCCGTCGAGGTGTGGGGCGACTCGGCAGTCACCGAGTTCCTCGCGTGCCAGAACCGCGAACAGCACCTCCGAGCGAACGACCGTGCGCAGTTCACCGCCGCGTTCGGCGGCCCCGAGGAGCGCTACGTCGGGTCGCGTCTGCTCACCGGCTGGTACGAACGCAACCTCAAGATTACCGAGAACCTCCGACTCGTAGCCGGGAAGACCGACGCCGACCGCTTGCTACTCGTCGTCGGAGTGGGTCACGTCCACATCCTGCGCCACCTCCTCGACAACGTCCCGTTGCTCTGTCCGGTCAGTCCGCTCCCCGTCCTCGAGGCCTGACTCCGGCCCCGGAACAGACGTACTGGCGGTTCGATGTGACGCGTCCGGCGCGGACGTCCACTTTCCCGACCAGGTCGGACTCGCGACTGACCGCACGGGCGACCGACGGTACCGGACGCTCCTGCGACTCGCTACTCGTCGACGAGTTCGAACTTCTGGACCTTCCCCGTCGTCGTGCGGGGGAGCTCGTCGACGAACTCGATTTCGCGGGGGTGCTTGTACTCCGCGAGGCGCTCCAGGCAGAACTGCTTGAGTTCGTCTTCCGTCACGTCGGCGTCGGGCGCCGTCACGACGAACGCCTTCACCGTCTCGCCGCGGCGGTCGTCGGGAATCCCTGCGACGGCGACGTCCGCGACGGCGTCGTGCTCGAACAGGAGTTCCTCGACCTCCCGCGGGTAGACGTTGTAGCCCGCGGTGTTGATCATGTGCTTCTTCCGGTCGACGACGTAGAAGTAGCCGTCCTCGTCGTGGTAGCCGAGGTCGCCAGTGTGGAACCACCGCTTTCCGTAGGCCTCGGTGAACGCTTCCTCGTTTGCCTCCGGGAGCCCCGAGTACCCCTTCATGACGTTCGGGCCCGCGACGACGAGTTCGCCGGTAATCTCGTCCATGTCCGCCTCGTCTTCGTCGACCGGCCCCGTCTCGATTGGCGGGACGTCCTCGAAGTCCTCAGTGACGATGCGGGCGTCGATTCCCTCCAGCGGTTTGCCGATGGAGCCGACGCGGCGCCCCCAGTTCGGGCTGTTGAAGTGCGTGACCGGGCTGGTCTCGGTGAGCCCGTAGCCCTCGTAGATTTTCACGGGGTAGAGCTCCTCGAACCGCCGCAGCACCTCGATTGGGATGCCCGACCCACCGACCGTGCACTGGCGCAGCGACGACAGGTCGAACGCCTCGGCGTTCGGCTGATTGATGACGTCGTTGTACATCGCGGGGACGCCGTCGAACAGCGTGAGGTCCGCGTCCGCGACGAGCGCCATCGCCTCCTGTGCGTCCCACGACGGCAGCGGATAGAACGCGGCGCCGGCGAACAGCGCCGCGTTCATCGTCACCGTCATCCCGTAGATGTGGAACAGCGGCAGCACGCCGATCTTCCGGTCCTCGGGCTGGACGTCGCCCTCGACGATGCCGATCGACTGCTCGGCGTTCGAGGTGAGGTTCAGGTGGGTGAGCTGGACGCCCTTCGGCTTCCCGGTGGTCCCGGACGTGTACGGCTGGACGGCGACGTCGTCGTCCGCGCGATCCGCGACGCTGTCGTCGCCCTCGGTGAGAAACTCCCGGAACGGCGTCCCGGTGTCGGTGTCGCCCCCGACGGTAACCACGCGCTCGACGCTGGTGTCGTCCCACACGTCCTCGACGAACGGCACCACGTCCGCGAGCGCGACGACCGTCGTCGCGCCGGAGTCCGACAGCAGGTGCGAGATCTCGCGGCTCTTGTACTGGGGATTCATCGGCACGACGGCACACCCCGCGCGGAGCGCGCCGTGGAACGCCACCACGAACTGCGGGAGGTTCGGGAGGTAGAGCGCGACCCGGTCGCCCGGTTCGGCGCCGTGCTCGCGCAGCGCGGCCGCGAACTGCCCGGTCTGCGCCCAGAACTCCCCATAGGACAGTTCGTGGTCCTCGTAAACGACCGCCGGTCGGTCCGGTTGAGACTCGACGACGGATTCGATGGTGCGGACTAAGTTGGTCACGAGAGACCCAACGCGGGACGGCGGCAAGAAGATTCGCGTAGCCGACGGTGCTTCCGACTCGGTGGGCTTTTCCCGGGTCCCGTCCCATCCAGACGCATGACCGGTTTCGACGCCGACGACGCGTCCGCGTTCATCCAGTCGTACGTCGACGACCACGGGTTCCTGTCGTTCCTCGACCTCGACGTGGAATCCGCGGGCGACGGCGAGATGACGCTGCGCGTCCCGTACGACGAGAAGCTCACGAACCACGGCGCCGGCGAGGGGAACGTCCACGGGGGCATCGCGGCGACGCTCATCGACACGGCGGGCGGCCTCGCGGTCCGAACGGCGCTGGAAGAGCCCGTCGGCGCGGGCGTGGCGACAATCGACTTGAACGTCTCGTACCTGCGGCCAGCACGCGGTGACCTCGTCGCCGACGCCAGCGTCGTTCGCGTCGGGTCGACCGTGGGCGTCGCGGAGGTCTCAGTGACTGCCGAAGAACCGGACGGCGACACCGAGGAGGTCGCGGTCGGCCGCGGTTCCTTCCGCATTTTCAACTGACGGCCGCGAACTGCGCGCGCCGCGGGCACCGGTACTTTTTCGCGCGAGCCGCGCCACGTAGGGGGCATGCAGCTCTTCTGGCACCGCCGGGACCTCCGCACGGCGGACAACCTCGGTCTCGCTGCGGCCGCTGACGGGGACGAATTCGGCGACGTGGTGCCCGTGTTCTGTTTCGACGACGGCGTCATGGAGCACGCGGGGCCGCCCCGGGTTGCGTTTATGCTGGACGCCCTCGACGGCCTCCGGGAGCGCTACCGCGACCTGGGCAGCGACCTCGTCGTGCGGTACGGCGACCCCTCGGCGGTGCTGCCGCGGCTCGCCGGCGAGTACGACGCCGACCGCGTCGTCTGGAACCACGACTACTCCGGGCTCGCCGACGAGCGCGATCGGGCAGTGCGTGCCGCGCTGAGCGACACCGGGATTACCCACGAGCAGTTCCACGACGCCGTCCACCACGAACCCGGGGCGATTCGGACGAACGCCGGCGACCCGTACGCCGTCTACACGTACTTCTGGAAGAAGTGGCGCGACCGCGAGAAGGCCGACCCCGCGCCCGAACCGGCTCCCGGGGACCTCGCGGCCGTCTCCGGCGGAGCAATTCCGTCGCTGTCCGACCTCGGCTTCGACGACCCTGACGCAGCCGTCCCGCCGGCGGGCACCGCGGCGGCCCGCGAGCGCCTCGAGTCGTTCTGCGAGGCGGACATCCATCGGTACGAGGAGATGCGGGACTACCCCGCAGAGGGCGCCACGTCGAAGCTCTCACCGCACCTCAAGTTCGGAACGATCGGCGTTCGCGAGGTGTTCGAGCGGACCGAGGCGGCGCGTGCTGCCGCAGACGGCGAGGCGGAACGCGAGAGCGTCGTGGAGTTCCAGGGCCAGCTCGCCTGGCGGGAGTTCTACGCGCAGGTCCTCTCGTTCAACCCCGAGGTGGTCACGAAGAACTACAAGGACTACGCGAACCCGATCGAGTGGCGGGACGACGAAGCCGCACTCGAGGCGTGGAAGCGCGGCGAGACCGGCTATCCCATCGTCGACGCGGGGATGCGGCAACTCCGCGACGAGGCGTTCATGCACAACCGCGTGCGCATGATCGTGGCGTCGTTCCTCACGAAGGACCTCCTGCTGGACTGGCGCGCGGGCTACGACCACTTCCGGGAGCGCCTCGTTGACCACGACACCGCCAACGACAACGGCGGGTGGCAGTGGGCCGCCTCCACGGGCACGGACGCTCAGCCGTACTTCCGCATCTTCAATCCGACGACGCAGGGCGAGCGCTACGACCCCGACGCGGAGTACATCACCGAGTACGTCCCCGAACTCCGGGGCGTGCCCGCCGAGCAGATTCACGCGTGGCCGGACCTCGACGCCGACGAGCGCGCCGAACGTGCGCCCGAGTACCCAGACCCGATCGTCGACCACAGCGAGCGGCGAGAGCACGCGCTCGCGATGTTCGAACGGGCGCGCGGCGAAGACGACTGACCGTCTCCGTCCCGTTCGGGGGTCTAAGAGACCGGAGCGCCGAGTCAGCTCCGACGTAGGTGTGTGCTCAAATTCTCGCAGTGACCGATTACGCGCTCCCGGGCGACGACCTCGTGACGGCCGGCTAACGCGACGTACGGCGGCCTTACCGACGACTAGGGGCTGTTGTACTGTTCGTTCGCGGTCAATTACAAACTTCGACCGGCGGCATCCCCGCTGGCATGGTCGACCAGACCCGCCGCACCGTCCTCCAGTCGCTCGGCGCCGCCGCTGGCACCGCGCTCGTCCCCGACCTCACTGCCGCCGCG
>NZ_WUUU01000144.1 GCF_009831555.1 Halobacterium bonnevillei | reverse complement strand
GCGCCGCGGTCGCCGACGGCAGTCCGGCCTCGACCAATTCTGAGTTCCGCGTCCCCGTTACGCGCTGCATAACAAAGCCCGAACTCGCGGTCACAGTACGCGTGTCACGTCCAGTCGCGCGCAACGTCTCCTCGTACACGAAGCGGCTCGCGGAGGCGGTGCTCCTGGGCGCGTCCTCCCGGCGGCCGCTGGGCACGAACGTCTTCAGTCGCGACTGGGACCTCCTGGTCGTCCTGGACGCGTGCCGCTACGACGCGCTCTCGCGAGTCGCCCGCGAGGTCGACGTCCTCGACGACGTCGAAGCCGCGTACTCGGTCGGCAGTTCGACCCGCGAGTGGGCGGCGAACACGTTCACGGACGCGTACCGCGAGGAAATCCAGCGCACTGCCGTGGTCTGTGGGAACGGCCGCGTCACGCAGACGCTGGACTCGAGGGACGCGATGGAGACCGAATTCGCGGAGCGGTTCACGGCGTGGGATACCGTCGAACTGGACGAGTTCCTGGTGTTCGACTCGGTCCCCGACTACGCGCCGCCCGAACCGCGCAGCGGCATCCTGCTACCGCGCGTCGTCACGGACCGCGCCATCGACGTCGCTCGCAACCACGACGCCGACAGGCTGCTCGTCCACTACATCCCGCCGCACAACCCCTACCGCGCGAACGCGCTCCGGGAGAACCGCGAACTCGCCGACTACGAGTACCGGCCGTTCGACTACCTGCGGGACGGCGGCGACCGGTCGGTCGTCTGGAACGCCTACCTCGACGAACTCCGCTGGGTGCTCGAGGACGTCGACCTCCTCCTGGCGAACGTCGACGCCGACACGGCGGTCGTCACCGCCGACCACGGCGAACTGTTCGGCCACCTCGGCCTCTACAGCCACCCGACCGGCGTCCCCATCCCTCGTCTCCGGCACGTCCCGTGGGCGGAGACGTCCGCGACGGACACCGGCAGCTACGACCCTCACTACGACAAGCCCGGCGAGGCCCGCGTCGACGCCGACACCGCAGCGCAACTCGAGCACCTCGGCTACGGGTGACGCGCGACGAACTACGGTCGGATAGCAGGAAATGCTTATACGAGTATCGCCGCTCGCTCCAGTATGGAGAGTCGATGGCTCCTCCTGGGCTTCGGGCTGCTATTTGGGGGCCTGTTACTCGCGAATATCTACCTGGGGAACGTCGTACTGTCCCTCGTTGCCGTCGTTTTCACGATTTTTGGTCTCGGTGGCTTCTGGTGGAACACCACCCGAGACGACCCTCTCGAAACGAGATTGTCCCGGTTTCGGTAGGGGGCCCACACCACCGGCTGGACGGAGCGGCTGCTTCATCTCGGTTTTCGAGCGCCGAGACGGCAGGAGCGACGACTGAAGCCGAGTCGGTCGTGCCGTGGCTCCGGTCAGAGACTGAACGTCTCGCCGTCGACGGCGAGTTCGTCGGCGAACGCCTCGTCGGCGGGGAAGAAGTGCGAGACGTGGACGACGCGGGTCTCGCCGGCGTCGAGTTCGTCGCCGAGCGAGAGCGCGCCCTCCATGGTCATGTGTTTCGTCCCGAACGTCCGCGGGACGCCGTCCCGCTCGGGGTGGCGACCACCTCTGGGGTGGTAGTCGGCGAGGTGCGCGGGCACGATGCCGTCCGCGAGCAGCAGGTCGGGGTCGCGCATCGCGGCCAGCGACGCGTCGGGAATGTCGAAGGTGGTGTCCCCCGAGAGCGCGAGTTTCGACCCGTTGCGCTCGACGACGACGCCGTAGCACAGCAGCGGCGGGTGGTCGACTGGCACCAGCGTCACGTCGAAGCCCGCGGCCTCGAACGTCTCGCCGGGCGTGACCGGGTGCGGGTGGACGTTGTCGAGGTAGTCGTACTTCCGCGCGACCGTCTCGGCGACGCTCTCCCCGGTCTCGGGGTCCGTCTCGCTGGCCGCGTACACGGGCAGGTCGTCGAACAGGCGGTACGCGTTCCCGAGGCCGTCGAGGTGGTCGAAGTGGATGTGGGTGACGACACCCGCGTCCGGCAGGGAGACGCCCTCTCGGAGGAACTGGTAGCGGAAGTCCGGACTGAAGTCGATCAGGAGCGCGTCGCCGCTGGCCTCGTCCTCGACGTGGACCGCAAACCGGGTGCGTTCGACGCCGCGTTCGCGGGCCGCCCGGCACGTGTCGCAGTCACACCCCGGCGTCGGGGTGCCCGTCGTGTCACCGGTGCCGAGCAGCGTGACCCTCATTCGTGGTCGTGGCCTGCGTGGGGCGCGTCAGCGCGGTCGTCGCCGTCTGCGGTCTCTCCGTGGTCGTGGTCGTGGTCGCCGTGGTCGCTGCTGGTGGTGCCGCGGTCACCGTTCTCGGGGTCGTCGATGGCTTCCTCGAGCGTGTCGAGGTTGCGGAGGTGGTCGCGGTCCTCGAAGTCCGAGACGGCGGCGACGAGGTCGTCCTGCGTGAGCGTGGTGCGGTCCTCCACGAGCGCGTCGAGGACGGCCTCACGGAGCACGAGACGGAGGTCGCTGCCGGTCAGGCCCTCGGTCTCGGCGGCGAGTTCCGCGGGGTCGAAGTCGTCGACGGCGAGTTCGCGGGTGACGACCTCCAGGATCTCCGCGCGCATCCCCTCGTCGGGGCGCGGGAACGACAGGATCTCGTCGAAGCGCCGCCACGCCGCCGCGTCGAGTTCGTCCGGGTGGTTGGTCGCGCCGATGAGCAACACGTCGTCGTTGACGAGGCTGACCTCGTCGATGCTCTTCAGCAGCGTGTTCACCGCGCGCTTGATGGCGTTGTGTTCGTCGCCGGTCCGCGTCGTGGCGACGAAGTCGAACTCGTCCATGAAGAGGATGCACGGCGACAGCCGCTTGGCGACCTCGAAGACCTTCTCGACGTTCTTCGCGGTCTCGCCGAGGTACTGGCTCGTGATCATCGACAGCTTGACCTCCACGAACGGCAGGTCGAGCTGGTGGGCGAGCCCGCGGGCCGTCGACGTCTTCCCCGTCCCCGGCGGGCCGACGAACAGCAGCTTCCCGATCTCGCTGAGGCCGATGGTCGCGAGGTAGTCGCGGTGCTCGATGGCCTTCGCGACCTTCGTGATCTCGGCCTCCTGCTCCTCCGTGAGCACGATGTCGTCGAGGGTCACGTCGATCTCCGAGGGCGACCGGACCTCCACGAGGTCCAGCATCTCCTCGTCGTCTTCGTCGAAGTACTCCGTCAGCAGGCCGTCGATCCACTGCGGGTCGGCCTGCACGGGGCGGTTGTCCTCCCGCGCGGCCTCGTAGTCGACGCCGAATTCGTCGCCGAGTTCGAACGCCAGCGCGGGGTTGTCGTGGATGCGGTCGGCGTCCGCTCGCTCCTCGAACCAGTCGAAGGCCATCTCGTCGTCCACGAGGCTGATGCCGCCCGAGAACGTGTCCCGGTCGGTGAACATCAGTTCTGAGATAGCGTCCCACGGGTCGTCGACGCCGGAGCCCTCGCTGACGGCGTCCTCGGTGGTCTTCGGTGGTCGCTGTACACCGTCGTCGGCCCAGAGCGCGATCCGGTGGGCCGGCGGTAAGTCGTTCTCGTCGAGATCCTGGTGTTTGTCGTAGACGCGGGCCGTGAGCAGGAATTCGACGACGTCGAGCGCCTCAGTCACTAACCGTAATCTACCCACCGGGGGCGCATAAGGCCTCCGCAGTCGCGGCGAAGCGATGTGGGCGGAAATAGCGGCACCGAACTGGCGGGCTCGAGGCCTCGAATCGGCGGGCGTGCGTTGCGAATCGGTACTGAAACGCTCGAACGAGGTCGGTTCGTGGCGGCGTTGTGACGGGACGCTCGAACGAGGTCAGTTCGTGGCGTTCGCGCGGACGTAGAACACGAGCGGTCGGCTGTGCTGGTAGCCCTCGTGGACGGTCCGCGTGTAGCCGCGTTCGGTGAGGTCGATGTCGAGGTTGTCCTCGTCCTCCTCCAGCATGATGACCACGGGCGGAGCGTGCTCGTCGATCGTCGTGGTCGTGAGCGTGCTGGAGACGTTCGAGTCGTAGCGCTCGAGGTACCACGGGAGCGGCAGGCGGTCGAACCAGCCCTGGTAGCCGCCGTGCGTGAGGTTGAGTGACTGTTCGGTCGTGAGGTCGTCGGGGGTGTGGAACTCGGAGCCGTAGAACATCACGTCGACGCCGTCGTTGCTCGCCGAAATCTCGCGGACGTCGCCGAGCGTCGACTGCATCTGGCCCGAGGGCTGGGCGTACTGCACGAGCGGGTTGTTGGGGCCCTGCGCGTTCACGTACGTGGTCTGGGCGGCGACGGCCCCGGTGCCCGCAGCGGAGACGACCAGGATGACGGCGACGGCGCGAGCAGCGGGCGCGTTCCCGGTGGCGACGGCGCGCGGCCGCGCTCGAACACGAGCCCGACGCCGACGCCGGCGGGCACGGCCAGCGGGACGATGGCGTTGATCGCAGTCCACGCCGAGGAGATGTCCGCGACGGCGGGGTAGCCGAACACGGAGAACGCGCCCCAGAAGAAACAGACGCCGACGACCGCGCGCGGCTGGTCGGCGGCGTACCGCTCGTGGAGGAACCCCATCAGGGCGAACGCGACCAGCGCCAGCGCGCCGATGGACAACACCGTGAGGTCGTGTTTCAGGAACTCGATGTAGGAGTGCTCCTGCATCCCCGTCGACCCCCAGAGGTCCATGAACTCGTTCCAGGAGCCGAGCGTCCCCTCCCGAAGGACGCCGGGGAGGAGCGCTGGCTCGGAGAGGGCTTCGTAGAGGTCGGGTTTCGGCGCGTAGAACGCCACGACGACCGCGGCGACTTCGGCGAGCGCGGCGCCGAGGTGGAGTTTGTACCGCCACGCCGCGCGGGCGATCCGACCGACGTACCCCCTGACGACGCCGTACCGCGTCGTCTCGTCGCTCGCGGACGCGAGCAGCATGCGGCCGTCGAAGACGAGCGCGAGCGCGCCCAGCCAGCAGACCGGGTACAGGAGCGCGTTCTCCTTGGTGGTGAACGCGAGCGCGAACGGGAGCGCGCCGGCGTAGATGTACCGCGCCTTCCCGGTGTCGATGGCGCGCACGAACAACCCGAAGGCTGTGAACATGAACGCCGCCAGCAGGAGGTCGTTGCGCATGAACCGCGAGTAGTACAGCAGAATGGGGTTGCCCGCGAAGAACAGCGACGTCGCGACCATCTCCGCGTTCGAGAGGTGTTCGCGGTACAGCCACGGCGTCACGACCAGCAGGCTGCCGACGACGGCGACGACGAGTCGCATCGTGAAGTCCGTCGCCCCGAACAGGTCGAAGACGACGCCGTTGACGTGCGGGAGGAACGGGCCGTGGATGATGGGGCGGTACTGCCACGACCCGGACTCCATGTAGTAGAGGATCCAGTGGGCGACGCGACCCTCGTCCTGGTGGGCGACCCGCCAGCCGAGACTCCACAGGCGCACGAGGAGGGCGAGGGCGGCGACGGCGACGAGCGCGACGGCGACCCGCCGTCGGGCGGTCTGGCCGCCGCGGGACCGAGACATACCACCGCGTTGCGCCGGATGCGATAAACGCTTTCCGATGACTACCACGGTCACTGAACGCTCGAAGGTGCAGCGAAGCGACGGCGGCAACGCGGCGACGACACCGCTGGACGCGAGTAAACGCGGAGCGGACTGCGCCGCGTTGTAGGAGCTTTATGGTTCGTCGCGCGGGATACTGTGGTATGGCAAGCGACACCACCCCGGTCATCGCAGCGGCCTACCGAACCCCGCAGGGGAAAGAAGACGGCGCGTTCGCGGAGACGCGCAGCGAGGACCTCTCCGTGACGGTCATCGACCACCTCCTCGCGGAGACGGGACTCACCAGCGACGAAATCGACGACCTCCAGTGGGGGGTCGCCCAGCAGCGCGCGGAGCAGGACAACAACGTGGCGCGCGTCGTCGCGTTGCTCTCGGAACTCGGCGAGGACGTCCCCGCGGCGTCGATCAATCGGTGGTGTGCGTCCTCGATGGAGGCCATCATGCGGGCCGCCGACTCTATCAGCGCCGGGCAGCGACAGGCCATCATCGCGGGCGGCGTCGAGAACATGAGCCGGGTGCCGATGGACGGCGAGTCCTACGGCTACCTGCACCCGGAGCTCTCGGAACTGTACAACGTCCCACAGCTCCAGATGGGGATGACCGCCGAGGAGGTCGCCGAGCGCTACGACGTCAGCCGGGAGGAGCAGGACGAGTACGCGCTCCAGAGCCAGCAGCGCGCCGCAGAGGCGACCGAGTCCGGGCGCTTCGACGACGAGATCGTGCCCGTCGAGACCGAGGACGGCGTCGTCGACGAGGACGAGGGCATCCGCCCCGACACGTCGATGGAGAAGCTGAGCCAGCTCCCGACCGTCTTCAAGAGCGACGGCACGGTGACGCCCGGCAACGCCAGCCAGATTTCGGACGGCGCGGCCGCGACGCTCGTCACGAGCGAGGCGTTCGCCGAGGAGCACGATCTCGACGTGCTCGCGTACGTCGGAGACCACAACGTCACCGGCGTCGACCCCGAAGTGATGGGGATCGGCCCGGTCCCGGCGACCCGGGAGCTGCTGGAGCGCACCGACCAGGACGTCGAGGACTTCGACCTCGTGGAACTCAACGAGGCGTTCGCGTCCCAGACGGTGTACTCCCGCGACGAACTCGGCGTCGACAACGACAAGTTCAACGTCAACGGCGGCGCCATCGCCATCGGCCACCCGCTGGGCGCCAGCGGCGCGCGGCTCCCGGTGACGCTCATCCACGAGATGCAGAAGCGCGACGCCGACAAAGGGCTCGCCACGCTGTGCGTCGGGTTCGGCCAGGGCGCGGCCATCACGTTCGAGCGGCGATAAGGTCCGCACAGGCCCGGGTGGGGACCCCGGGTTCCTCGCACGGATACCACGAAATTGATACCGTAGCCTCGACTCTCTCCACGCGATGCGTTCCGTCGGTATCGTCGTCCCCGCCTTCGACCCCGACGTCGAGGCGCTCGTCGCGTACCTCGACGCCCTCCAGGAGGTCCTCCAGCCGACGCGGCTTCACGTCGAACTCGACGCCGGGTCCCCGGATGCGGTGGCGGCAATCGAGACGTCGCCCGCGACAGTGCACAACGCCGAGCGGCGCCGCGGAAAGGGCGCTGCCGTCACCGCCGGGTTCGAGACGCTGGACACGGACGTGCTGGCGTTCGCGGACGCGGACGGCTCGACGCCAGCGGTCTATCTCGGGACTGTCGTCGACCGCGTGCGGGACGGCGACGCCGACCTGGCTGTCGGGTCGCGACGCCACCCAGACGCCGAGGTCGCGAGCCACCAGACGCTCGCGCGCCGATTCCTCGGCGACGGGTTCGCGTGGCTCGCCGGCCGCCTGCTGAACGTCGACCTCTACGACTACCAGTGCGGCGCGAAAGCCATCAGCGCCGACGCCTGGGAGCAAGTGCGCACCCACCTCTACGAGGCGGGGTTCGCGTGGGACGTCGAACTCGTCGCCATCGCCGGCGCCCTCGACTTGCGGGTCGCGGAAGTCCCCATCGAGTGGGAGGACAAACCCGGGTCGACCGTGTCGCCGGTGCGGACGCCGCTGGCGCTGTTCCGCGCGCTGCTGGCGGCGCGCCACCGGTCGAAGCGCCTGCGGGACAGCCAGTTGCACGAGGCGCTGGCGGCGCGCCGCGACGAACCGCCC
>NZ_WUUU01000143.1 GCF_009831555.1 Halobacterium bonnevillei | reverse complement strand
GCCGCGACGAACCGCCCGCGCTCGTCGACCGGCACAGATGACGCTGGACGACCGACTGCAGGCGGTGGTGCCCGAACGCTTCGAGGAACTAGCGTCGGCCGTGCGGTTCGGCCAGTTCGTGTCCGTCGGCGCGGTCGGCGCCGTCTTCGACGTGACGACGCTCGTGTTGCTCACGCAGGTCGCGGGCCTGTCCGCCGCGATCGCGAACGTCGCCAGCATCGAGACCGCGATTCTCGTGATGTTCGCGGTGAACGAGCACTGGACGTTCGCCGGCGAGGGCGCGATGGACGTTCGCTCTGTCGGCCGCCGCTTGCTGCGGTCGCACCTCGTTCGCGCGGGCGGGTCGACCATCCAGTACGTGCTGTTCGTCGCCGTCTTCTACACGGTGACCGTGGACCTCGCGGTCGCGGGCGTCGACCTCTGGCTGGTGGTCGTGAAGGGCGGCGCCATCGGCGTCGCGATGCTCGTGAACTACGTCTTCGAGAGCCTGTTCACGTGGCGCGTCCACCACGACGACCCCGGAGAATAGCGAGCGGGCCGCCAGCGGTCAGTCGTGGGTTGGGCGAAGCCAGTAGTCAGTCGAACGGGGAACGCTAGCAGTCAGTCGTGGGGGTGACACCACTCCAGGGCCTCGCGGACCGCGTCCTTCCGGCCGAGGAACGTGAGGTGGTCGCCGTGCTGGAGCGTGAAGTCGCCGGATGGCACCTCGCTTTCGCCCTCGCGACCGACGAGGCCGATGATGGCGCCGTTCGGGAGTTCCTCGTCGATCTCGTCGATGGTCTTCCCGACGATGTCCTCGGAGGTGACCTCGACCTCCTGGACGTCGCCCGCGCGACCGATCTCGGTCATCCAGTTGGCGAGCGCGGGGCGCTCGATGATGTTGTCGATGCCCCACGCGGTCGCCATCGACGACGACACCGTCCGAACGCCGAGGTCCTCGAACGCGTCGACGTTGTCCGGGTTGTTCGCGCGAGCGATGATGGTGTCGACGTCGAACTTCGAGTCGGCGAGCTGGGCGACCAGCAGGTTGACGTCGTCGTCACCGGTCGCAGCGACGACGATGCGGGCGTTCTCCGCGCCCGCGGCGCGCAACTCTTCGGTGTCCGTGCCGTCCCCGTTGTGGACGGTGAACCCTTCGTTGCGCGCTCGTTCGACCATCTGTTCGTCCGCTTCGACCAGGACGACGTTCTCACCACGGTCTTCGAGGCGCTCAGCGAGCGCGCGACCGACGGTGCCGCCGCCGACGATGATGACACGCATTGGTATGACGTCGAGTGCTTGTGCGATGTGTCTGGCGAATCCGCCCTCGATGACGACGGTCAGGAGGATGACGAGGAAGACGACGCCGACGAGCAGGCTCGCGGCGTCGTCCATGCCGGCACCCTGCAACTGGACGGCGAACAGCGTCGCGACGGAGGCGGGGATGATGCCGCGCGGGCCGACGGCGCTCATGAACGTCCGTTCGGCCGTGGTGTATCGGCCGCCGCGCGTCGAGAGGAAGACCCCCAGCGGTCGGATGACGAGCGCGACGAGCGCGACGACGAGCAGCCCGGCCACGCCGAGCTGGACGAGGTTCTCGAACGACAGGAGGGCGGCGAGCGCGATGAACACGAACGACAGGACGACCAGCGTCACGTCGCCCTTGAACGCCTCGATCTCCTCCTCGTAGGGGAGGTTGGCGTTCCCGAGCACCATGCCGGCCGTGGCGACCGCGGCGATGCCCGCTTCCCCGCGCACGAAGTCCGCGCCGCCGTACGCGACCAGTGCGCCCGCGAGGACGATGAGGCGGGCGTTCTGCGGGGCGTTCCCCCGCGAGAGTTCGACGTGCCGGAGCAGGTACCAGACGACGGCCGCGACGAACAGGCCGAACACCACGCCGATGCCGAGGCGGATGACGAACTCCTCGGCGATCTGGAGTTCCGTCAGCCTCGGGTTGTTCACGAATTCGAAGACGACGATGGCGAGGATGGCCGCGGTGACGTCGTTGACGACGCCCTCGGTCTCGAGCGCGGCGGCGACCCGGTTGCGAACCGGGACGATGTTCATGATCGGCGTGATGACCGTCGGGCCAGTGGCGACGAGCAGGCTCCCGATGAGGAACGACATGTCCCATCCGGCGCCGAGGATGAACCGGACGGCGAGGGCGGTCCCGACCAGCGAGATGGCCGCCCCGAGCGTCGTCAGCCTGATCGCGGCGCCCGGCGCCTCCCGGAGTTTCGGGAGTTTCAGGTGGAACGCACCCTCGAAGACGATGATCGCGACCGACAGGCCGACGATGCCCGACAGCGTCTCCGCGCCGCCGAACGTCTCGAGAGTGACGATGCCCAGTACTTCCGGCCCGACGGCGATACCCGCGATGACGAGGAACAGCACGCTCGGCACTTGCAGGCGGTCGGCGAGCACTTGCGCCGCTACGCCGAGGGCGATGATCGTCGCGACCAGTGGGATGAGTTCAGTGCTCACGCGACCGCCTCCAGTGCCGGCATCGTCCCGTGATTCTGTGTGACAGTCCTTAAACAACCCGGGTCGCGGCCGAACCCGCTGGCACCGAGGCGAGTCACTCCGCGTAGATGGTCCCGATCTCGTCCGCGAACGCGTCGAGAATGTTCCGTCGCTTCTTCTTCATCGTCGGCGTCAGGAGGTCGTTCTCCTCTGTGAACTCCGTGGGCACCAGGCGGAACCGTTTGATCTGTTCGTAGTCCTCGAGGTCGTCGTTGACGTCGTCCACCTCCTGCTGGATGCGCGCTTCGACGCGGTCGTCCCGGCACATGGCGGCCTTGTCGTCGGGGACGTCGACGTCCTCGGCGTCCGCCCACTTGCGGACCCCTGTGAAGTTCGGGACGATGACCGCGGAGACGAACTTCCGGTTGTTCCCGACGACCATCGCCTGCTCGACGAGCGGGCTCGCGGCGAACGCGTCCTCGATGGGGCCGGGGGCGACGTTCTTCCCCGTCGAGAGCGTGAGAATCTGTTTCGCGCGCTCGAGGAACCGCACGTAGTCGTCGCTCCGAATCTCGACGACGTCGCCCGTCCGGAACCACTCCTGGCCCTCGATCTCCGTGAACGCCTGCTCCGTCTCGTCCTCGAGGCCCCAGTAGCCGTCGAAGACCTGCGGGCCGCGCACGAGCAGTTCGCCGACGTCGCCGTCTGCCCGGTCGCGCTGCTGGGGGCTGGCGATGGACTCGTCGACGCGGACATCGGTGTCCGGCACCGGCGGGCCGATGGTGCCGACCTGCGGGCGCTCCGGAGGGTTCACGGAGACGACGGGGCTGGTCTCGGTGAGGCCGTACCCCTCCAGAATCGGGAGGCCCATGCCGTGGTAGAGCGCGCACAGTTCCGCCGACAGGGAGCCACCACCGGAGATGAAGAAGTCGACGTTCCCGCCGAGCGCGTCCCGGACCTTCTCGAAGACGAGCTTGTCGGCGAGTGCGCGCCTGACGCGCAGCGAGAGGCCGGGGTCGTCGGCCTCGTGGTACTGGCGGCCGACCTCGGTCGCCCACTCGAAGATGCGTTCTTTCGTCGGGGATTCGGTGGCCTGCTCGCGGACCGCGTCGAACAGTTTCTCGTAGACGCGAGGGACGCTCGTCCCGGACGTCGGTTCGCACAGCGTGAAGTCCTCGCGGAGCGTGTCCGGGGACTCCGCGTAACAGACGTGGGCGCCGGACGCGAACATCAGGAAGTGTCCTGAGAGGCGCTCGAAGACGTGCGCGAGCGGCAGGTAGGAGACGACGCGGGAGTCCTCGGTGATGGCGGGGAGGTCGGTCTTGTCCGGGCGCGGCCCGAAGCGCTTCCGGCACTGATTGACGTTCGCCCGGAAGTTCGCGTGCGTGAGCGCGACGCCCTTCGGCATGCCCGTGGTCCCGGACGTGTAGATGAGGCTGGCGAGGTCGTCGAGGTCCCGGTCGGCGAGCCACGACTCGTAGGTCTCGCGGTCGTAGGCGTCCCTGCCGCGCTCGTAGACGTCCGAGAGCGGGATGGCGTTCTCGTCGGCGACCTGGTCCATCGTCACGACGAACTCCAGGTCGAGGCGGTCTTCGACTTCGCGGACGCGGGCAAGTTCTTCCTCGCCCTCCACGACGACCGCCGTCGCCTCGCTGTCGCCGAGCAAGTGCTCGACCTGGCGGGGGCTGGAACTGGCGTACACGGTGGTGACCGCGGCCCCGGCGGCGAGGAGGGCGAAGTCGCACTGCGCCCACTCCATGCGAGTGTGCGCGAAGAGGCCGACGCGGTCCCCCTCGGCCACGCCGAGGTCGCGGAAGCCGGCGGCGAGGTTGCGGACGATGTCGCGCAGTTCGCCGTACGTCACGTTCTCGTAGTCGCCGTCCGGCGCGGGCGGCAGGACGTCGGGAGTCAGCGTTCGCCGGTAGATGCCGCCCTTGTACCCCTGTGCTGGCTGGTCCGTGTACCGCGCGGCGGCGTCCTCGAACATTCGGGGGAGTGTCGTCTCCCCGACGACCTCGTCCTCGTACTGGCGTTCGGCTTCACGGAAGTCCATGCGCGTCACTCGTTCTCACGGGTCTTAAGATAGTGGAGAACTCCACGAACGTTCATTGCAGTTTCCTCGCGCGCCTTCTGTTCGCCCCACACAGTCTCGACGTCCGTAGTCACCGAGAGGTGGTCGATAGCGGCCTCCTCGCTGCCGCGTTCGACGACTTCGTGTTTCACCGTCTCCACCCAGTCCCGCAGCACCTGCTCGTACTGGCGGAGCACGGCGTCGACGTCGTCCGGCCCCGGGCCGAAGTGCGCGTACAGCAATACGTCGGGGTCGAGACGCCGAATCAGTTCGACGTCCGTGATGGCCTGCTCGAGGTCGAAGTTCGGCGGCGGGCTCGTCTCACGCACGCGGTCCTGGCTGGGCACCCAGATGCCCGCGGCGTCGGCCGTGAACACGGCGTCGTCCGCGTGGTCCTCGTAGACCACCTGGTGGGGGGCGTGCCCCGGTACGTGGTGTGCGGTCAGCGTCCGCGACCCGAGGTCGACCTCGTCGCCGTCCTCGAGTTCGACGATTCGGTCCTCGGATAGCGGTTTCGGCTCGACGTAGTGCTGCCACTGGTCGCCGACCGCCTTCTTCGTCCCCTCGACGAGGCGCTCGGGGCCGACGAGGTGAGGAGCGCCGATCTCGTGGACGTACACGTCCGCGTTCGGGCACGCCTCGGCGACGTAGCCCGCGCCGCCCGCGTGGTCGAGGTGGACGTGCGTGACGAGAATCGCCGCGAGTTCGTCCCGCGCGATACCGCGTTCGTCGAGCGCGCCAAGAATCCGCTCGTAGTTCGTGCCGATGCCCGTGTCCACGATGGCGGGGCGGTCGGCGTCGACGACGTAGACCGAGCCGTACTCGCCGGTGTCGTACATACCGGTGTCCACGTACGCGATGTCGCTGCACTGTTCGACGTCGAACACGTCGCCGGGAGCCATACTGGAAACCGGCACGCCGGAACGCAAAAGCCTTCGCGTGCGGGCGGCGTCGACGATAGCCGCAGCCGCCGCGACCACCGGCGTCCCCGAAGACTGTACCGCCCCCTACAAGTTCGCCGGGGCCCTGATTCACGTATGGTTGAACTCGTTTCCGTGGGCGGACTGCTGCTCGCGTTCTTCCTCGTCGTGATGAACGGGGTGTTCGTGGCCGCGGAGTTCGCGTTCGTGAAGATCCGGCCGACACAGGTGAACGCGCTCGTCCAGGAGGGGAAGCCTGGCGCGGCGCTCGTCCAGGACGCCATCCAGAACCTCGACGACTACCTCGCGGTCAGCCAGCTCGGCATCACGCTGTCCTCGCTGGGCCTGGGGTGGATCGGGGAGCCCGCCGTCGCGGCGCTCATCGACCCCGTGCTCGGCGAACTCCTCCCCGCGGGAACGGTTCACATCGTGGCGTTCGCGCTCGGGTTCGGATTCATCACGTTCCTGCACGTCGTCTTCGGGGAGCTCGCGCCGAAGACGTTCGCCATCCAGGAAGCCGAGCGCGTGGCGTTCCTGGTCGCGCCGCTGATGAAGTTCTTCTACTACGTGTTCATGCCCGGCATCATCGTCTTCAACGGCACGGCGAACTACTTCACGCGCCTCGCGGGCGTCTCCCCGGCCTCCGAGAGCGAGGAGACCCACACCGAGGAGGAGATCCGGATGATCCTGACGCACTCCGAGGAGACCGGCCACGTGGACGTCGACGAGTCGAGATGATCGAGAGCGTCTTCGAACTCGGCGACACGATCGCGCGTGAGGTGATGACGCCGCGCCCGGACGTCGAGACGGTGACGGCGCCGACGGAACTCCCGGAACTCCGGACGCTCGCCGCCGAGGGCCGGTTCACGCGCTACCTCGTGCTCGACGACGACGGCGAGCGACCGCTCGGATTCGTGCACGCGAAAGACGTGCTCCGCGCGATCGAAACCGGCGGCGACGAGTCGGTGACCGCCCGCGAACTCGCCCGCGACGTGCTGGTCGTCCCGGAGACGCGACGCATCGACGAGATCCTCGGCGAGTTCCAGACGCGGGGCGGCGGCCAGATGGCCGTGGTCATCGACGAGTGGGGCGTCTTCGAGGGCATCGTCACCATCGAGGACATCCTCGAGGAGATCGTCGGCGACATCCAGGACGAGTTCGACGCGGCCGTCGACGAACCGACTATCGAGCAGCGCACCGACGGCACCTACGTCGTCGACGGCGGCGTGCCGCTCCAGGAGGTCAACGACCGCCTCGACGCCGGGTTCGAGACTGACGACGTCGAGACCATCGGCGGGTTCGTGTTCAGTCACTTCGGCCGCGTCCCGGAGGTCGGCGAGGAGATCGAACGAGACGGCTACGTCGTCCGCGTCGACGCCGTCGCGGACGCCAGAATCGAGCGCCTCGTCGTGCGACCGACTGAGGCCGACCGGGACGCCGACAGGGAGAACGGGGAGTGAACGGGCTGGCCGTCCCGGCCGTCGAATAGCGGACTGATGGTCAGACTTACTTGCCGCGCCCGCGTCTCTCGAGACGGCTATGTCGGTGTCGGTGCTGTTCGTCGTCGGCCTCGCGACGGCCGTCTTCGTCGGCGTGAACGTCGGCGGATCCTCGACGGGCGTGGCGTTCGGGCCAGCGACGGGGAGCGGCGTGCTCTCGATGCGCGCCGCCTCCGCACTGATGGCGGTGTTCGTGTTCGCGGGCGGCCTGGCCGTCGGTCCCGCCGTCGTGGACACGCTCGGCACGGACTTCGTGCCCGCGGAGTACTTCACGCTGGGCGCCTCCATCGGCGTCCTGTTGTTCATCGGCGTCGGCATCCTGCTCGGGAACATTCTCCGGGTGTCCGTCGGCACCAGTCAGACCGCGGTCGGCGCGGTGGTCGGCATGGGCGCGGCGCTTGGCGTCCTCGACTGGCGGGTCGTCGGCGAAGTCGTGACGTGGTGGGTGGTGTCCGCCATCGCGGCGTTCTGGATTGCGGCGGTCGTCGGCCGGTACTGCTACGACCGCATCGCCGCAGTCCTCGACTTCCAGGCCGAGGGTCGCCGGCGCCTCGGCCAGGTGTTGACCGTCGGCGTCGGCTGTTACATGGCGTTCTCCGCGGGCGCGAGCAACGTCGCGAACGCCGTCGCGCCCCTGGTCGGCAGCGGGCAGCTCACGATGACGCCGGGCGTGCTCGTCGGCGCGGCCGCCATCGGCGCCGGCGCGTTCGC
>NZ_WUUU01000142.1 GCF_009831555.1 Halobacterium bonnevillei | reverse complement strand
CGGGTGTTCGGTGTCGACGCTGAACGCCCAGCCTGACGGCCGGTTCCCGGCGCGGCCCAGCGAGCGACCGAGGAAGGCGGAAACACTGGCCGCGTACGTCGCCGCCACAGACCACGACCTGGGTGTCGCTCACGACGGCGACGCGGACCGGATGATGGCGCTCGACGAGGACGGCGCGTTCCTCGAGGGCGACGAGCTCCTCGCGTTGTTCGCGCGGGCGGTCGCGGGCGACGGCGACCAGGTCGCCGTCCCGCTGAACACGAGCATGCTCGTCCAGGACGTCCTCGCAGACGTCGGCGCGTCCACGGTGCGAACGCCCGTCGGCGACGTGTTCGTCGCGGAACGCGCGAGCGAACCGGGCGTCGTCTTCGGCGGCGAACCCAGCGGCGCCTGGATCTGGCCCGAGGAGACCTTGTGCCCGGACGGCCGCTCGCCGCCGCCCGACTCTCCGCACTCGTCGACGATCGCGGGCCGCTGTCGTCGCTCCGGGCGGACCTCGGGCGATACCCGCTGCGCCGGGACAGCGTCGAGACGGACGAGAAGGCCGCGGTCGTCGACCGTGTGGAGTCGACGGTCGCCGCGGAGTACGACGACGTCCAGGGACTGGACGGCGTGCGAGTGACGGTCGACGACGGGTGGTTCCTGGTGCGCGCGAGCGGAACCCAGCCGCTCGTTCGCGTGACCGCGCAGGCCCGCGACGACGAAGCCGTGGACGCTCGGTTCCGCGAGGCCAGGGAACTCGTCGAGGCCGCCCGGGAGAACGTGGAGCGACGCGCCGACTGACGTACCGGACTGGCCCACGGGCGGAGTGGTCGCGGCACGCTGCCACGTCGGCGGAGTGGGTGTTCGTCAGTGCGAGTGTGTTTTCGCTTCGTATCCCCAGGCGAGGTTCCCGCTACCGCTCGGCGGCGCGCTCTCGTACGTCAGCGTAATCGTGTCCGCGTCCTTCTCGGAGACGTAGAAGCGCCCCGCTGCGTCCGCGCTCTCCGCCCAGACGTTCGCCACTACCGCTGGCTCGGTGAGGTTGTGGGGGATGTCGTACGAGGACGCGCCCGACCCGCTGGTCGCGTACGTACCCGTGTCCTCCGTCTGATAGCCGAAGTTCCGGCGGACGGGGTTCGATGGTCCCGGGACGTCGATGCCGGACTCGACGTCGTTCGAGACGACCTTGCACTCCGTGGCGTCGATCGCGTTGATGTCCGTGCCGCTCGTCGCGTCGAACTTGTTGTTCGTCACGAAGACGTTGCTGGTCTCGTAGACGAGGACGGCGTCGTTCCCGCCGCCTGCGAACGTGTTCGCGGCGACGAGTCCTGGACCCTTGACGAGAAGTCCACGGTTGTCGTAGTGTCGCAGTTCGTTGCCGGTGGCGAGCGTCATCGCTCCGTTGGTCGTGACAGCGTAAGAGCCGCCGATCCTGTCCATCGAGTTGCTGAGGAACCGGATCGCGCCGGAGATGTTGCCGGCGGCGAGGACGAAGCCGTCGACGTGCTCGAAGTGGTTCCCGAGGACGTTCACCTCCTGAATGGCCGAATCGCCGATCTCGCCGAGTTGGATCACGTTCGACCCGCAGTCGGTGTGGACGTTCTCCGTGAAGCCGAAGAACTCGCAGGTCTCCCCGTCGGGCGTCCGGAACCGCAGGACGTCGCCCTCGACACCGTTGACGTCGTTGCCCGCCATCGTGAGCTTCCGTAACCCGGCCGGATGGTCGTAGAGGTTGACGCCCATCCCATCGATGTCCTTGAATTCGCACCCGTTGAAGACGACCTCCGAGGGGTCGCCGCGGTTCAGGTACGCGTCCCCTTCGAGGTTCCGGAACTCACAGCCCGTGACGTACGTGACGTCGGCACCGGAGATGATGCCGTTCTCGGCGTTCGCGAACCGGTTGTCGGCGAACTGCACCACGCCACCCATGTGAACGTCCGCGTCGTCCTCGTAGTACTCGTTGGACTCGAAGGTGAGCAGCCGCGGGAATCCGTCTCCACCCGTCCCGCCGACCGTGGTGCAGTGGTTCTTGGTGTCGTGGAAGACGTTGTTCCGCACGCGGACGTTCCGCACCGCGTCAGCGAGCGTGACGCCGTACCCGACACCGCCGGCTTCGTACCTGATGTCGTGCATCTTGCAGTTGTTCACCGCCGAGTATATCGTGGACAGGTAGATGACGCCCGAGTGCCCGAGGCCGCGGAACAGAACGTTCTCGACCAGAATCCGCTGCCCGTACGTCGCGATGACGCCGGACCGGTACGCCTCCTGGTCAGTGCCCACGAACGCCATGTCACGAATGACGACGTTCTCGACGTCGTCGATGGCGATAGCTTTCGCGTCGTTTGCCGTGCGGTACTCGTCGAACAGTCCCCCCGAAGTCAGTTCGAGTTCGCCGCTCGCCTCGTCTACCGACGTGATACGGCGGATCTCCCCGTACGGCTGGTCGCGGTACTCCGTCGTGCGCTCCGTGTTCACGAGGACGAGGTTGTCGGCGTCGAAGGGGGACGCGTCCGTGACCGAGAGGAGCCGGTCAGTGGAGTTGGCGTCGGCCGCGAGCGGGGCCGACTCGCCTCGCTCGCCTTCCACGCGGAAGCCGGCGCTTCCCGCGACTTCGATGGTCGTGTCGGTTCCCATCCCCTCGAGTATCGTCCCCGTCTTGATGTTCACTGGGTCGGGCGCAACGTAGTGACCGTCCTGGATGACGATCTTCGACGCGCCCGAGTCGACGGCGGCCTGGACCACGGCACTGAAGTTGTCGCCGCGCGCGACGATTTCGTCGGCCCCGTCCGCGAACACCGTTCCGTCTTCGTCCTTCCAGACGACGACGTCGGCGCTCCGGGAGTCCGTTAGCAGGTGGTCGGTTTTCACGACGCCGCCGGCGAACCCCTCGACGTTCGCCGCCTCGCCGGGATCGTCGACGGTCGTCGTTTCGGCGTCGCCCGAATCGTCGCCGGACGACAGACACCCACTCATCGCGGCGATCGATCCACCAATCTCCAGCACGTCTCGTCGGAGCAGAGAGAGGTTGTCACCCATGCCAAGGCCTGACAGCGTCGGCCGGATTACTATACATCTGTTAAGTCGACCCAGCAATGACACGAACTGTGGCGTCCACGGCTGAAACACCCCAAAACCGGGGCGTTCGCCGGGTCGTCGTTTTAGCTGAAAGATAGTAAAACGGCTCTGTGTCGTCTACGCGAGTAGCGATGACAAGACAGAACGACAGACGGACGCGGCGGGCGGTGCTCGGAAGTATCGCCACCGCCGGCCTGATCGGCGTCGCTGGCTGTTCGAGTTCGGCGTCGTCCCCGACCGAGACCACGTCGACGAACGAGACGACGACCACCGCCAACCAGACGACCCAGCAGACGACCACGACCGCCGAGCCGCAGCTCGCCGAGACGGAGGTGTTCGAGGACTTCGAGGACCTCTCCCAGTGGAGCGTCGAGGGCGGGTCGCTCGAGGCAGACGACTCGACGGTGTACGCGGGTTCGCAGTCCGCGCGGCTCGAACGCGGCGACGGACCGGTCGTGTTGACGCGCGACGTGGACCTGGACCTCTCGAGCGAGAACCTCTCGATGGCGTTCCGAATGGATTCGCCGGGGAACGCCGTCGTCCAGCTCGCCATCCAGGCGCCGGACGAGTCGAACCAGCTCGTACTCGGGGAGGGAGTTCGACAGGAGACCAGTGGGAACTGGCTGCGGATAGACGCCGGCGCCCGTGACGTCACCGGCCTCCCCGAACTCGAGAACGTCCAAAAGCTCAGTGTTCGCGTCCGCGGCGGCGAACGAAACACGAAGTTCTGGGTGGACGACCTCCGTCGCGTCCCGTCGCCCGAAGAAGGCCACGCGGTGGTGTTCTTCGACGACGGCCTCGAATCCGCGTACACGGAGGCGTTCGACGTGCTCTCCGAGCGCGACATGCCGGCCACGGTACCGGTCGTGACAGACAACGTCGGCGACGACGGCAGTCTCAGTCTCGACCAGCTCGGCGAACTCTCGTCGAACGGCTGGGCAGTCTGTTCGCACACGAGCACGCACACGAACCTCGAGGACATCTCCCGGCTGACCGCCGAACAGGAGATCGTGAACGCCAAGGAGTGGCTCGTCGACCAGGGATTCGAAACCGGCTCGCGGTGGCTGGTCTACCCCTTCGGTGGCTTCAGCGACGCCGTGACGAGCTTCGCGGAGAAACACCACGACCTCGCGTTCCGTTACGTGGGCACGCGAAGCATCGGGTCCGGCCGTGTCACCGAGCCCATGACCGTCTCTCGGGGCGACGCCAGCGACCTCGAGATAGCGAAGAAGATGGTCGACCTCGGCAAACTCTACAACGACATCGAGCTGTTCACGTTCCACGACATCAACGAACGCGGCGACGGCCTGGCCGTGACACCGGGAGAGTTCGAGGAGTTCGTGGACTACCTCGACAACAGTTCGCTCAAAGTCACGACCCCCGAGACGATCCACACGGACCTGCGCGCGGACGTCTCGGACGGAGGGTGACCGACGCCGGGCTGGGGTTTCTCGGTGAAACGCCCCGAAATTGGGTTTAGAAGCTTTGTAAGCGGCGAAACGGTCATTCTAGCTTTTACGGACTGGGTCAGTACCGGGACGTACATGAGCGAAGTGAGACTCGAGGCAGTCGACGAAACCATGGAGCGTATTCTGGAGTTCACGAGCTTCCAGCGCGACCTGCTGTTCGTCATTGCAGGGTCTGAGCGGGCCAGCGGCCAGGAAGTGAAGGCCGAACTGGAGGACTCGACGGGCGAGTCAATCCTTCCGGGACAGCTCTACCCCAACCTCGACGAACTCCACGAGGCGGGCCTCCTCCGGAAGAGCAACCGCGACGGCCGCACGAACGACTACGCGCTCACAGAGTGCGGCCGCGAGGTGCTCGCGGAGCTGTGCCGCTGGCAGTGCGCGCACGCCCAAACGGAGGAGTTCTCCGACGTTCAGGTGCCCGAGTACTGAGTCTCGGACGGCCAAGGCGGCCGAGTACCGGAGCGACACACGACCGACAGCTGAATCCTCGGCGGGAACGACTGCGAGCGTCGCTTGTTCTACCCGGTTCGGCGGAGCGACCCGGGGACGCTTACTCGACGTATAATAACGGCACGTGGATGCGAAGCTACGGGCGACGAGCCAAATGTACGAAGGACACTCCATCGCGGCCGTGATTCCGGCCTACAACGAGGAGTCGTTCATCGGAGAGGTCATCGAGACGCTTCCCGATTTCGTCGACCGCGCGTACGTCGTCGACGACGCCTCCACGGACGACACCTGGACGGAGATACAGACACACGCCGAGCGCGTCAACGACGCCAAGCCAGCGGAGAGTCCCGTCACGGACGGCGGGGTCGAACTGGACCCGCGGGTCGTCCCCATCCAGCACGACGAGAACCGGGGCGTCGGCGGCGCAATCAAGACCGGCTACCGTGCGGCCCTCGACGACGGCGTCGACGTGACGCTGGTCGTCAGCGGGGACGGCCAGACGGAGCCCGACATCCTCGAGCGCATCCTCGAGCCAGTGGCCGCCGGGGAGGCCGGGTACGCCAAGGGGAACCGACTGCTCGACCAGGACCGCGATGCGATGCCGCGGTTCCGCCAGGCGGGCAACTTCGTGTTGACGTTCCTCACGAAGATCTCCAGCGGGTACTGGGGGATGATGGACCCGCAGAACGGGTCGACGGCTATCTCCCGGGAGGCCCTGGAGGCCGTCGACATCGCGGAGATGTACGAGGACTACGGCTACTGCAACGACCTGCTCGCGCGCCTGAACGCCGCGGGCGTGACGGTCGCGGACGTCTCCCGCCGGGCGGTCTACGAGGACGAGGAGAGCCACATCGACTACCGGACGTACATCCCGAAGGTGTCCGTCCTCCTGCTCGGGAACTTCCTCTGGCGGCTCCGCTCGAAGTACCTCTCCGAACAGTTCCACCCGCTGCCGCTGTTCTACTACGCGGGTGCGGTCGCCGCGGGCGGCGGCCTCGCGTCGCTGCTGCGCCGCGCCGCCAGCAGCGAGTCCGACGGCGTCGTGGAGTCGCTGACGCTGGTCTCCGTCGGCGTGCTCGGACTGATTGCGGGCATGGTGCTGGACCGCGAGGAGAACCGCGGAATGACCGTCCAGAAGTACGATCAGTGACTGCAGAAGTCCGTCACTGCGAACGGGAGGTGTCGACGCCGGTCCGCTATTCGGAGTGATTGGCGAAACTGGCGACCAGTTTAGCGGGTCCGTTGCCCGTCAGCGAACCAGGTGAACGAACGAGAACGTCTGTGACAACGTTCCGTACGGTAGTTTATTAGGGCCGCCACCTCTTAAACTCACAATGACTGTTCACTCCGGTCTGGGTGGCGTCCAACGCGAGTTCGACTGGGCGACCGTGACACCCGGTGTGGCCATCCTGGAGTCGATCGCGATGCTCGAATACGGTGAAGTGACGAAAACGACTGACGTGCTTGCGAAGCCATTGACCGACTATCTCGAGGTGGACTCGCTGAACATGCTCGTCGAGAGCAACAGCGAAGTCTCGATATCGTTTGTGGTCGACGACTACCAGGTAGAAATCGAGGGGGACACTGTCGGCGTCACCTCGACGAACCTCACAGTCAACAGCACGCGGTAAATCCAGTCGCAAACCTGGGTGGCGATTCAGCCGCTTCAGGTCCGGGATGTTCTGAGTACCGAACCGCTTGCTGGCAACTACTGCTGAGGGTCTGTCACGAGCGGAAACGCCGACAGTCGCTGGCTGTCGATCACCGGGAGGCAGTACGTGGGTTCGTGGTCAGCGCTCGACGTGCTGGCAGTAGTCGTCGATGTTGTAGCGCTTCTCGACGAACTGCTCGTCGAGGAAGCGGGCGGTTCGGGCGAGCCGGCTGTCGACCTTCTCGCGGAACCGTTCGACGAAGCCCGCGTCTAGCTCACCCCAGAGCCCGGGGTGGACGAGCACCTGCATCTTCGACGGCAGACCGTCAGCCAGCGGGTGCGCTTCCCGCCAGCGCTGATTGGAGTCGCCGCGGTACGTGATCTCCTCGAAGAACCGGCGCTCGTACGTGCTCGTGAAGCCGTCGTAGGACCGCCGGAACACCCACTCCGGCGGCCGGTGGAACGACACGGCGTCGGTCGGGTCGCTGCAGACCTGCTCGAAGGCAGTGCGTTCGTCCTGGACGCAGTCGGCGAGCACGTCGCCGTCCGGTTCCTCGGTGAAGTGCTGGTGTGTGCTGAAGTGGAGGCCGACGTCGTGTCCGAGCGCCTCGAGTTCCTCAACGACCAGTCTGACTGGCCTGTGATGGAGGTTGTACAGGGGAGACGTGACGAGGAAGAAGTACGTCGCGGTGACGTCGCGGGAGGCCTCCATGCGTGCGAGTTCGAGCGCGTTCCGGGGCGACCAGTCGACGTCGTGGCGGAGGAGGACGTCCCCGTCCGTCACGGGCTGGTCGTACGTGCGGAACTGGTAGCCGTGGTCGTGGAGTTCGTCGAGGAACTCGCCGTACCAGTCGTACGTGAACTCCACGTGCTCCGCGACGGCATCGGTCGTGACCTGTCCGCTGGTGTCGGTCATGGTTCGTCCCCGACTGGCTCTGCAGGCGACCCGACGACGAGCGCCCCGGCTGAAACGTCATCCAGGACGGTGGCGTGCATTCCGAGTTCGGCGTCAGCGCCGACCTCGACGTCGGTCGCGACGCTCACGTGCGGGTGGACGGTGGTCCGGTCTCCGACGGTCGCGCCGCCAGCGAACCCGCACCCGTAGGCGACCGTCGCGTCCGCACCGACCTCGGCCTGGTGGGCGACGTGGACGTTCGCGCTGAGTTTCGCACCGCGTCGGACCCTGGTCTCGCCGAAGACAGCGCGGTCGATCGAGGTGTTCGGACC
>NZ_WUUU01000141.1 GCF_009831555.1 Halobacterium bonnevillei | reverse complement strand
CGTCGCGAGGCCGCACGCCGGGACGTCGGGGAGGCTCGCGGCGAGGTGGACGGCCGCTGTACGGGCGACGGCGCCGTCGATGGTCGTCGTGACGACTGGTCCACGGCAGCGTCTCGCGCGGCGAGCGCGGCCTCCCGCGCCCTGTCGACGCCGCCCAGCGCCATCGGTTTTAGCACGACGCAGTCAGCGACCCCCAGCACCTCCTCGAGCGGGTACTCGGTCAGGGATTCGTCGAGCGCGATGCGAACGTCGCCGCCCGCGAGGTCGGCGTGGCCGGCGAGGTCGTGAGCCGGGAGTGGCTGTTCGACGTACTCCACGACGTCACCGAGCGCGAAACACGCGTCCTGTGCCTGGGTTCTCGTCCACGCCTCGTTGGCGTCAGCGCGGACGCGAAGGCCCGTCTCGGCGCGACCGCGCGGAGCCGCCCGACGTCGGCCGCCACGCTCCGTGCGCCGACCTTCACTTTCACCGTCTCGAAGCCCTCGCTGGCGGCGCCCCGCGCTGCATCGACCGTGTCGGCCCTGGACGCGTCCCCGATTGTGGCGTTGACTGGAACTACATTTGCCGGGTCGTCCGTGAAGCGGCGAGCGACGGGAGTACCGTCCTCGCGGGCCCCGGCGTCTAGTTTGGCAAGCGAGACGGCGTGGCGGGCCGCTGGGGCGCCCTCACAGGCAGCCAGGGCTGCGTCCCAGTCCGCGGCGGCGTCGGCGCGTTCGAGCGCGCGCTCGCTCGCTGTCAGCGTCTCAGTCCAGCCCGGGAGGGGCGTGGCCTCTCCGACGCCCCCGTCCCGGTAGAAGACGAATCCTTCTCGTTCAGTGATGGCTCCGGTGGCCGTCTCCAGCGGGCGCGACAGCGGGAGCGCGAACGAGCGGATCATACCGCGAGTCCGACGCCGAACAGGACGGCGTACAGCGCGAGCAGTTGTCCGTTCCGCGAGAGTGCGGGGTTGAGCGCCTCGCCGTCCGTCCGCGTGAACAGCGTCCTCGACAGCGACACGGCCAGCGGCACCGACAGGAACGGCAGCAACACCGCGAGGTCACTGGTCCGAACGTAGAACCACAGTGGGACGGCGTATGCAAGCACGAACAGCGCGACGTACTGGACCCGTGAGAACGTGTAGCCGAATCGGACCGCGAGGGTGCGCTTCCCGGTCGTCGCGTCCTCCTCCCGGTCGCGGACGTTGTTCACGACGAGAATGTTTGTCGCGATGGCCGCGATCGGCAGGCTGGCGACCAGTGACGCGGTCGTAATCGACCCCTTCGGCGGCCACACCGGAATCCCGGACGCCAGCACCGTGACCGCCTGCACGTAGTACGCGCCAGTCACGGCGACCACGCCGAAGAACACGAACACGAAGAGGTCGCCGAGGCCGTGGTACCCCAGCGGGTACGGCCCGCCGGTGTACGCGATCCCGGAGGCGACGCTCAGCAGGCCGACGACGAGAATCGGGACGCCCCCGACTACCACGAGGTAGGTACCCACGAGGATGGCGGCCCCGAACGTGAGGTAGGTCGCGCGCTTCACCTCGTACGGTTCGATGAGGCCGCCCGCGGTGACGCGCGTGAACCCCTCGCGCTCCTCGGTGTCCGCGCCCTGGACGGCGTCGTAGTAGTCGTTCGCGAAGTTCGTCCCCACCTGGATGAGCGCCGCGCCGACGAACGCCGCGAACGCCGGCACCGGCGCGAACACGCCGTCGCGGACGGCGAGACCGACTGCGACGAGGATGGGCGCAGCGGCGACCGGGAGCGTGTGCGGGCGCGCGGCGATGAGCCACGCCTCCCGGCGCGAAACGTCAGCCGTGTCAGTCATTGCCGCCACGTTGGGCGAGCGCTGTCAAAGCGGTGACGGTCGCTGCGGGAGCGCCCCGATTCGACCCGGCAACGGGTCGGGGTCTCACTCGTGGCTTGGTCCGGTGCCAGCTACGCCCTGGGCGGGTATCCTCGTGCTCCCGCCGGCAGTACGTTAGCAGGTGGTTCGAACGTCGAGTGGCCGGGGACGGCGGCCAGGGCTTCGCTCCGGCAGTTTGGAGACCGAGAACATACCCAGTGTTTATGCCCGAACCGACTCGACAGTAGAGCATATGGATTTGTTGTCGCTCCAATCGGAGAGCCCCGTTCCGGAGCGACTGGTCTGGACGAGCGTCGCCTTGACGCTGCTCGTGGTCGGCGAAGTCGCGGTCCGCGTGACGACGGTGTGGTCCGCACCGCAGGTCGTGTTGAACGGCGAGTTCGTGATCGGCGTGGTCACGACGGCGCCGTTCGTCGCGGGCATCGGGTACGCCGGCTACTGGCTCGCCGCCAGTGACGTCGACGCGCCTCGGCACAGGCGAGTCTGGTGGTGGCTGCTAATCGGTGCCGCCGCATCGCTCCTTCTGAACCTCGCGATCCTGGCCGTAGTGCCGGTCTCGTCTGGGTTGCTGGCCGTCGGCTGGCTCCGCTGGGCGGTCGCGGTCGGCGGCGGCATCGGGGTCGGCGTCGGCATCACGGAAGCGCGAGCCATCCAGAAAGCATTGGAGGCCGAACGGAGCGCGGTTCGCGCCGAACAGTTAGCGGTGCAGCGGGATCTGCTGGATTACCTCAACAGCCTCCTGCGCCACGAGGTGCTGAACGCGACGAACGTCATCTCCGGCTACGGGTCGCTGCTCATGGCGGAACACGACGAGGGGACGCCGGGCTACGAGTACAGCGAGACTATCACCCGGAAGAGCGACGAGGTCACGACGGTCATCGAGGACGTCCGCGTGTTGCTGCACGCCACGGAAGGTCGAAGGACGACGGAACCCGTGGACGTCGTCGACGTCCTCGATTCCGAGCTCGAGAAGCTCGCCGACCTCGATCCGGCTGTCGTCGTCGACCTCGATGCGCCCGACTCCGTTACGGTCCCGGCGGACGCGTTGCTGCCGCGGGTGTTCGGCAACCTGCTCTCGAACGCCGTCGTCCACAACGACAGCACTCCGCCTCGCGTGTCCGTGACCGTCGAGACGAGCGAGGACACCGTGGTCGTCGACGTCGCCGACAACGGACCCGGGATACCCGACGCGGAGGCCGAGACGCTGTTCGAGCGTCCGGTCGAGCGGACCGCCGAGCACGGCCTGGGACTGTACCTCGTCGGGCAACTGGTAGACCACTACGGAGGCCGCGTCCAACTCCTGGACACCGGACCGGACGGCAGCGTCTTCCGCGTCGAACTCCCCCGGGAATCCGGAGTCACGCTGGACGGAGCGACCGGCGCCCCGGACGACCAGCCCGGGAACTCGTTCAGTGGCGCCGCTACGGCGACACCAGTCGAGTAAGCTACCGGCCCTGCAAGTCACAGGGTCGGCGAGTCAATCAGTCAGGGAGTCACAGGGTCAGAGCGGCGAGCGCAGTAGTGGCGGGATCAGTAGTACCAGGGGTAGTCAGAGAAGTCGGGGTCGCGGCCCTCCATGAACGCCTCGCGGCCCTCCTTCGCTTCGTCGGTCATGTAGCCGAGGCGGGTAGCTTCGCCCGCGAACACCTGCTGGTCGACGAGGCCGTCGTCTGCCATGTTGAACGCGTACTTAAGCATCCGCATCGCCGTCGGGGACTTCGACGCCATCTCGTCGGCCCACTCCAGGGCGACGTCCTCGAGGTCCTCGTGGGGGACGGCCTCGTTCACCATCCCCATGTCCGCCGCCTCTTCGGCCGAGTAGGTTTTCCCGCGGAAGAACACCTCGCGGGCCTTCTTCTGGCCGACCTGTTTGGCCAGGTACGCCGAGCCGAACCCGGCGTCGAACGAGGCGACGTCGGGGTCGGTCTGCAGGAACTTCGCGTGCTCGTCGCTGGCGAGCGTGATGTCGCAGACGACGTGGAGGCTGTGGCCGCCGCCGACGGCCCATCCCGGGACGACTGCGACGACCGGCTTCGGCATGAATCGGATTGCGCGCTGGACTTCGAGGATGTGGAGGCGGCCGGCTTTCGCCTCGCGGACCGTCTCGTCCTCCTCGCTGGCGGCCTCGTCGTCGCCCCGGTACTCGTAGCCCGAGTCGCCGCGGACGGACTGGTCGCCGCCCGAGCAGAACGCCCACTCGCCGTCTTTCGGACTCGGACCGTTCCCCGTGAGGAGCACGCACCCGACGTCCGCTTGGCGTTTCGCGTGCTGGAGCGCGTCGTGGAGTTCGTCGACGGTGCCCGGGCGGAACGCGTTCCGGACTTCGGGGCGGTCGAACCCGATCCGCACCGCGTCGACGTCGGTGCCGCGGTGGTACGTGACGTCCTCGTAGTCGCGGTCAGCGACCGGCTCCCAGCGTTCGGGGTCGAAGATGTCCGAGACCATACCGGGGCGTCCGCGGCGGGCCGGGATAAGGGTTTACACCGGCGACCCGCTCGGGGACTCCCGGTGCGACGGAAGTGCAACGCCACGCCGCACTGCCACACCGCCGGCATCCCCAGGCTTAAGCCGACTCCCGGGAACCCTCGGGTATGGAACTCCCGGGGGTGCTGTGGCGCGACGTACGCGGTACCGTCGTCGGCGCAGCCGTCGGTATCGCCGCGTTCCTGGCCGGGTTCGTCGCGACGTTCGTCCTACAGCGAGACGAGTTCGCGGAGTCCCCCGCGCTCGGGGACGAACTCGCCGCCGTCCTCGGACCGGATCTCGGCGACGTCGCGGAGTACGTGGCTGACTGGCTCCAGCCCGAGCCAGTCGAGGCAGTCGGCTGGTTCTTCTACGCGAGCCACTACGTCGACCTCGAGGTGACGGTCACGACCCTGGGGCGCTCGATGCGGTGGACCGCCGACCTCCAGCAGACGCCGCTGTGGGACGACGAACTCGCGCTGGTGCCGCCGCTCGTCCTCCTCACGGCCGGCTACCTGTTCGCGCGCTGGCACCACGGCCGCGGCGGGTCCGCACTGGCGTGCGGAGTCCGCCTGGCGTTCGGCTACGCTGCCGCGGCGTCCGCTGGCGTCTCCGTCGTCTCGTACTCGCGGGACGCCGGCTTCGCGAGGCTGACCGCAGTTCCCGACCTGGTCACCGCGGTCGTCTACACGGCGACGTACGCGCTCGTATTCGGGACGGCCGGCGCGCTCCTGTACGACGCGTACGGACCGAAGAATGGCGCTCGGGGAACCCTTGACCAAGAGACCAGCGCGACCGGCCAGCGCGACCCCGGGGAGTAGACTGCGGGTGGGTCAGCGGTCAGACGCAACCCACTCCTCGAGGCGTTCGCGTTCCCGGTGACTCGCCGCGGCGTCCGTCTCGACCTCGATGACTTGCGTTCCTGCTGCATCGACCGACTCGCGGTAGGCAGCCCGGAAGCCGTCCAGCGTCTCGACGCGCGCGAACTCGAGGTCGTAGACGTCGCCCGTCGGTTCGAAGTCGAGGCCGTGGGGCGTCTTGAACTGCCCCGTGAACGGCGGGTCGAACGCCTCGATTGGGAGCATGTGGAAGATGCCGCCGCCGTCGTTGTTCACGAGCACGACGGTCGCGTCGACCTCGCAGCGGTCCAGCGCGAGCAGGCCGTTCGAGTCGTGGTAGTACGCCAGGTCGCCGGTGACGAGCACCAGGGGTTCGTCGGTCGCGCTCCCGGCGCCCAGTGCCGACGACGTGATGCCGTCGATGCCGGACGCCCCCCGGTTCCCGAGGACCGTGATGTCGGCGTCCCGCGGCCGGCCGAAGCGGTCGAGGTCGCGGACGGGCATGCTGTTCGAGACGAACAACGTTGCGGGGTCGGGCGCGTCCGCGGCGGCCGCAGCGACGACGTCGCCCTCGAGGATGGCCTCGGGCGTGAACTCGTCGACGGCGTCCCAGTAGTCGGCGTCGAGTGCCAGGACGCGGTCGGTCCAGGCAGTCCGTTCTCGTGGTTCGAGTCGTCCAGCGAGTGCGCGAGCGGTCTTTGTCGGGTCCGCGACCACGAGGTCGCTGGTGGTGAACGTGGCTTCACGCCACTCGCCCGCCGGGTCAACGACGAACTGTCGCGCGCCGCTGTCCCGGAGGTACTGCCGCAAGGGCTTCGAGGTCGGTGACGCACCGAACCGGAGCACGACGTCGGGTGCCTGGAGGTCGCCGTCCAACGGGCCGGCGGCCAGCAGGCCGTCGTAGCCGCCGACGACGGGCGCGGTTTCGACGTGCGTCCCGTATCGGAGGTCGGATAGGGGGTCCGCGAACAGCGGGAAGCCAGTGGCTTCAGCGAGTGCGACGGCAGCAGTCCTGGTGAGGCCGGCGGCGTCGTCCGGCCCGGCGACAATCAGGCCGCGGTCGGTTCCGTCGATAGCATCCGCGAGCGCATTCAGCGTGTCGTCGTCGGGGGCTGCCGGAGCGTGGTGGACGGAGACGAACGCGTCCTCGCGGCCGGTGGCCGCCAGCGGGTGCTCGTCGGCAAATCCCTCCGGCACGTCCCCGGGGACGGCCACTGGCTCGAGGGGTTTCCGGAACGGGAAATTGAGGTGGGCCGGGCCCGGGTTCGCGCCCGTCGACTCGCCGACTGCGCGGCAGACCGCGGTGCGCAGCGACCGGAGTTTCCGGTCGTCGGCCGCCGGCTCCGGGAGGTCGCGGTAGTGGCGGACGGCGTCACCGTAGAGCTTCTGCTGGTCGATGGTCTGGTTGGCACCCGAGTCCCGGAGTTCCGGCGGGCGGTCTGCCGTCAAGACGAGCAGCGGCACGCGGGCCTGGTTCGCTTCGATTACCGCCGGGTGGAAGTTCGCCGTCGCGGTGCCGGACGTCGACACGACCGGTGTCGGGGTGCCCGTGCGTTTCCCGCGGCCGAGCGCAAAGAATGCCGCGGACCGCTCGTCGAGGTGCGAGAACACCCGGATGTCGTCGTGGGCCGCGAACGCGACGGTCAGCGGGGTCGAGCGACTCCCGGGGCAGACGCAGACGGCGTCCACGCCGGACTTCGCGAGTTCGTCGACCGCCGCGCGCGCCCACAGCGTGTTCCGGTTCGGCGCGGCCCGGTCCGGCGCGGTCATCGCGGCGCCTCCCGTCGGCGCTGCGGCCTCCGAAGCGACGTCATTCGAGTTCGTCCAGGATGGGGCGGTACTTCAACTGTACCTCTTCGTACTCCTCGCCGGGGTCGCTGTCGGCGACGATGCCGTTGCCAGCGAACATCGTCACCGTGCGGTCCGTGGCGACGGCCGACCGCAGGCCGACGGCGAACGTGCCCTCGCCGTCGCCGTCGAACCAGCCGACCGGGGCCGCGTACCAGCCGCGGTCGAAGGACTCCGTCTCCCGGATCACGTCCAGCGCGGCGTCCGGCGGCAGCCCGCCCACCGCCGGCGTCGGGTGCAGCGCTTCCGCGACGTCGAGGACGTGCGTGTCGTCGTCCACGTCAGCGGTGATGGGCGTGTTCAGGTGCTGGATGTTCGAGAGCTTGCGGACGGTGCGCTCGCCGACTGTGACGTCGCCGAACGCCGCGAGCTGGTCGACGATGGCGTCCGTCACGAGTTTCTGCTCGTGGCGGAGCTTCTCGCTGTCCCGGAGCCTGGCAGCGAGTTCCGCGTCCGCCTCGGGCGTGTCGCCCCGCCCGACTGACCCCGCCAGGGCCGTGGTCTCGACGCCGCTGCCCCGCAGCGTCACGAGGAGTTCGGGGGTCGCACCGAGGAACGCTGCGCTGCCGTTGGGCGCCACGAGGAACCGGAAACACGACGGGTAGGACTGGCGGAGCCGCTCAAGGAGGTCGCGCGGATTCACGTCCCCCGAGAGTTCTGCGCTGAGCGCGTTCGCCAGGACGACCTTCCGGAGGTCGCCCGCGGCGATGCGGTCGACGGCGTGCTGGACTTGCTCGTGCCACGCCGCCTCGTCTGTCGCCGGCGTCGTGGATTCGACGCCGGGCCGGGGGCCGCTGGGCTGCATCGCTGGCAGCGACTCGACGTCCTCGCGCGCGGTGTCGAGCGCCGCGTCCACGTCCCCGGGATCGACGTTCTCACCGGCGCGCGTCACTGTCAGCCACGTCTCGTCGCCGGAACTCGACAACTGGACTTCCGGGAGGACGAACCGCGCG
>NZ_WUUU01000140.1 GCF_009831555.1 Halobacterium bonnevillei | reverse complement strand
GCCCAGCGCTTCGCGCGCGTCGAATCCGGACCGGAACCCCGGCCGTTGGGGGAGGTACGCGACCGCTCGGTCCGAGGCGGGGGGTCGCGTGACGGTGCCGGCGTCGAGCGCGCGGAGGCCGGCGAACAGTTCGAGGACGGTCGTCTTCCCGCAGCCGTTCGGGCCGACGAGCGCCGTCAGTTCGCCGGCCCGGAGTTCGACGGACGCGGCGTCGAGAATCGTCACGCCCGGGTAGCCGAACGACGCGTCAGTCGCCGTGAGCGCCGGAGGCGCGTCGCTATCCTCGGCGTCGCTCATGCTGTGGCCTCCGTGGTGTTCCGGGCGGCACGGACCGCCGCTAGCACGTCCGGGCGCGCCGGCGTGACGCGCGGCGACGTGTCGAGAACGCCGGTGGAACGCAGCCCCGGCACCGTGTCCTGGACGCCGCGGATCAGTTCGATTGCGGGCGACCGCGCGAGCGTCCACGCGCCGGGCGCGTCGTAGAGGCGCGCGTCCACTGCACCGGTCGGTCGGAACGACCGCTCGTAGTAGCCGTCGGCGTCGGCGTCCGTCGCGGGCATCGGCCCCCAGTAGTTCCCTTCGTCCTGGGCGGTCCAGACGCGCAGGGGCCCGAGGCCGGACCGCACCAAATCGTCGTTGTCGACGACGTCGTTGTCGGTGACGAGGTTGGTCGGCAGACCCGACGTGGCGCGGAGGCCGACATCGTTGTCGACGACGGTGTTGCGCTCGACCAGCGACTGGTACCCGATGACGTCGAGGCCGCGCACGTTCCCCGCGAGGACGTTCTCCGCGTAGTACGAGTGCGATCCGGCGGTCGAAACGCCGACGCCGGACGCACGGACGTCGTTCCCGACGACCATGTTCCCCGTCGGTCGCGTCATGACGATGATGCCCGCACCCTCCTCGCGCGCGGTGTTGTTCCGGATGAGCGCGCCCGACGTGTACATCAGGTGGACGCCGAAGCGCCCGTCCCGGAACGCGTTGTCGCGGACGACGACGTCGTCCGCGCGGTGCGTGTAGACGGCGTCCCGGCCGCCCTCGAATCGGCTGTCCTCGACGACGATGGGGTCGTACATCGAGACGAGGCCCATGAAGCCGTCCCTCGTCCCCTCGGTCACGGTCACGTCGACGTCCCGAATCGTCGTGCCGCTGCTGTTCAGCACGATGACGCCCGACGCCGGGGTTTCGATGTGAACGCCCGAGACGAGCGAGCGGTTCGCGTCCCGCAGTTTCACCGCGGCGTCGCCCTGCCCGTACGCGAGTTCGACGTTCTCAGACCACTCCAGGTCCTCGAGTTCCGACGCGTTGAGTTCGGCTCGCCGGCTCCCGACGTCGCCGACGCCGTCGATGGCGAGGTCGACGAGCGCCACGCGGCTCGCGTCGAGACGGACGACCGTTCCGTTTCCGTCGCCGCGAATCGTGGTGTCCGGTCCGGCGCCAGCAATTGTCACCGGCTTGTCCACGGTGACGTTGTCAGTGCGGTAGGTGCCGGCCGGCACCTCGATCGTCGTGTTCGGGGCCGCGGCTTCGACTGCCGCTCCGAGCGTCGGCGCGTCCTCGCCGACGACGACCGACGTCGGGCGGTCCCGGAGGTCGCGTGCGGACGCCGAGGCGGCGTCCGCCCACGCCGACCGGTTCTGGACCGTCGACCGGAACCGGTCGCGGGTCAGCGGCGATTCGGCGTCGACGTGCTCGGACACCGCCGCCCACGGGACGACGCGCCCGTCGTACTCCTCGGCGAACGCGCCGGCCGCCTCGCGGTCGGAGAACGGCACGGCGACCGGCCCGCTCGGGAGCCGCGCGCGACTGTCGACGACGACGAACGTGTCGTCGGCGGGCGTGAACCCCGTGTACCGGGTCGCGGTCAGGTACCCCTCGTCCGTGAGCGAGGCGTTCGCGTCCGCGAAGTCGGTGACGAAGACGGCGACCGGGCGGCCGAACTGCCGCTGGTGGCCGGTCCGCGCCTGCTCGGCGACGAACGACTCGACGCCGTTGAACCCGACGACGTACTCGTAGTTCGAGTAGAACACTTCCACGCGCGGAATCGACAGGCCGCGCTGGTCGGCTTCCTGGACGGCCGCGCCCGTGAGCCCGAGGCGGAACGTGTCCTCGAACGGCGCCGGGTCGAGGTGGCTCGTGGATTCGATGGGCACGACCAGCGAACCGCTCAACACGAGGAGGACGACGACCACAGCCACTATCAGTGAGCGCCCGAGCATGCGTCACATCCCCAGCGAGGCGATCATCTCCGGGGTCACGTCGTCGAACGACGCGAGGTCCCCGCCGTGATCGTCCCGGAACGCCTCGGCGTCGGCCCGCTCCGAGAACGCGACGAGGTCCTCGCCCATCGCGCCGACGACCTCGGACGCGACGACGAAGGTCACGGTGGTGGCGTCGACGAACGACTCGCTGTCGTAGTGCGTGGAGATGACCTGTTGACCCTCGTCGGTCCGGATCTCGTAGTCGACGGTCGAGTAGTCGGTGACGTAGAACGCCTCCCGCGTCCAGTCCTCGCGGTCGAAGTCGAACTGGAACGCTTCCCACGTGCTGTCGAAGCGCGCGGGGTTCTCGTGGCCCGCGGGCTGGTTGTCGGCGTAGAAGATCTCCGTGGTCGGGCCGGGATGCTGGGCGATGACCATCCCGCAGACGTCGCAGGTCGCCTCCGAGTCGATGGTGACGGGGTCCGGCGTCTCGCCGTCGCCGTTTCCAGTCCCCCCGAGACAGCCGGCGAGTCCGGCGACGAGCGCCGTCGCCGTCGCCCCGAGGACGCCGCGACGCGTGCGTCGCGGTCCGCGGGCGTGCCCGGATTCGCTTCCGTGAGCGTGGTCACAATCGTCTCGGCGGTCGTGGTCACACTGTCCCTCCACCCCGACGTCTCCGCGGCCAGCGGGTCTCGGCGTTGCGTTAGACATGATTTGTGTTGGCGTTCTCGGCCCCGGAGTGCTCCCCGAAACCGGACGCCCTCCCACAGATGGCTGTTCGGACTGTCGAAGTATAGGGGTACTGGTAGGCGCCTCGAAAGGCCCGCTCGCGCACACTCCGGGCGGTTCTGTGGCGGAGTGCGCCGCCGACCCGTGCCCGGTCACCGGGCGCGTCAGTCGGCAGTGCCGAGTGGCGTCGTGTACACGGCGTACAGGAGCACGGCGGCCGTAAGGAGGTCGATGCTGTGCTCGACCAGGTGGTGGACGAGCATCGGGACGACGGCGAACACCGTCCCGATGCCGACGACGGTCCGGGCGACGAGCAACACGAGGACCGCGACGACGAGGAGGTAGGGGCGGGTTCCGCGCTGGCGGTACGCGGCGAACGCGAGCCCCAGCAACGCGAGCGTTCCCAGGGCCGCGAGCACGAGCACGAGGACGAGCAGCGGCGCGTATTCTCCCGGGAACTGAGTCATGGCAGAGTCCTGCTACTGGTCGAGGAGTTTGTCGACGAGGCGCGTGAACCGGTCGACCATGCGCTCCCGGAGCGTCGGGTCGGCCTCCCGGAGGAGCTGGACGGTTCGGTCTCGCCGGTCGACGGTGAGCGTCACGTGGTTCGACTGGTCGCGGTGCTTCGAGACGAGCTGGTGCTCGACGAGGCGGTCGAGGTGCCACTCGAGGGTGCTCCGGGCGATGTCCAGGCTGTCCGCGACCGCCGCGGGCGTGGCCGGGCCGTGCGCCAGGAGGTACGCGACGACGCCGCCCGCCGTCTCCCGCCGCAGGAGCGCCAGCGCGTCTCGCTCCCAGTCGGTGTACTCCGGCGGGAAGTAGTGGGTCTTCCCGTAGACCGGTTCCGCGACGACGGTGTCGTCGGCGCGCAACCGCTTGAGGTGGTACTGGACTTGGCCCGGCGCGAGTTCGAGGCGGCGAACGATCTCACTGAAGTGGATGCCGGGATGCGCTTCGATCGACGTTTCGATGCGGGTTCGTGTGTCAGCCATCGTGGTCTGGGACCGGGTGTGTCAGGTGGAAGCGGCGCCGGTTTCGACGCCGGGCTGCAGCGGCTCGCCGCTGGACTGCGGTCACTCGGGGATTGTCAGTACGGGAGAAAACCCCTTGTGGTCCGTTCGTCGAATCGTCCGGTCGCGCCGCGACGCGAACGGGGAGGCGGCCTACACCAGCAACTGGATGTCCGCTTCGGCCATGTCCTGGATGGCCGTGGCGGCGCCGACGCCCGTCGTGACGCCGTCGAAGAAGTCGTCTTCGTCGTAGTCCATCAGTTCGATGGTCATCTGACAGGCCTGGAACTCCACGCCCATGTCCAGGGACGTCTCGAGGAGTTCCTCGATGGTGGCGGTGTCGTTGTCGTCGATCTTCTTCTCCATCATCGACGTGGTGACGCGGTCCATGCCGGGGAGCGCGGCGATGGCGTTCGGCACGGGCATGTTGGGGTTGCCAACGGAGCTGAGCTTGAGGTTCTTGGAGTGTTCCTCGTGGAGGATGTCCAGCCCCCAGAAGGTGTGGAAGACGGTGACCTCGTAGCCGAACGCGGCGGCGGTGCTGGCGAGGATGAGCGGGGGGTAGGCCATGTCGAGTGTCCCCTTGGTCGCGATGATGCTCATCTTCTTGCCGTCGTCGTCGGCGGTCGCCTCGCTGAGCGCGTCTTCGAGTTCGTCGACGCGCGCTGCGAGTTCCGCACGCGTGGGCGCGTCGTCGGCCGACGCGTCTGGTGTGTCCGTGCTCATCGTCACTCCGTCTTGCGGACGTAGTGCTTGTACACGTCGCCGTCGGCTTGCTGGTCGAGCAGTTCGACGCCTCCCGTCCCGGCGGCCCAGCCCTCGATGTCGCTCATGCTCCCGGAGTCGGTCGAGAGCACTTCGAGGACGTCGCCCTCGGCGAGTTCGTCCGCAGCGGACTTCGTCTTCACAACCGGCATGGGACACGATGCACCTTTCACGTCGAGCGTCTCCGTGATGTCGAATTCTGCACTCATTTGGTATCTGCTCCGTTAGTCTGTATTGGAGCTATCGCACAATACCTCCCCGGTCACTAAAAGATTGTCGGTTCTTGTACTTACTATAAACTACTGGTCGCGAGAGCATCTGCCGAATACCGGCCAATTGGCCCATTCAGGCCGCAAAATAGGAATTTGTCGTAGTCGAACCCGGCAGTAGTATTGTGCATTGTGGGGAATATTATGCAAATGTTTTTGTGCGTCCAACCGATAGAAGCGGATGCACTACATGAACGCTGACGACTTCCCAACTCCGGACGTCGACGTTGAAACGATCGACCCGGAGCGGCTGAAAGACCGCATCGACTCCGGTGAGACCGTGACGCTGCTCGACACGCGCATGTCCTCGGACTACGAGGAGTGGCGCATCGACGACGACAACGTCACGTCGATCAACGTCCCCTACTTCGAGTTCCTCGAGGACGACGTCGACGACGACGTCCTCGACCAGATCCCCGACGACCGCGAAGTCACCGTCCTCTGCGCGAAAGGCGGCGCCAGCGAGTACGTCGCGGGCACGCTCGTCGAACGCGGCTACGACGTCAACCACCTCGAGGACGGCATGAACGGCTGGGCGAGCATCTACGAGGCCGTCGAAGTCACCGACTACGACGGCGACGGGACGCTCCTCCAGTACCAGCGCCCGTCCTCGGGCTGCCTGGGCTACTTCCTCTACGACGACGGCGAAGCGGCCATCATCGACCCGCTGCGCGCGTTCACCGACCGCTACCTCGACGACGCCGCCGACCTCGGCGTCGACCTGACGTACGCAATCGACACGCACGTGCACGCGGACCACATCTCCGGTGTCCGCGACCTCGAAGCCGAGGGCGCCGAGGGCGTCATCCCCGAGGCCGCCGTCGACCGCGGCGTCACGTACGCCGACGAACTGACGACGGCCGAGGACGGCGACACCTTCGACGTGGGCGACGCCACCATCGAAGCCGTCTACACGCCCGGTCACACGACCGGGATGACGTCGTACCTCGTCGACGACAGCCTGCTCGCGACCGGCGACGGGCTGTTCATCGAGAGCGTCGCCCGCCCCGACCTCGAAGAGGGCGACGAGGGCGCACCCGAGGCCGCGCGCATGCTCTACGAGTCGCTGCAGGAGCGCGTGCTCACCCTCCCCGACGACACGCTCATCGGCGGCGCACACTTCAGCGACGCCGCCGAACCCGCCGACGACGGTACCTACACCGCGCCCATCGGCCAGCTCGTCGACGAGATGGACGCGCTCACCATGGACGAACAGGAGTTCGTCGACCTCATCCTCTCGGACATGCCGCCGCGGCCCGCGAACTACGAGGACATCATCGCGACGAACCTCGGCCAGAACGAAGTCGACGACGAGGAAGCGTTCACCCTGGAACTCGGGCCGAACAACTGCGCCGCGAGCCAGGAATCCCTCGCAGGTGACTGAGGAGGCACATGGTGACTGACCCAGTACTGCTCCAGGCGGCCGCCGACCTGTTCCCCAACGGCATCAGCCGGTACGCCGTCGGTGGCTTTCTGGTCGGACTCGGAACGGTGCTCATCTACGTCGGCACCGGCATCCCCGCCGGCGCGAGCACCTTCCTGGAGTCGACGCTGTCGTACGTCTCCGACCAGTCACGCTTCCAGCAGTACGTCGCCTCCCGGGACTGGCGGGTCGTGTTCACGGCCGGCATCATCCTCGGCGGCCTCCTGTTCGCGGCGACGGTCCAATCCGGCGTCGTCACCTCGACGCTCTACCAGTCCGGATCGACCGGCGAACTGTACGAGGTCGGCGGCGTGACGCTGTGGTCGACCGACGTCCAGCCGTGGCGGCTGCTCGTCGGCGGCCTCTTCGTCGGCGTGGGGACCCGCGTCGGCAAGGGCTGCACGTCGGGCCACGGCGTGTGCGGCGTCGGGTCGGCGTCGAAGACGTCCATCGCCGGCGTCGTCACGTTCCTCGTGGTCGCGATCCTCACTGCGCAAGCCGTCGCAGCACTGGGGGTGACGCCATAGATGGCCGACCGTCACCCGCTGTTCATGCCGCTGGTACTCGTCGGCGGCGTCGTGTTCGGGTTCGGGCTCGGGTTCAGCCAGATGGCCCGTCCAGAGGTCGTGTTGAACTTCCTCCAGTTCGAGGACTTCGGGCTGCTGTTCGTGATGTTCGGCGCGGCCATCGTCTCCGGAATCGCGTTCGCTGTGATGCCGCGAATACGGGATAGAGCGCCGCTGACCGGCGACACGTACGAGCGCCGACTGAAGCCGTTCGACCGGAACGTCCTGGTCGGCGGCGCCATCTTCGGCGTCGGCTGGGGGCTGTCCGGCATCTGCCCGGGCGCCGCCTACGCGAGCCTCGGGACCGGCAACGTGACCATCCTGTGGGCGCTCGCCGGCATGTTCGGCGGCGCGTACCTCCAGGGGTACTGGCGGAGCCGAAGCGCCAGCCGCGACACCGCTGCGGCGGGCGCCGACTGACGACCCCCTCAAACTTCTCATGGACCCCGCCCTCATAGCCCTCTTCGTCGGTGCAGCGCTCGCCAGCCTGTTCATGGCCTGGGTCATCGGCGCCGGGTCGAGCGGCGCGACGGCCGTTCGCGCCCGCGGTCGGTGCGAACGCCATCTCGACGATGCGCGCGGCGTTCATCGTCGGCATCTTCGGGTTCGTCGGCGCGGTCACCCAGGGCGCGAACGTCTCGGAAGCCGTCGGGAGCGGGCTCGTCGGCGGGATGAGCCTCCCGATAGCCGGCGTCATCCTCGTGCTCGCGCTCGGCGCGGGCCTCATGGCGGTCGGCATCACGACCGGCTACCCCATCGCGACTGCGTTCACCGTGACGGGCGCCGTCATCGGTGTGGGGCTGGCGCTCGGCGGGACGCCCGTCTGGCCGAAGTACCGACAGATCGCCGCCGTCTGGGCGTTCACACCGTTCGTCGGCGGTGGCATCGCGTACGGGATCGCCAGCGTCCTCCCGCGGCCAGACGTCCCGGAGCGGTACAGCATCGCGGCGCTCTCCGGACTCGTCGCCGCCGTCATCGCGAACGTCGAGT
>NZ_WUUU01000139.1 GCF_009831555.1 Halobacterium bonnevillei | reverse complement strand
CGGAGGATCCGGTCGCGGCGCTCGGCGGGACCGCCGGCGCGCTCGCCGGCTGGTGGCTGGTGACGCGGCAGGGCGCACTCGAGAACCCGGTCGCGTTCCGGACGGGGGCGGCCGTACTGGTCGTCCTCGGCGGTGCTGCCGCGCTCACGCTCAAAATAGATGCGGCGATGCCGGTCGTCTGGGCGACCCACGCCGTCGCCGGCGTGGCGTTCGTCGCGCTCCCGGTCGCTCAGAACTTCTCGAGGTAGCGCTCTTCCTCCCACTCGGAGACCGACGTGAGGTACTCGCCGAACTCCTGGCGCTTGGCCTCCGGGAACTTCTCGGCGACGTGCTCGCCGAGCGCGTCGAGGATGACCTCGTCGTCCTCGAACGCGTCGATGGCGCGGCCGAGGTTCGGCGGGAGCGTGTCGATGCCGTACTCCTCGCGCTTCTGCTCGTCGAACTCGTAGATGTCCTCGCGGACCGGCTCGCCCGGGTCCGCGTCGTTCTTGATGCCGTCGAGACCGGCAGCGATGAGCGACGCCATCGCGAGGTAGGGGTTACACGACGGGTCGGGGCTGCGGATCTCGAACCGGGCGGAGACGCCGGCCGCGTCCGGGACGCGGATGAGCGCCGAGCGGTTCGTGTCCGACCACGCGACGTAGATCGGCGCCTCGTAGCCGGGCACCAGGCGCTTGTAGGAGTTCACGGTCGGGTTCGTGACGGCCGTGAACGCGGGCGCGTGCTCGAGGAACCCGCCCATGAACTGGTAGGCCGTCTCCGAGAGGTTGAACTCGTCGTCGTCGTCGGCGAACACGTTGTTGCCCTGCTCGTCGAACAGCGAGATGTGGCTGTGCATGCCCGACCCGTTGATCTCCGCGATGGGCTTGGGCATGAACGTCGCGTGCAAGTCGTGTTGTTCGGCGACGGCGCGGACGACCGCGCGGAACGTCGCGATGTTGTCCGCGGTGGTGAGCGCGTCGTCGTACTTGAAGTTGATCTCGTGTTGGCCTTCCGCGACCTCGTGGTGGCTGGCCTCGATCTCGAAGCCCATCTCCTCGAGCGTGAAGATGATGTCCTTGCGGACGTCCGACGCGAGGTCCTTCGGCGCGAGGTCGAAGTAGCCGCCGTTGTCGTGGGGTTCGGTCGTGGCGTTCCCGTCCTCGTCCTTCTTGAACAGGAAGAACTCCGGCTCCGGGCCGATGGAGACTGAGTAGCCCATCTCTTCGGCCTCGGCGAGCACCGACTTTAGGACCTGGCGCGGCCCGCCCTCGAAGGGCTCGCCGTCGGTGTCGACGATGTCACAGATGAGGCGCGCCGCGCCGCTCTCCTCGTCGGCGCGCCACGGGAGCACGGAGAACGTCTCGGGGTCCGGGACGAGGCGCATGTCGGACTCCTGGATGCGCACGAAGCCCTCGATGGACGACCCGTCGAAGTAGATGCCCTCGGTGAACGCCTTCTCGGCCTGGTGGGCAGGCACGGAGACGTTCTTCACGGTCCCCAGGATGTCCGTGAACTGGAGGCGCAGGAAGTCGATGTTCTGTTCGTCGATTTTCTCGAGTACCGCCTGCTCGCTCGGGCTCAGGTCGCCCGTAGGGTTCCCGTTCGTCATTTCTATGGACATCCCATAGAACTACATGCACCATTAAAGGCGTATCGCTTAGCGTAATTTTGGACTCCTCGGAGATAACTGGACATTCGTAAACTTCTATACGGTGGAGGAGAAACGGCGGTGTATGACGTACGAAAACCTCGATGCGCACCTCGTCAACGAGCTCCTCGACGACGGCCGCGCCAGCCTCCGCAGCCTCGCCGAAGAACTCGACGTCTCGGTCACCACCGTCTCCAACCACCTCTCCGACCTCGAGGACGGGGGCGTCATCGAGGGCTACACCCCAATTGTGGACTACGACGAAGTCGGCTACGACGTCACCGCCGTCATCCAGCTCAAGGTCGAGGGCGGCGCACTCCCGGACATCACCGACCAGTTCCGCGACCACAAGCAGATGATCTCCGTCTACGAGGTCACCGGCGACTACGACGTCGTGGCCATCGGGAAGTTCACCGACACCGACGACATGAACGACCTCATCAAGGAACTGCTCTCTGACGCCGACATCAAGGAGTCCAACACGAGCGTCGTCCTCAACGCCCCCGCGGAGAACGAACAGTTCGAACTCGACGTCGACGAGGAGTAGGGCCCAACGCAGTGTCCGCGACTGGGCGGCAAACCGACTTACTCGGTATCGTCTGATTCTGGCAGGGAGACGTCCTGCCACGAATCCTCGCCGAAGAACGTTTGGAGCGCCCCGAGGACCCCTGCGTACGTCCCGAAGATGACGACCAGGAGTGGAACCACGATTGCGATGACCAACCCACCCAACGGGTTCAGACCGAACATCAGGAACGGCATCATGGGCGTCTGTAGCGGTCACTGGGGCGTAAGTCACTCGGTTGTGCCATTCAGCTACCGGATAGGTATTTTCGCTGTCAACTCGGCGAGTACCGCTACCAATCTGAAGCCCCGGCTCGGACGAATAGTCGTCACTGTGGCGTCGCGTCGAAAGAAAGTTCGGGGTTCAGTCGACGAGCAGTGCGGCGCGGAACGAAGCGAAACGGAGCCGATAGGGGGCTAGCATTCGGCGGCCGGAGGCCGCCGATTCACCGAGTGCGGAGCACTCGGGCGCCGAGGACCCTCGTAGTGGGGTCCGACGGCGCTTTTTCCCCAAGTTTTTGCTGGAAACGGGCGACGGAGTCGCCCGTTCGCAGCAAAAAGTGGGTTTACATCATTCCGACAGAGCGGAGGTCTGTCGGCTGTTGTAAAATCGGTTACAACCGATTTTACATCATGCCGCCCATGCCGCCGCCCATGCCGCCTGCGGGGCCGCCGGCGCCGCCCTCGTCGCCCTTGTCGGTGGAGAGGTCGCCTGCGGAGATGATGTCGTCGATTTTGAGCACGAGGTTCGCGGCCTCGGAGGCGCTCGTGACGGCCTGTTCTTTGGCGTGCGCGGGTTCGACGACGCCTGCCTCGAAGGTGTCTTCGAGGTCGCCGGAGAGGACGTTCAGGCCGACGCGTTCCTCGCCGGATTCGTGCGCGGAGCGCAGGTCGACGAGCGTGTCGATGGAGTCGAGGCCGGCGTTCTCCGCGAGCACGCGCGGCACGAGCTCGAGGGCGTCCGCGAAGGCTTCGACGGCAAGCTGTTCGCGGCCGGAGACGGAGTCCGCGAAGTCGCGGAGGCGGCTCGCGAGTTCGACTTCGATGGCGCCGCCGCCGGGCAGGACGCGGCCGTCGGACAGCGTCTGCGCGGAGACGTCGAGGGCGTCGGAGACGCCGCGTTCGAGTTCGTCGACGACGTGGTCGGTGGAGCCGCGCAGGAGGATGGTGACGCCGTGGGCTTCGTCGCTGTCGCCCTCGACGTAGAACAGTTCGTCCTCGTCGTCACGCGTGACGGAGCCGGACGCGACGTCCGCCTCGCTGGCGGCGTCGAGGTCCGTGACGACGCCCGTGTTGAGGACGTTCGTGAGGAATTCGATGTCGGACTTCTTGGTGCGGCGGACGGCGAGGATGCCTTCCTTCGCGAGGTAGTGCTGGGCCATGTCGTCGATGCCCTTCTGGCAGAAGACGACGTTGGCGCCGGTGTCCGCGATCTGCTGGACCTTCTCCTTGAGCTGTTCTTCCTCCTGGTCGAGGAACGACTGGAGCTGGTCGGGGCTGTCGATGTTGACGGAGGTGTCGGCTTCCGCTTCCTCGACTTCGACGGCTTCGTTCAGCAGGAGGATGCGGGCGTCCTCGACCTCGCTTTCCATCTGGTCGTGGACGGGGTCTTTGCTGACGGCGGCGCCGACGAGGAGTTCGGATTCGCCGACGGCGCGGCCGGTCTGGGTCTCGACGTTGATGTTCGCGGCGTCGACGACGATGCCGCCGTCGTCGGTCTCGACGGAGACCTGGTCGATGGCCTCGTAGATGATGCCGGAGAGGAGTTCCTTGTCGAGTTCCGCGCCCTTGCCGGTCATCGAGGTCTCGGCGACACTGCGGATGAGGTCCTCGTCTTCGGGGTCGACGTCGATGGCGACGTTGTCGACTTCCTCGCGGGCCTGTTCGGCGGCGAGGTTGTAGCCCTTGATGATGGCGGTCGGGTGGATGTCGCGCTCGAGGAGGTCCTCGGCGTTCTTGAGGAGTTCACCCGCGATGGCGACTGCGGTCGTGGTGCCGTCGCCGGCTTCGTCTTCCTGGGTTTCGGCGACTTCCACGATCATCTCCGCGGTCGGGTTGTCGATGTCCATCTCCTGGAGGATGGTGACGCCGTCGTTGGTGACGGTGACGTCGCCCATCGAGGAGACGAGCATCTTGTCCATTCCTTTCGGGCCGAGTGTGGAGCGGACGGCGTCCGCGACGGCTCGAGCCGCGGAGATGTTGTGTTCCTGAGCGTCCTTGTCCTTCACGCGCTGCGCGTCGTCGCCCATGATGATCATGGGCTGACCCTGCATCCGCTGCTGTTGCGCCATAGGTACCTGGAAGATTGAATGTGCTTCTATATAAAACCATCGGAAAGTGCGTCAGCCCCGCCCGCCAGAGACCACCCGTAGCGGGCGTGAAACGCCCGGAAATTAGCTGAACCCCACGTATAGTGTGCCAGTCGTTACCACGAGAAGTCGAACCGCGAGCCGGTTTTAAGTTACCCGACGTCGGACTCGTGCCCCAGCACCTCCGCCATCGCGAACTCGGATTCCACGCGGTCGATGCGGACGCGCACCCGGTCGCCCATGTCGGCGTCCCGCACCAACACCACGAAGTCGTCGACGTGCGCCACGCCGTCCCCCTCCTCGCCGATGTCCTCGACGTCGACGACGTACTCCTCGTCTTCCTCGACCGGCACTGGTGTGTCACTCATGTGTCAACCAACAGGCCGATTGTGCAAGAAACTACGGGCCACCGTCACCATCGACCAGTTCCAGCTCCCCCAGCGTCCCGACCGGCTGCACGCGGTCACCGTCCACGTACTCGTCCACGAGCGGGTCGAGCCACCCCTGCGCCCACTCCGAAGTGATGCGGAACACGTGGTCGTCTCCGGTCTGTACGACGGCGCGGATGCGGTCCCCGGACGCGGACTTTCGCCGCGTCGTGCCCTCGAAGTGCTGGTCCGCGACCGAGATGCGAACCTGGTCCGCCTGCTGGAGGTCCGCGAGCGCCTCCCCCGGCGACCGGTCGCAAGTTGTCATGTTAAGGAAACAACGACGACGCTCCTTGGCTATGCGCCTGCTAAACGAGATTACGCCGTCATTACCCGCGACACCACAGCGAGACCTCGCTCCCCGACGACGTCACCGAGTCACGCTGGGCCTGAACGCGCTGCGACCTGCAGGGTTCAAAACCCCTCGCGCTCACTCGGTCACCGCACGCTCGGCACAATACCCGTCGCTGGGCGGTGTGAGTCGGATGAAAACGCCGGGACGGGGATTTGAACCGGAGGAAGACGGTCGACCTCGCTACGCTCGGTCGCTGCGACGTCCAGGATTCACAATCCCTCTACGCTCGCGCGACGGTGGCGTTCGCAGCGCGACCGGACGCGCTGCTCGACGACACTGCGTCACGAGAAGCGCCGGGACAGGGATTTGAACCCTGAACCCCGTAAGGGGACACGCTTTCCAGGCGTGCGCTTTGCCATTCGGCCATCCCGGCCCGTCGAACTCTAGCGTGGTCGTTCGTTTAAAGCCTTCTTTTCGCGTCAGGAGAGGCGGGCGGCGAACGCGCGAGCGCCCGCTGCCGTAACCGCGAATACGGCGACGGCGACGCCCAGCAACGGCAGGAAGCCCAGGCCTGCGTCGGCGAAGAACCGGTAGGCTTGCGCGAGCACGAGGAACGTCAGCGCGCCGACCGCGCCCCACGCCAGCGCGTCCAGCGTGGCCCGCTCCATCTAGTCTCGCTGCGCGGCGATGGCTTCGATTTCGACGCCGGCGCCCTTCGGGAGGCTCCCGACTTCGATCGCCGACCGCGCGGGCGGATTGTCCTGGAAGTACTCCTTGTAGGCGGCGTTCATCTCGTCGAAGTCGTCGATGTCGTCCAGGTACACCGACACCTTCAGGACGTCCTGCATCGTCAGCCCCTCGGCCTCGAGAATCGCCTTCACGTTCTCGAGGCTCTGGCGGGTCTGGGTGGCGATCGGTTCGTCGTCGAGGAGGTCGCCCTCCGGCGTCAGCGGTATCTGGCCGGCCGTGAACAGGATGTCGCCGTCGTTCGTCGCCTGACTGTACGCGCCGACCGCGGCGGGGGCGTCGGGCGTCTCGATGGTCCGCTTCATGTACACTGCGTCGGCGGCGTGGGTATTAAAGACTCGGCGTTCCGGTTCGAGAGCGATCACGTTCAGTTTCGCGAGCACGACCGTCCAGTTCGCAGACAGTACGACCCGGCGGGCGGCCAGCCCGGGGCGGCCGTAACAGGGTAGCGTTACCACCGTGGCCGGCCGCGACAGGATTTCGTTCGCACCGGCGCCAGCCGCGACAGGGTTGCGTTCGCACCGGGCCACGGGCCGGTGGCAGGAGTGCGTTAGCTCCGGGGGCGCGGGCCGTTGAGAACAGTGACGTCGAAGCCCTCCTCGCGGATGCGGTCGATGAGCGCGTCCACGTGTTCGGGGCCGCGCGTTTCCAGGTCGAGTTCCACCTCGGCGGCGTTCATCGCGATGTCGCGGTTCGTCCGGTCGTGCTGGATGGCGTAGATGTTCGCGCGCTCCTCGGCGACGACGTCCACCAGGTCGTCGAGCGCGCCCGGGCGGTCCTTGAGCACAGTCCGGAGTTTCACGTAGCGGCCCTGGTCGACGAGGCCGCGCATGATGACCGTCGTGAGGAGGTTCAGGTCGATGTTCCCGCCGCAGAGCGCGGGGACGACGACTTCGTCCGGTTCGTAGACGAACTTCCCCTCCAGGAGCGCGGCCAGCGGCGCCGCGCCGGCGCCCTCGACGAGCGTCTTCCCGCGCTCCAGCAGCAGCATGAGCGCGGTCGCGATCTCGTCGTCGGAGACGGTGACGACCTCGTCGACGCGCTCCCGGATGACGGGGAACGTCTTCTCGCCGACCCGGCGCACGGCGATGCCGTCGGCGATGGTGTCCACAGAGTCCAGGCTCCGCGGTTCTCCCTTCTGGAGGGACTGCGCCGCTGCCGACGCGCCCTCGGCCTGCACGCCGACGACGCGCACGTCGGGGTCGTGGGCCTTCACGGCGGTGGCGACGCCCGAGATGAGGCCGCCGCCCCCGATGGGGACGACCACCGTTTCCACCTCCGGGAGGTCCTCGACGATCTCCAGGCCGATCGTCCCCTGCCCGGCCATCACGTGCTCGTCGTCGAAGGCGTGGACGTACGTGCGGCCCTCCGACTCCTCGAGTTCGTGTGCGTGGGTCTGCGCGGCGTCGTAGTCGACGCCGTGGAGGACGACTTCCGCGCCGTAGCTCCTGGTCGCCTTGATCTTCGAGATGGGGGCGGCTTCCGGCATCACGACCTTCGCGTCGACGCCCGACCGACTTGCAGCGAGCGCAACGCCCTGCGCGTGATTGCCCGCCGACGCCGTGACGACGCCCGCGTCGCGCTCCGCCTCGGAGAGCGTGCGGATGCGGTTGGTCGCGCCGCGAATCTTGAACGCGCCCGTGCGCTGGAAGCACTCCAGTTTCAGGTGGACTTCCGCGCCCGTCATCCGGGAGAACGTGTTCGAGTAATCCAGGGGGGTGTGTCGGGCGACGTTCGCCACGCGCTCGCGGGCGTCGAGCACGTCGTCTATCTCGATCATGTCCGCGGCTATGACGGAGATACTGTTAACGGTTGGTGATGCAGCGCCCGAAGAAAGCGAAAGGAATCGAGCGTGTGACAACTGTACCGATGCCCCGGGAGAACATAAAACCGACCAAACCGGAGTGAAAGTGAAAGTGCGGGACGGAGCGGGGGCGGTTGTTGACGGAGACCGGTAGGCACATTCCGACTCGCTACCACCGGAGCGTGTGCGCTCTCGTCTCCGCGGGGTGTGGCGGCGCGTCTTCGCGCTAGCGTGGCCGGTGATGGCCGAGCAGACGCTGCGCACGCTCATGCGCACCGTCGACGTCGTCGTCACTGCGGCCATCTCCCCGGCGGCCGTCGTCGCCGTCGGCCTCGCCGACCTCTACGCGCGCTTCCCGCTCCGGATCGGACTC
>NZ_WUUU01000138.1 GCF_009831555.1 Halobacterium bonnevillei | reverse complement strand
CGAGCCAGCGGCCGCCCGTCGACGTCGCGGCGGCGAACTCGTCGCCGTCGAACGCCACCGCCCCCACGGTGTCGTGGTCCTTCTCGTATCCGCCGTCGGCGGCTCGACCCTCAGGGTCGGTGGTACCGAAGCGGTCGCGAATCCAGTCGCGGTGCTTGAGCGGGCCGCCCTCGGGATAGTCCTCGAGGTCCTCCCAGCGCTCCCGGGCGTCCTCGCTCCAGAGGTCGACTTCGGTCTCGACGCCGACGTCGGCGGCGAAGTCCACCGCGTGGACGCCGTTCAGGAGCACGTGCGGAGTCTCCTCCATCACGGCGCGAGCGACGGACACAGCGGCTTCGACGCCGGGCATCGACGCCGCCGCGCCCGCGTCGCGGTCGCTGGTCATCACGCCGGCGTCCGTCCGGATGACGCCGTCCGACTGGACCGCGCCGCCGGTCCCGGCGTTGAACTGGGCGTCCCGTTCCAGCACGCGAATCGCGGCCTCAACCGCGTCCACGACGTCGTCCTCGCCGGCGCCCGCGGCCGCAGCGTCGTCCAGGACTGCCTGCCTCGGTTCCGGGTCGTCCGGCGCGCTCCCAGCACCGCCGTGCACGAGTATTCGCATGCCGAACACTGGCTCGCGCCGGGCCTTAGTGCGTACGGAATCCACGCATGAACTCCGCCGTCGCGAACTCCGTGCGCATCGACCTCCAGCGGCGCTCGTTCGTGCCAGGATGCTACCGCGTGCTCGTCGCGCTGGCAGCCCTCGTCCGGCCCGCGCCAGTCGACGGACATCCCCCGCTCAGGTGCGTCCGAGTCGCCCGAGACAGGCGACTGACGGGTACCCGAGCATCCCCGGGAGGCGCCCCAGCGCGAGCGGTTTCGTGAGCGTCGAACGCGGCAACAATTGGCGGGGCCGCCCGAAACAGCAGTCCTTTTAGGCGCTTCCCGCGATTTCCAAACGACATGAGCTACGACAAGATTTCGGTCCCCGACGCCGGGGAGCAGATTTCCTACGACGAGGCCGCCGACGAACTCGACGTCCCCGACCACCCTATTATCCCGGTTCTCCACGGGGACGGAATCGGCAAAGACGTCGGACCGGCCGCACAGACGGTGCTGACAGCGGCCGCAGAGGCCACCGGTCACGACATCGCGTGGATGGACGTCTACGCGGGCGAGGACTCCCGGGAGATGTACGACGAGAACCTCCCCGAGGAGACCGTCGAGGCCATCCGCGAGCACCGCGTCGCCATCAAGGGCCCGCTGACGACGCCCGTTGGCTCCGGCTTCCGCAGCCTGAACGTCGCACTCCGCAAGAAACTCGACCTCTACGCGAACGTCCGACCGACCTACTACCTCGACGGCGTCCCGTCCCCCGTCAAGAACCCCGAGGAGATGGACATGGTGAACTTCCGGGAGAACACCGAGGACGTCTACGCCGGCATCGAGTGGGAAGCCGGAACCGACGACGTCGAGCAGGTCCGCGAGTTCGTCGAGGACGACATGGGCTTCGACGAGACCATCCACCAGGGCGACGTCGGCATCGGCGTCAAGCCCATCACCGAGTACGGAACCAAGCGCCTCGTCCGACGCGCCATCGAGTACGCCATCGAGAACGACCGCGACTCGGTCACGCTCGTCCACAAGGGCAACATCATGAAGTTCACCGAGGGCGCGTTCCGCGACTGGGGCTACGAGGTCGCCGAGGAGGACTTCCCCGAGCAGACCATCGACGAGGACACCCTCTGGGAGGAGTACGACGGCGAAGCGCCCGAGGACAAGGTCGTCGTCAAGGACCGCATCGCGGACAACATGCTCCAGCAGCTGCTCACCCGCACCACGAACTACGACGTCCTCGCGATGCCGAACCTCAACGGCGACTACCTCAGCGACTCAGCGGGCGCCCAGATCGGCGGCCTCGGCATCGCGCCGGGCGCGAACTTCGGTGACGGCCGCGTGCTCGCCGAACCCGTGCACGGCTCCGCGCCGAAGCACGCCGGCAAGGACAAAGCGAACCCGACCGCGATGATTCTCTCCGGCAAACTCATGCTCGAGTACATCGGCTGGGACGACGCCGCCGACCTCGTGCACGAAGCCGTCGAGAACCAGATCAGCGAACACCGCGTCACCTACGACCTCGAACGCCAGGTCGAGGGCGGCGTGAAACTCTCCACCTCGGAGTTCGCCGACGAAGTCGTCGAACGCATCGAGGACCTCGCGTAAGTCTGTTCTCGATCCCTCGGCTCGCGCCGAGGACGTCGAAGGCCTCGCGGAACTGAGCGTTCAGCCCCAGCGTGCCGGTTTTGTTCGGGAAGCGGCCGGCCAGCTACGACTCCGTCTCGATGCGGCCGAGCACGTCGCCGCGCCGGAACTCCTCGTTCTCGCCGACCGTCCGCTCGACGAGCGTCCCGCTCTCCGGGGCCGGGACGTCGACGCTGACCTTCTCGATCTGGATCTCGCAGACCGTCTCCCCCGCCTCGACGTGGCCGCCCTCGCGGACGAACCAGTTCGAGACGACGCCCTCATCGACGTCCTCGGCGTCGTCCGGCCAGACGGCGGTCGAGTCGATGGCTGCCGTCATGTGACGGATTCGACCGCCTCGACGACGTCACCGACCTGTGGGTTCACCTCGTTCTCCAGGGGCCGCGCGTACGGAATCGGGACGTCCGGCACCGCGACGCGCTCGACGGCCTCGAGGGCGTCCGGGGCGCGCTCGGCGACCCGCGCGGTCACCTCGCCGGTGACGCCGTAGGACTGGTAGTCCTCGTCGACGACGACGAGTCGGCCCGTCTTCTCGACGGAGTCGACGACAGTCCGGGTGTCCATCGGGACCAGCGACCGGAGGTCGACGACCTCGACGTCGACGTCGCCGCGAGTTCCTCGGCGGCCTCGAGCGCGCGGTGGACGTGCAGGCCGAGCGTCGCGACGGTGACGTCGCTGCCCTCGCGTTTCACGTCCGCTTCGCCGATGGGGATCGTGTAGTCGTCCTCGGGGACCGGCGTCTTCGGGCCCTCGGGCGCGGGCATCCAGCCGATACCCATCAGGCGCTTGTGGAACATGTAGACGACGGGGTCGTCGTCCCGGACCGCGGCGTGCATCAGGCCCTTCGCGTCGTAGGCGGTCGACGGCACCACGACCTTCATTCCGGGGAGGTGCGCGAACAGGCCGTACAGCGTCTGTGAGTGCTGGGCGGCGTCGTTGTACGTGCCGCCGACGGCGGTCGTCAGCACCATCGGGACGTTGACCGCGCTGCCGCTCATGTACGTGTTCTTCGCCATCTGGTTGTACACCTGGTCGAGGCAGACGCCGACGAAGTCCGTGAACATGATCTCCGCGATGGGGCGCATGCCCGCTTGCGCGGCGCCGACGGCCGCGCCGACGTACGCGGTCTCGCTGATGGGGACGTCCATCACGCGGTCCCGGTCGAACTCCTTGAGCAGGCCCTGCGTGGAGTCGAAGATGCCGCCGTAGTCCTGGACGTCCTCGCCCATGTAGAAGACCTCCTCGTCGGCGTGCATCTCCGACGTAATGGCGTCGACCATCGCGCGACTCATCGTGAGTTCGCGGTCCGCGCCGGCCGTTCCGGGGTCGGATTCCGTCTTCGCCATCAGTCGTCACCTCCGCTCGCCGCGGTCGGTTCGTCCACGAACACGTCCTCGTGGGCGGCCGCCGGGTCAGGTTCGGGTTGTTCGCGCGCCCACTCGATAGCGTCAGCGACGCGCTGCTCGGCGCTGTCGCGGACCTCCGCGAGTTCGTCGTCGTCCACGCCGTGTTCGCGGAGGTCCTCGGCGAGGCGCTCGATTGAATCGTGGCGCTTTGCGCGCTCCTGGTCGTCCTCCGGCCGGTAGGTCTGGGGGTCGCCCATGAAGTGCCCCATCCGGCGGTGCACCTGGACGTCGAGGAGCGTTGGGCCGTTCCCGTCGCGGGCGCGGCCGATGGCGTCCCCCGCAGCCTCGTAGACGGCGATTGCGTCGTCGTGGTCGACGCGGATCCCGGGCATGTCGAACCCGTCGGCGCGCTGCGCGGTCGTCTTCACGTCGGTGATGCGCGGCTGCGGCATGCTGATCGCCCAGTCGTTGTCCTCGACGACGAACACGACCGGGAGGTTCTGGACGGCCGCGAGGTTCAGGGATTCGAGGAACGCGCCCTGGTCGACGGCGCCCTCGCCGAGGAAGGCGACGGCGACGGCGTCCTCGTTTCGCTTGTCGGCGGCCATCGCGGCGCCCACTGCGGGCGGGCAGCCCTGGGCGATGATACCGCTGCACGCGAAGTTGACGTCCGGGTCGAAGAGGTGCATGTGTCCGCCTTTCCCCTTGCAGAGGCCGGTCTCTCGGCCGAATATCTCGGCGGTCATCCGGTCGAGGTCGACGCCCTTCGCGATGGCGATGTGGTGCGGGCGGTGTGGCGCGGTCACCGTGTCCTCGTCCCGGAGGTGCGCGCACACACCGGCCGCGGAGGCTTCGTGGCCCGCCGCGAGGTGCAGTTCACCGGGAATCGGCCCCGCGGAGATGTCGAACGCGGGTTCCTTGCCCTCGAGGTAGGCCTCCTGCAGGCGTTGTTCGTACTCGCGAGCGGTCACCATCTGCTCGTACATCTCTCGCAGTGTGTTGACCCCTACCATACTAGCGCCTTCGGCGGGGGCGACGATAAAAGTTAGCTAGTCGATAGGTCTGCGGTGTCGGTCCCCCAGTTACCCCTGCCAGTCCGGGTTCTCTCGAGCGGGGTAGAAGATGTCCACGCCCCGGACGTGCTCGTCGCCGTCGTTGACCGCGCCGTGCGTTTCGCCGCCGGGAATCGCGTACGACTCGCCGGCCGTCACGACGTGCTCCTCGCCCTCGACGTCGAACGTGAGCACGCCCTTGTAGACGAACCCCGCTTGCTCGTGGTGGTGGTCGTGGGCCGGGACGTCCGCGCCGGGCTCGATGTGGAAGTGCTGGACGCTCATGTTGTCGCCGACGGCGAGCTGTGCCAGGTGGACGCCCTCGACGGCCTCGACCACGTCGCGCTCCGCGAGTTCTACGGTTTCCATGCCCGAGACGACGGCCCCGACCGGCAAAAACCCGGGCGGTAGCGGCAGCGAGACCCACGAGACGGACTGCAATGCGACACGCGAATCGGACTGCAGCACTGCCGCGGTTTCGAGCCGCCAGTCCGGCGCTCGCGGACGGGACGTTTATCTGCCGAGCCGACTGACACCGGAGTAGATGACGTACGCCGTCGTCGGCTGCACGGACTGCGGCGCGCTCTGGGTCGTGGAGGGACGCCCGCAGACGTCGGGGTGTCCGCGCTGCGAGAAACGCCACCAGTTCTCGAACCTCCGGCAGTTCGTCACGACGGACGACGAGGACCACGCCCGCGAGGTGCGGGCGTCGATGCTCGCGAACCGAGCCGGGCACGGCGACGCGTTCGCCGACGTCGAGGCGTTCACGACCCTCGGCGACTTCGCCGAGGACGCCGGGATGAGCGACGAGGAGTTCCTCGACGCCGCGGGCGTGGACACCGACGAGGTGGCGGCCGTCGAGGACCGCGTCGAGCAGTCCGCTCGCAGCCTCGGGAAGCGAGACGCCGTCGAGACGGCGCTCCGGGAGCTCGACGACCCCACCGAGGCCGAAGTGAAGTCGTTCGCCGCCGAGCACGGCGTCGACGGCGACTACGTCGAGCGCGCGCTCCGGAAGCTCCAGCGGGCGGGCGAGGTGACCCGCGACGGCGACGGCTACCGGCTGCTGTAGGGAGTACTCACTGCGCGCTCAGTCCGCGACCACGGCAGGATCGAGGCTATCGTAGCGGACGACGGCATCGAAGCACTCGAGCGGGAGCGCGTCGCCGTCGAGGATGCCGCGGTCGTCGCCCGGCGCGAGCGTCGTCTCCACGAACCACGCCGCGACGGCGGCCTCGCGCGCGTCGCCGTCCTCGTCGAGGCGGCGCTGGGCCTTCGCGAGCAGGATAGCCGCAGTGACCACGTCGAACAGCAGGTCGGCGAGTTCCTTGGCTTCGTGCTGGGCGTACGCGTCGTCCGCCGACGCGACCGTGAGCAGGGCCGCCTGGAGCGTCTCGTGGCGGTCCCGGACCGTCGCCTCGACGTCGGCGAGCGCGGGGTGGGAGACCTCGTCGAGGTAGTCGTCGACCAGCGGCAGCAGCGCCTCGTGCGCGTCCTCGACCTCGAACGCCCGGAGGAGGTCCAGGGAGAGGATGTTCGACGTGCCCTCCCAGATCGGGAGGACCTGGGCGTCCCGCAGCAGGCGATTGGTGACGAACTCCGAGACGTAGCCGTTCCCGCCCTGTATCTCCATGGCGTAGGAGGCGGCGTCGATGGCCATGCGGCCCGTCCGGTGTTTGGCGACGGGGACGAGCGCGCGCAGCAACCGGAACGCCTCGGTGTCGTCGTGGTCGCGCTCGTAGCGGTCGAAGTGGCGGGCGGCCTCCATCGAGAACGCGAGCGCGGCCTCGAAATCCACCTGCATGTCCACGAGGTCCCGGCGCATCAGGGGGTACTCCGCGATGGGGTTCCCGAACGCCTCGCGGTTCGCGGCGTGAATTTTGCTCTCCAGGAGCGCGCGACCGACGACGCCGACGGCGCCGGTGGCGTTCGTGACGCGCTCGTAGTTCAGCATCGTCGTCATGTACTCGAAGCCGCGTTCGGGGTCGCCGACCAGGTAGCCGACGGTGTCCTCGAACTCGACCTCGCCGGTCGGGACGCTGACGGTGCCGAGTTTGTCCTTGAGGCGGCGGTACCGCTGGTGGTTCGGTCTGCCGTCCGGGAGTTCGTGGGGCACCACGAACAGCGACAGGCCGTTCGTCCCGTCGGGCGCGTCGGGCCGGCGCGCGAGCGCCAGCGTCCCCTGTCCGTCGATGTTCGAGCAGAACCACTTCTCGCCGGTGAGTTCGTAGACGCGGTCGGCGGGGACGCCGTTGTCCGCGGGCGCGGCGTCGTCGGCCGGCCTGGCGACCGTCTCCGTCGCTCCGACGTCGCTACCGCCCTGCTCTTCGGTGAGGAACATCGCGCCCTGGATCAGGTCATCGTGGGACCGAGCCGTCAATCCGTCCAGATAGTGGTCGTAGTGGCCGTCGTGGTCGTGGTTCCGGAGGACGAGCGCTGCACCCGCGGTCATGGAGACGGGGCACGCGAGGCCGACGTCGGCGTAGCACAGTATCTGCTGCATCGTGAGCGTGTGCAGCAGACCGACCGGGTCCTCGCGGTCGGGCGGCGCGTCGAAGGCGTCCGCAATCAGGCCGCTGTCGTAGCTGAGTCGCTCGTTCTCGATCTGCGCGGGGTGGTAGTCGACGTCGTTCGCGAGATTGCCGCGCCTGTCGTACGTCCTGAGTTCGGGGCCGTGTTCGTCGACGACGTCGGAGTTCGCCGCGATGGCGTTCCCGACCGTCGCGCCGAACCCGCCCAGTCTGGGGGCCGCCCACTCGTACTCGTCCTCGGGGTAGACGCGGCGTGCTTCGCGAGCGAGCGCGGGTTCCAGGCGCCAGTAGTTGCACCCGCGGCCGTCGCCGAGCGCCCCGTAGTCGATGGGGCCAGTATTGAGTGTCATTGCCACACGTACGACGCTCGCAGCGTATAGGTACTTCTCAACGCGTTGTCGGTTGGAAGTGGTTTCCCGGATTCGATGCGGGCGAGGCGTGCGAGCGTCGGGGTTACAGCGGGCCGCCGGCGAGGCCGCGCCACAGCGTCAACGCGAGGATGAGGACGGTGAGCAGGAGTTTCAGCACGCGGAGCGCGCGCACCGCCCGCGACCCGCCCGGGTCGGGGTCGTCGCAGTCGTTGCGGACGTTCATATTACAGGAATCGAACCGCGGGAAAATAACTCCGTGTCTGCCGCGGGCTGAAAGTGAAAGTGCTCGCAGCGCGACCGTCAGGCGACAGCCGCCAGGAGCACGACGCCCACGACGCCCACGCCCGACAGCCAGCAGACGGCCTGCAGTTTGTTCGGGATGGGCAACAGACTCCCAGTCTGGTACTGTTCGGGTTGCCCCGTGGATGCGCCGATGCGGGCGCTCGCCGCCGCCGTCTCGATGCCGATGTCCGTGAGGCCGACCATCGCCGGGACGACGAACAGCGGGATGCCCACCATGAGCATCCCCAGGAGGAGCAACGGGAAGTCGACGAACAGGGCGACGCCGAAGAGGACCACTGCAGCCCCGAATCCGACGGCGACGTTCCGGAGGACCGTGGCTCGTAGCTCGGACGATGCCATGGGGCGTGATTCGCCGCCGGCGGCAAAGTGTTTTCGTTCAGACCTGTTATCGGCCGAGTTCGGCGTGCGCCGAGGAGAGGTGGCGCGAGGCCAACGCGGACAGGAGGCTGAGCTCGCCGGCGAGCGCGCCCGCAGCGATGATTTCCGCGAGCGCGTCGGCGTTCGCGCCCGCCGGG
>NZ_WUUU01000137.1 GCF_009831555.1 Halobacterium bonnevillei | reverse complement strand
CGGGGCGTCCGAGCCGGCGTTCGCGCACCCGTCAGTCACGACGACCACGACGGCGGCGTCCGGGTTCGAGCGCGCCAGCACGTCGTCTGCGGCCCGGAGGCCCGCCGGGAGCGGCGTGCGGTCGCCGGTCGGGAGCGACTTGAGGTGGCGTGCTGCCAGCGTCACGCTGTCCGTCGGCGGCAACACCACGTCGGCGTCGTCACCCGCGAACGTCACCACTGCCACCTCGTCGCGACGCTCGTAGGCGTCCCGCAGCAGGTCGAGTGCCACGCCTTTCGCTGCGCGCATCGGTCCCCGCATCGACGCGCTCGCGTCCACTGCGAACACGACGAGCGCGGACGCCGAACCCGCTCGAACGGACTGCCGGAGGTCCCGGGATTCGACTGTGTCGCCGCCCCGTGCGGCGGCCGCTCGTACAGATGCGGCCGCATCGACGTCGTCCGTCGGGGACGCGCGCTCCGTCCGCACGCGTGGTCCGCGTCCGTCCGTGCTCGGCCTCGCGGTGGCCCGACCGCCGCCGTCCGGTCCTTCCGCGTTCGGGGACTCCGTCTCGGGCGCGGTCCCCGCTCCGGGTGCGACAGACTCCGCACGCGGCTGTCCGGGCACGAGCGGCGTCGCTTCGTCGGTCTCGCTGCCACCGTCCACGCCGTCGCCATCTTCCCCAGTCTCGCCGCCGTCCACGCCGTCGCCATCTTCCCCGGCCTCGCCGCCGCCGTCCTCGCCGTTCGTCTTGCCGTCGCGGCCGGCGGGCGCCGGATTCGGGGACTCGTCCCCGTCGCCGCCAGCGTCCTGTTCGGTCTCCGCGTCACAGGCGGCGGGCCCGGCCTCGTCGCTGTCTCCGTCGGCCGCTTCTGCGGACTCCTCGGACTGGTCCGCATCACGCTCGTCGTTCTCGTCCTCGAAGTGGTCGTCGACGACGTCCCCTGTGTCGGGTGCGTCCTCGAACGGCCGGGACTGGAGACGGTGAGGGAGAGCGAACTCGGCAGCCCGCCGGACGTCCGTCTCGGTGACCGTCGGTCGGCCGTCGAGCGCCGCGAGCGTGCGGGCGGCGCGGGCCGTTGCGACGTCTGCCCGGTGGCCGTCGACGCCAGCGTCCCGGCAGAGTTCGGCGACGTCGCGCGCCAGCGAGTCCGGGAGTGTGACCGAAGCGAGCAGGTCCCGGGCCTGGAGCAGGCTGTCTTGGATCTGCCGGGTCTCCTCGGCGTAGTCCCCGCTGAATCCGTCGAGTGCGCGGTCCAGGATTTCGACGCGGTCTTCGATGTCATCGCGGCCGGCGACCTCGACCCGGAGCGCGAAGCGGTCGCGGAACTGCGGGCGGAGTTCGCCCTCCTCGGGGTTCATCGTGCCGATCAGCGTGAACGACGTGGGGTGGACGACGCTGACGCCGTCGCGCTCGACGCGGTTGACGCCGGAGGCGGCAGCGTCGAGCAGGACGTCGACCAGGTGGTCGTCGAGGAGGTTCACTTCGTCGACGTAGAGGACGCCGCGGTTCGCCCGCGCGAGTAAACCAGGGTTGAACTCGGCGTCGCCGGCGAGCGCGTCCGTGACGGAGAGGGAGCCGACGACGCGGTCGCGTGACGCGCCGAGTGGGAGCGTGACGAACGGGACCGGGCGGGTTTCGACGGGTGGGTCGTCGCGGCCCCGACAGTCCGCGCACTGGCGTTCGGGGTCGTCTGGTGGACAGCCGTAGGGGCAGTCGGTGACTGCGCGCTGGTCCGGGAGCAGGTCGGTGAGGGCCCGCGCAGTCGTGGACTTCGCGGTGCCCTTCTCGCCGGCGACGAGCAGGCCGTCGAGGTCGTCGTTGGCGGCGACGGCGAGCAGACCGGTTTTGAGGAACTGCTGGCCGACGACGGCCGGGAACGGTACGCTCCCGCGCCGGTCGGGCGACACCTTTTTGCCGCTTCCTAATTCAACCATAGTTGTAATACCACAACGAGGGTTTAACAGACTTATGCCTACGCTTGCACTCTACACCGCGACCGAGAACGAACTCGGCGCCGTACAGGCGGCCGCCGAGCGCGTCGACGCCGACCTCGTCGTGCGCTCGGAGAGCGACCTCGACGACGACACCGACGTCGAGGCGTTCGTCGACGCCGCCACGGACGCCGACGCCGCCGTGTTCTGGCTGCACGGCGCCGAGGACAGCATGCCCGGTTACGACCGGGCCATCGAGCGACTCGCGGACGCCGGCGTCCCGCTGGTCGTCAAATCCACCGGCGACGCGTACGCCATCGAGGACACCACCGTCGCCGACGAGGACCGCGAGACCGTCTACGAGTACCTCGAGACGGGCGGCACCGCGAACGTCGCCAACTGCGTGCGCTTCCTCGTCGACCGTTACTCGGCGGCCGACCGTGCGTACGACGACCCCGTCGCGCTCCCCACCGAGGGCGTCTACCACCCCGACCACCCGGGCGCGGAGTACGACGAACTGCGCGCGACCTTCGACGCCGACCGGCCGACAGTCGCGGTCTGGTTCTACGAATCCCACTGGACGCACGAGAACACGACGTACGTCGACAGCGTCGTCCGCGCGCTGGAGGCACGGGGCGCGAACGCCTTGCCGGTGTTCTGCAACCCGGCCACGGACAGCGACGAACAGCAAGACGCGGAGTGGGTGACGGACCAGTGGCTGCTCGAGGACGGCGAAGGGTCGGAGACGCCTCGGAATGGAGCCGGTGGAACCGCCGACGGCGAGCCGGTCGTGGACGCCGTGCTCTCGTCGTTCATGTTCTCGCTGTCGATGGACGAACGAGGCCGCTCGGCCAGCGACGAGGGCGATTCGGCCGAGGACGTGTTCCTCGACCGTCTCGGCGTCCCCGTCCTCCAGACCATCACGACGATGCGCTCGCGGTCGCGGTACGAATCCTCGGACACCGGCGTGGTGGGCTTCGAACTGGCGCTTTCGGTCGCACTGCCGGAGTTCGACGGCAACGTCATCACGCACCCCATCTCGGGCAAGGAACGGACCGTCGACGAGGCAGGCATCGGCTCCGCGCCCAAGCAGCATTTCCCCATCGAGGACCGGGTCGACCACGCCGCGAGCCTCGCGGTGAACTGGGCGCGCCTCCGGCACCTCGAGAACGACGAGAAGCAGGTCGCCGTCGTCCTCCACAACTACCCGCCGAGCGACGACGGCATCGGCACCGCGTTCGGCCTCGACACGCCGGAGAGCACGGTCAATCTGCTCGACGAACTGCGTGCGCGGGGCTACGACCTGGGCAGCGAGTCGCCCCCGGACGGTCAGTCGCTCGTCGAGCGGCTGACGAGCCAGCTCACGCTCGACGACCGCTGGGTTGCGCCCGAGGACGTGCGCGAGCACAGCGTCGACCTAGTCTCGACAGACGAGTACGCCGACTGGTGGGCCGACGCGAACCCCGAGTTCCGCGAGAACGTCCTCGAAGAGTGGGGCGACCCGCCCGAACGGCCGTTCGCCATCCCCGGCGTGGAGTTCGGGAACGTCCTGGTGACCGTCCAGCCGCCGCGCGGGTTCGGGATGGACCCGGAGAAGGTCTACCACGACAGCGACCTCCAGCCGCCACACGACTACTACGCCTTCTACGCGTGGCTCCGGAACGACTTCGACGCGGACGCCGTCGTCCACCTCGGCACCCACGGCAGCCTCGAGTGGCTGCCCGGGAAGACCGTGGGACTGGACGCGGAGAGCGCGCCGGACGCGCTGGTCGGCGACCTGCCGAACGTCTACCCGTACATCGTCAACAACCCCGGCGAGGGAACGCAGGCCAAGCGCCGGTCGTACGCCGCCGTCGTGGACTACCTGACGCCGGTGATGAGCAACGCGGGCACGTACGACGAACTCGCGGAGTTGGAGGAACTCGCGTCGCGCTACCGGGAAGCCGGCACCGGCGCGGGCGCGGACGCCGAGGACCACCTCGCCGACCGCATCCGCGAGCAGGTCGACGACCTCGACCTCGCCGTAGAACTCGGAATTGCCGGTGTCGTCGACGAGAAAGCCGACGTTCGCGGACCCGACGAAGCGGGGAGTTCGCTCGCGGAGGGCGCGGTAGCTGGTGACGACGTCGCAATCGACGAGCTGGTCGAGCGCGTCCACGAGTACGTGACGGACGTGAAGACCACCCAGATCCGCCTCGGCCTCCACACGATGGGGGAACCGCCCGAGAGCGACCGTCTCGTGGAGTACCTCGTCGCGCTCACGCGCCTCGAGAACCCCGGCGCGCCGTCGCTCCGCGAGAGCGTCGCGGGCGTCCTCGGCGTGGACTACCAGACGATGCTGGACGCGCCGGGCGAGTACAGCGACGAACTGGGGATGACGTACGCGGCGGCCGCAGACGAAGTGTACGAGACGAGCGTCGACCTCGTCGAGACGCTCGCCGCGGAGGACTTCGACGTGCCGGCCTCGAACGTCGAGGCCGGGCCGGACGACGAGGTGAACATGAACCTCCTCGTGGTGGACGTCGACACCCTCGGGGACGCGAAAGCGACGTCCGGTGCGCACGACGACCTCCGAGCGGTGCTGGCGTTCATCTGCGAGGCGGCCGCGCCGCGCGTGTTCGACGCCGAGACCGAGATCCCGCAGACGGCCGACGCGCTGAACGGTGAGTACGTCGAACCCGGCGGGAGCGGCGCACCCACCAGGGGCGGCGTCGACCTGCTGCCGACCGGCCGGAACTTCTACACGCTGGACCCCCGGAAGGTCCCCGCGAAGACCGCGTGGGACGTCGGGAAGGAAGTCGCGGACGGCGTCGTTCAGCGCCACTACGAGGCGGAAGGCGAATACCCCGAGGAGGTCGGCGTCGTCGCCTGGGGTACCCCGACAGTGCGGACGCGCGGCGAGACCATCGCGCAGGTGCTGGGCCTGATGGGCGTCCGGCCGGTGTGGACCGACGCGGGCCGCATCGACGGCGTGGAGCCGATTCCGCTCGAGGAACTCGGGCGGCCCCGCATCGACGTGACGACGCGTGTCTCGGGACTGTTCCGTGACGCGTTCCCGCAGGCCGCGGGCGTGATTCACGACGCCTTGGACGCGGTCGTCGACCTGAACGAGCCCCACGACCAGAACTACGTGAAGAAGCACGTCGAGGTGGACGCCGAGGAACTCGAAGCTCAGGGCGTCGAGAACCCCGAGCGATCCGCCAAGCACCGCGTGTTCACGACTCGGCCCGGCGGCTACGGCGCGGGCACGAACAAGGCCGTCGACGAGGGCACCTGGGAGGACCGCTCGGACCTCGCGGACGTGTACGTCCAGTGGGGCGGCTACGCGATGGGGGCGCGGGGCCGCGTCTCCGAGGCTCACGACGCCTTCGAGCGCCGCCTCGGCAGCGTCGACGCGACCGTGAAAATCGAGGACACGATGGAGCAAGACGAGTTCGACTCCTCGGACTGGTACGCCTTCCACGGCGGGTTCATCTCCGCCGTCGCCGAGGAGAGCGGCGAGGAACCCGCTTCCTACGTCGGGGACTCGAGCGACCCGGACAACGTCGACGTCTACACGAACGAGGAGAAGGTGCGGAAGGCGATGCGCGCCCGCGTGCTCAACCCCGAGTGGCTCGGCTCGATGGAGGACCACGGCTACAAGGGGGCCGGCGACCTGTCCTCGACGGTGGACGTGACGCTCGGGTGGGACGCGACGACTGGCGTGGTCTCCGACCGCCTCTGGGCGGACGTCGCCGAGAAGTTCGCGTTCGACGCTGACCGCCAGGACTGGATGCGGGACGTGAACCCCTGGGCGCTGGAGTCCATCACGGACACCCTCCTCGAGGCCGTCGAGCGCGGCCTCTGGGACGCCGACGAGGCGACGGCCGAGCGCCTCCGCGACCTCAACCTTCGGGTCGAGGGCGACCTCGAGGCGAGGGCCAGTCAGTCCGCCGAGTCGGAGCAAACGGAGGTGGCCTCCGATGACGACTGACGGCCACGCTACCGACGACACCGACGACGGCGACGTCGAGGAGTACGCGGACCTGGGTGCGACGACGGCGAACGCGATGGAGATCGCGGAGACGAGCATGGACCGCGTGCGGAACCTCGTGCCCGACGAGACGCTCGCCGACCGCATCCGCCAGAAGTCCGTGCACGCGACCGGCGACCCCGAGTTCCAGCACCTGCTGCGATTCACGGGGACCGACGATTCGGAGCCCGTCCGAGCGGGCGCTCGCGCAGTCCTCGACGAGGCGCCCGTCGTGACCGACATCACGATGGTCAAGGCGGGCATCACTGGCCGCGGCCACGACTGCGAGGTCCGGAAGGCCATCGGCAACGGCGCGGAGCTGGCCGCCGAAACGGGGATGACGCGGACCGCCGCGTCCGTCCTCGAACTCGACAGCGAGGGCGTCTACGACGGCGCGATAGCGGTCGTCGGGAACGCCCCGACGGCCGCGCTCGCGCTGGCGGACTGCCTCGAGGACGGCACCCGGCCCGCCGCGATCGTCGCGACCCCCGTCGGATTCGTGAAGGCCGCGGAGAGCCGGCAGCGACTCCGCGAGGTCGCCGCCGAGCAACGCGTCCCCCTCATCACGAACGTCGGGCGGCGCGGTGGCAGCGGACTCGCCGCCAGCCTCACGAACGAACTGATTCACGTCGCCAGCGACGTCCGTGACGGCGACGTGGTCCTGGACGAACAGTGAGCGACGACGACGACCTCGACTCGGGGCCGGACCCAGCGAGGTACGCGGCCCGCCATCCGGAAGCGGCCCACGATGACGACCACGCTGTGGTGCACGCTGTCGGCATCGGCCCCGGAAACCAGGAGTTCCTGACGCCTCGCGGCGAGCGCGCCATCGCCGAGGCTGACGTCGTCGTGGGGTTCGAGACGGTCGTGGAGTTCGTTGTCGGTCTGACCGACGCGGACCTGTTGACCTGTGGGTACCGCGACGAGAGCGAGACTCTGGCCGCGTTCGCCGAGCGGGTCGAGGCCGGCGAAACCGGAACGGCCGTACTGATGGGCGACCCGAACCACTCGGGCTTCCAGTTCCTCGGGAAGGTCGAGCGGGCCGTCGACGCGCCCGTGCGGGTCGTGCCCGGCATCTCGTCGCTCCAGGTGGCGGCGAGTCGCGCCCGCACGCCGATGGAGGACACCGAGTTCGTGACGCTGCACAAGCGCGGCGACCTCGACCCAGACGTGCGGCGCCTCCGAGAGGCCGTTGGCGACCGTCACCTGCTCGTGTTGCCGCGGCCTTCGACCTGATGCCGGGCGACATCGCGGCGGACCTGCTGGACGCGGGCGCGGCCCCGGACCTGACGGCGCTCGTGCTGGAGAAGCTGACACACGACGACGAGACGGTCGCGCGCACGACGCTGGCGGACCTCGCCGAGTACGCAGGCGAGGAGACACCGTTCTCGGACCTCTCGGTGCTTGCCGTTCGCCGGTGAGGTTACCGGCCGTCGCCGTCGGCCGCGAACGCGGTGGCGTTCGCCGTCAGGCCGTCCTCGAACGTCGACGCGCCCTCGCGTTCTGCGAGCACTCGTTTCTCGGCGACCTGTGCCTCGACTGCGTCGGTCAGCCTGGGGTGCGTTCCGAGTACCTCCGCGTACGCGAGGCCGCCGCGGTCGAGTTCGAGTCGGTCGGGGATGTCCCGTTCGGTGGCCTCGTTGCCTGCGACGAACAGCGGAACAGCCACGGCGTCGTCGCCGTCGAGGTTGTAGCGCAGGCACTCCGCGGCGGGGTTCTGGACGAGATAGCTCGTGGCGACGTCCTCGTAGTCGCCGTGCTCACGCATCCGAGCGGCGTGGTACTCCGCGACCTGCCGGTAGTAGGGCTGGGAGCTGGCGCCGAGCGCGACCAGCCCGACTGCGGCGGGGTCGCCGGTCGCGGCTTCCGCGGCCCGGTCGCGGAGCGCGTCGGTGACGGCGACGCTCCGGCAGACGGGCCGGCAGTAGTGGACAGTGGCATCGAGACGGTCCAGGGCCGCGGGGACGTCCACGGTCGTCTCGCGGGCGTGCGCAGCAGTCATCGGTACGGCGAACACCGTGCCGGCGTCCACGGCGGCCAGCGGCTCGCGGAGGTCTCGCCGGGGTTCGTGTTCGTAGTGGCAAGCGTGGACGGCGTCGGTGACGTCCCGTTCGCGGAGTCTGTGGGCGTGTGTGGCGAGCGTTTCGCGGGCGTGTGCCGTGTCCCGGCCGAGCAGGACGAGTGCGTCGCGTGTCATTGTTATAAAGTTGGATTGAACTAACCCAACTCTGCTTGGGTAACTGGTCGACGGTGAGGGTCATATAGCTTGCGCTGGCCGGCGGGAACACAGCCAGCCCTGAAGAAGACGACCGCTGAATTAAAGTTCGCTTGTCCATTCACCCGATGCATGTCCGGCACGCCCGACACGCTGTTCGCGCTCGCGGCCGGGTCCACCCGCACGGCGGCGATCGACGGGCACTCACGTCGCCGCCGGGCG
>NZ_WUUU01000136.1 GCF_009831555.1 Halobacterium bonnevillei | reverse complement strand
CTTGGTCTGGTTTGCGCGCGATGACCGTACGGGACGTCCGCTTGGACGGCCGTCGCGGCGGCCAGCGGGACGCCGCCGAGCGCCACGCCGCCGAGTTTGGTGTCGGCGTCGACGCGCTCGGCGAACGCCTCGGCGATGGCGCGCAGGCAGTCGGGGTCGGTCTCGAAGAGGTACTTGTCCACGTAGTAGTTCGACGTGCCGCCGTGCGAGAGTTCGAACTCCCCGAACTTGACGGCGTCCGCGTCCCGCAGCAATCGGACGAGGTCGTCGGTCGACATTGATTGAGTGGGCGTGCCCGCCCAGTATAAGGAATCCGGTCGTCAGGCGGACGCGGCGATGAAGCCCGCGACGCCGACGAAGACGCCGCCGAAGACGACGGCGCCGGCGCCCTTGGCGAGGAGTCGGAGGACGGCTCGCCCGCCACTGGTGTCGGCGATGCGGAAGTTGACCTCCTCGCCGTCCCCGACGTGGAACGCCTCGTCGGCGAGCACGCCGTCGCCGTCCTTGCGGTGGTAGCCGTACACGTGGACCGTTTCGCCGGCGTCGAGTCGCCCCTCCAATCGCTTCGTGCGCGTGCTCGAACTGTAGTCCGTGTCGCTCATGGAGATGTCCGCGCCCTCGGGGTCGACCGGGACCGTGCCCGTGTCGTCCTCGACGACGAACGGGACGCGGTCCGACCCTCGTTCGACGGTGCGCCAGTCGGGCGTATCGTCGTCGTCACCCACGTCGTTTTGGCGTTGTTTCGTTCGGTACTCGTGCGCGAGACAGGCCTCCTGGCTGTACGGCGCGACGATGGTGTCGTCGAGGGGGTTTGCGGTTCCCGTGACCTCGACGACGCCGCTCTCGTAGCGGGCGTCGGCGGCGTCGACGGGTTCGTGGCGCCACATCGCGTAGCCGTCCCGGAAGTTGACTGCGCCCCACCAGAGCGCGACGACGCCGCCGCCGCCGAACAAGGCGACCGCAATCAGTTCTCCCTGTTCGAGGCCGAACGCGACGGCGGCGAGCACGTCAGTAAGTGGCATACGGTGGTGTCACTGAATTGGAACGTAATAAGCCTAGCCCGCCAGACATGTGAATCCGGGCGAGCGTTCGGCGAGCGCCCGGGACTGAAAGGGCGTTGACGACGCTCGAACGGCCTCAGACCACCAGCCCGGCGATCACTGCGGCGGCGCCGATGCCGGACAACGCCCCGAGGAGGTTCGCGGCCGCGTACCAGCCCGCGAGGAGTCGGTCGCCGGCCTCCCAGAGCCGGACGGTGTCCACTGAGAACGACGAGAACGTCGTGTACGACCCACAGGCACCGGTACCAATCGCGAGGAGGGCGGCGTCGCCCGCGCCCAGGACGGTAACGAGCCCGAGCGCGAAACTGCCGACGACGTTCACCGCGAACGTCCCATACGTGAACCGCCGCCCCTGAGTCACGCCCTTGAGAAACCTGCTCGTGGCGTACCTGAGGACCGCGCCGACCGAAGCGCCCGCACCGACCAGGTACACGGGGTCCGCGGACGTCATTCGCGTACCCCCGCGACGCGGCGGACGATGCGCCGGCCGAAGAGCACTGCGGCGAACCCGACGGCGTAGTTCGCGGCCACGTTCGCGACACCCAGCAGTGGTGCCGCCTGGACGGTCTCCAGGGCGAACGTGCTGTACGTCGTCAGTGAACCGAGGAATCCCGTCGCGGCCAGGTACCACGTCTCTTCGGAGAGCACGCCGACGAGTTCGGCCTCGTAGGAGAGGACCCCGAGCGCGAGACAGCCGAGGACGTTCGCGGTGAACGTGCCGCCGAGCCCCGGCACGACGAGCGAGAGGAAGTGCCGGAGGTTCGCGCCCGCGAACCCGCCGACAGCGACGAGCACGACGACGTTACGCATCCGGGGTCGCTGCGCGGCGGTTCGTGACATGTCGGCTCAATTCGGCCGACGCGGCGGGCCGGTAAAAAGGATGTCTGTGCGAGGTGTCGGGTGTTTGCGGCGGTGACTCGCCGGCGAGCCGTCTCTTCCGGCGAGTCGTGGTGTCGGCGAGCCGTGGCGTGTCGTCGAGCTATTGCGTCAGCGAACTATTGCGTGCAGTCGAGCCGTTGCGTGCAGTCGAGCCGTTGCGTGCAGTCGAGCAGCGGCGACGGCGTCACTCCTCGGCTGCGCCGAGTTGCCAGAGCGCGCGATAGAGCGTCCACGTGTCGCAGTCGAAGCGGTCGGTCAGCGACCGGCACGCCTCGAGGGAGTCGGCGTACGCGGACGGCGTCAGCGAGTCGGGATACGCCCGCGACAAGACGCCGGCGTCGCGCAGGACCGTCCACTCGCGTTCGCCGACGGGGACGTAGTCGTCGGGGGCCGCGAAGAACAGGAACGCGGACGCGACCCGGACGTCGACGCCGTCCAGGTCAGTCAGGCGAGACACGGCAACTTCGGGGGCATCTGCCGCGAGCGCGTCGGCGAGCGCCGTCCGAATCGCGGACTCGTCGTTGTCGCCGAACGCGTCCTCGTGGGCACGGCGCTCGGTCTCGGGGTACGCGCCGAGGTGCCGGCGGAACGTCCAGCGGACGACCCACTCGGCGTCACGGTAGCCGAACTCGCCCGACTGGAAGGCGTCGGGCAGCATCCCCAGGTGGTCGCGTTCGACGGCGTACAGCGGGGCGTTGTCGCGGTACTCGTTGGCCTTCGCTTCGACGACCGCCCGAGTGAGTTCCATCGCGTGCTCGTAGGACGCCCGCGAATGTGAATCCTGCAGTCGCAGCGTCGCGAACGCTCGGTGAAAGCCCAGGTGGCCCACGCCGCCAGCGACCGGCGACGACTGACCGGCCACCGGCGGCGAGCGCGGGGAAAGCGACTTCTCCCCGTCTGGCGAACGAACCGCCATGCACGTCCGCGAAGCCCGCCCGAGTGACGCCGACGCCGTCCGTCGCGTCGCCGAGGCGGCCTGGCACGACGCCCACGACCCGATCGTCGGGCCGGACGCCGTCGAAGACTTCCTCGCGAAGTACTACGACCCGGACGACCTCCGGGACCGGTACCGGACCGGCGACGGCACGACGTTCGTCGCCATCGCGGACGGCGACCTCGTCGGGTACGCCAGCGGTGTGCCGTCGAGTGACGGCTACACGCTCGGGGCGGTGTACGTCCACCCCGACAGCCAGGGTCGTGGCGTCGGCAGTCGGTTGCTGGAGCGCGTCGAGGGCGACGCGCGCGACGCGGGCTACGATGCTGTCGACCTCGTCGTGATGGCGGACAACGACGACGCGACGGGCTTCTACGAGTCCAGGGGGTTCGAGCGCGTCGACGGCCACTACGACGAGTTCCTCGACGTCGACGGGTACGTCTACGAGAAGGAGGTGTGACTACCAGGGCTCGTCCTTGAGGCCGAGGAGGTAGGCGATGGCGTTGGTGAGGACGTGCAGGAGCGGGGTGATGACGAGGATGGCGACGACGACGTCGAGGGTGAAGGTGTCGGCGAACCAGGCAGGGGCGGCGACGGCGGTGAGCGCGAGGGCGACGACGACGAAGTCGAGCTGGTCGACGAGGGGGAAGGCGGCGCCGCGCTGCCGGCCGGTGCGGCGTTTGAGGAAGGACGCGAGGATGTCCCCGAGCATCGCGCCGAACGCGAGCGCGACCATGGCGGCGGGCGGGAACGTGGGGAGAGCGACGCCGAGGAAGTCGGTGGCGCCGGGGTTGATGGCGTTGAGGACGGCAGCGAGTGCGATGCCGGCGAGGGTGCCGGCGAGGGTGCCGCGCCAGGTTTTGCCGTCGCCGAGGAGGCGTTTGTCGCCCCAGGTGCGGCCGCCGTCGATGGGGCGGCCGCCGCCGGCGACCACCGCGACGTTGTTGGGGACGTAGGCGGGGAGCATCACCCAGACTGCGATTGCGACCGTCGCTGCCAGAGACATGGCGTGGAGTGGACACGGCCCGGGCAAAAACCCGGGGGTTCTGCGGTGTCGGCTGTCGGGTATCGATGGACGGCGCGTGCGTCCCGCCAGAGCGGCCCGGGATGCCGCGTCTGGTCGGCAACCGCACAGGAATCCGGTGCTACGGCCGGCGGGAGACCATGGAAGGCGACCCGTTTAAGGAACGTGACGCCAGAGTCAGACGTATGATACCGCCCATCGCGAACAACTTCGTCGCGGGTGAGTCGCCGGCGGAGGCGCTCGAGCACGTCGAGGACCTCAACGAGCGCGGCGTGAGCGCGATTCTGAACCTGCTCGGCGAGCACTACGAGGAGCGCCCGCCCGCCGACGAGGACGCCGCGGCCTACGAGAACCTCGTTCGGGACATCGACCAGAGCGGGCTGGACGCCTGTATCTCGGTGAAGCCGTCCCAGATCGGGCTGGACGTCGGCGACGACGTGTTCGCGGAGAACCTCACGGACATCGCGGCCGCCGCCGACGAGCACGACGTGTTCACGTGGGTGGACATGGAGGACCACGAGACGACGGACGCCACGCTGGACGTCTACGAGGACCTGACGACGGAGTACGGGGGCGGCGTGGGCGTCTGCGTCCAGGCGAATCTGAAGCGCACGGAGGAGGACCTCGAACGACTCGCCGACCTCCCGGGGAAGGTCCGCCTCGTGAAGGGCGCGTACGACGAACCGAAGGCGGTCGCGTACAAGGACAAGGCGCGCGTGAACGAGGCGTACCGCAACTACCTGCGGTACATGTTCCGGGAGTTCGACGACGGCGTCGCGGTTGGCAGCCACGACCCGGAGATGATCAGCCTCGCCCGCGACCTGCACGAGGAGTTCGGGACGGACTACGAGGTGCAGATGCTGATGGGGGTGCGCGACGACGCGCAGTACGAACTCGCGGCCGACGGCGTGGAGGTCTGGCAGTACATCCCGTACGGGAACAAGTGGTTCTCGTACTTCTACCGGCGCGCGATGGAGCGCAAGGAGAACATGCTGTTCGCGCTGCGGGCCGTGCTCGGTCGGTAGGCTGACAGTAGCATGGGCGACGCGGCGGCCCGCTGGAGCGCGCGTTGCCTCGAAATCCATATACGTCGGCGTTCAAATGCTAACGGTATGGCCTCGTGGAAGCGGGACTTCGGGAGCGGACTCATCGTCCTCGCGCCGATTCTCGTCACGTTCTACGTCATCTACTGGATCTACGCGCGGATCGTGTCGATCGCGGTCCTCGAACAGACGATCTCGAACCCGGTGGCGCGCGTCGTCTTCCTGCTGTTGCTGTTCGTGCTGGTGGTGTTCGCCGTCGGGTACATGATGCGGACGGCCATCGGGAGCATCATCGAGGGCGTCATCGACGACCTCATCAACAAGTTACCGGGGTTGCGCATCATTTACAACGCCTCGAAGATGGCCGTGGAGACGGTGCTCTCGGGGAGTACCGACGAGTTCCAGAAGCCCGTGAAGCTCGAGCCGTTGCCGGGAATGCGGTTGACCGCGTTCAAGACCGGGAAGACGACCGATGACGGCCGAGAAGTCGTGTTCATGCCGACGTCCCCGAACATCACGTCCGGGTACGTGTTAGAGATGGAACCCGAGGACATCACGGAGACCGACGAGAGCGTGGAGGACGCGCTGACGCGCGTGCTCTCCGCCGGCTTCGGGGAGAACGACCGGAAGATTCCCGGGGAAATCGTCGAAAGCGAGGACTGAGCGAGCAGGCAACTCGGGGCGCGACGACGGGAGCAGTAATCACAGTCTCGGTTCGATTCTCGTCCGTCGGCCGTCAGCCGAGTCCAGTGGCGGTTCGTTCAGACGTAGTGGAACCACTCTTCGCGGTCGCCGGCCTCGACGAGGTCGAAGAACGCCGACTGGAGTTCCTCGGTGATGGGGCCGCGGCCGCCGTTCCCGATTTCGACGTTGTCGACCTGCCGGATGGGCGTGACTTCCGCGGCGCTGCCGGTGAAGAACAGTTCGTCGGCGGTGTTGAGTTCGCCGCGGGAGATGGACGAGTTGTCGTGGACGGTGTAGCCGCGTTCCTCGGCGAGCGAGATGACGGTGTCGCGGGTGATGCCGTCGAGGATTGACTCCGAGAGCCCGGGCGTGTAGAGTTCGCCGTCGCGCACCAGGAAGAGGTTCTCGCCGGGACCTTCCGCGACGTTGCCCTCCTTGTTGAGGACGATTGCTTCGACGAAGCCGTTGCGGCGGGCTTCCTCGCCGGCGAGCATGCTGTTGACGTAGAGGCCGGTGGTCTTGGCGTTCGTGGGAATCTGGCTGGAGGCGTGCTTGCGCCACGACGAGACCATGACTTCGACGCCGTTCTCGAGGGCGTCCTCGCCGAGGTACGCGCCCCACGGCCACGCGGCGATTGTGACGTCAGTCGGGCAGTCGCCCGGGGAGACACCCAGCGAATCGTAGCCGTAGTACGCGATCGGGCGGATGTAGCCTGACGCGAGGTCCTGCCGGTCCAGGAGTTCGACGGTCGCCTCCGTGAGTTCCTCGCGGTCGAAGGGGATGTCGAGGTCGTACGGCTTGCAGGATTCGTAGAGGCGGTCGAGGTGTTCCTCCCACCGGAAGATGGCGGGGCCGTTGTCGGTGTCGTACGCGCGGACGCCCTCGAAGACGCCGCTGCCGTAGTGGAGCGCGTGCGAGAGGACGTGAACCTGAGCGTCCTCCCAGTCAACGAAGTCGCCGTTCATCCAGATCGTGTCGACGTCCATCTCGTCGAAGCTAGCCATACTCGGAGGAAGGAACGGCCGCGTGATAAAACCACGAGTGACGGTACGGGCAGCTTTTGCCACCTGTTTCGAGAACCGGTACGAATGTCCTATAATAATCTAACCGAGGTGCTTAATTACCGTAGAGAATTACAACGAGGGGATGAGCGACTACACTGCCCTCACGTACGAGGACATCGACGAGGCGAAGCGACCGAGCCTCGTCGCAGCGCTCGTACCGGTCGCCGCGGTCGTCGTCGCGCTCGGCGTCGGCTCCGGCTACCTCGGCCTCGCGCCACACGCACCGCTGCTCTGGAGCATCGCGTTCACCGGCCTGTTCGCCCGCTACCACCTCGGCTACGACTGGGACGGCGTCTACGACGCCGCCGCCAGCGGCCTCCGCATGGGACTGCAGGCGATTCTCATCCTGTTCGTCATCTACGGCCTCATCGCCACGTGGACCAGCGCCGGCACCATCCCCGGCCTGATGTACTACGGCCTCGGCGCGCTCTCACCGACCGTCTTCCTGCCCGCTACGGCCGTGCTGTCGGCCGTCGTCGCGTTCGCCATCGGGTCGTCGTGGACCACCGTCGGCACGCTCGGCGTCGCGTTCATCGGCATCGGGAACGGCCTCGGCGTCTCCGCGGCGATGACCGGCGGCGCCATCGTCTCCGGCGCATACGCCGGCGACAAGCAGAGCCCGCTGTCCGACACCACGAACCTCGCCGCCGCCGTCACCAACTCCGGGCTCTACGCCCACATCAACGCGATGCGCACCGGCACCGCAATCGCCTTCGGCCTCTCCGTGCTCGCGTACGCGGCGCTCGGCGTGTGGGCGGTCGCGGACGCCGGCGCCAACGTCGCCGCCATCAGCGAACCGCTCGCGAACTCGTACGCGCTCGGCCCGCTCGTCTTCCTGCCGCTGGTCGTCACGTTCGGCCTCGCAGTCCGCGGCTACCCGCCGCTCCCGTCGCTGGTCGCCGGCATCTTCGCCGGCGCGTTCACGACGATTCTCGCGCAGGGCGCGACGTTCACCACCGCGTGGGACGTCTTCCTGAACGGCACCAGCCCCGAGACGGGCAGCGAACTCGTCAATGGCCTGCTCTCGACGGGCGGCATCGCGGGGTCCGCGTGGACCATCTCCGTCGTCGTCGCCGCGCTCGCGCTCGGCGGCCTGCTCGAGCGCACCGCATCCTCGCGACGCTCGCGCACCACCTCACGAGCGCCGTCTGGTCGCCCGGGTCGCTGGTCGCCGGCACCGGCCTCTCCGCGATGGTGACCAACGCATTCTCCGCCCAGCAGTACATGAGCATCGTCGTCCCCGGGATGAGCCTCCGCAGCCTCTACGAGGAGTACGGCCTCGACGAGACGGACCTCTCGCGCGCCGTCGAGGCCGCCGGCACACCGACCGGGCCGCTGTTCCCGTGGCACGCCGGCGCCGTCTACATGGCGGGCGTTCTCCAGTTCTCGACGTCCTGGGAGTTCGTGCCGTTCTACTTCTTCGGCTTCCTCTCCCCGCTGGTCCTGTTCGCGATGGCGCTGTCCGGCCACGGCTACGACCAGACCCGCGACAGCGCCGACGCGGCCGTCGTCGCCGACGACTAGCCGTTCGCGTCGACGGTGCGAGTGGTCAGCGACGCCACCGCGAGTTCCCGTCCGTCGTCGCGCTCGACCCCGACGGATTCCGTCCCGGCGTCCTCGACGTACGAGACGAACGCGATCGTCTCCCCGGCCACCACCTGCCGGAAGTCGGCCGGCTCGGCAGCC
>NZ_WUUU01000135.1 GCF_009831555.1 Halobacterium bonnevillei | reverse complement strand
GCTCTGGAGCGCGCCGTTGATCGAGGAGTCGTGCGTGTAGTCGCCCGCGAGGTAGACCGGACCGCTGGGCGCCCGCGCGTCCGGGAGGTCCTCGTGGACGCCGGGCGGCTGCGCGAACTGCGCGAAGTCGATGCGGTCCGTGCGCAGCAACTCGAAGTCCCGCAGGGAGACGGCGGGATACCACTCGGCCAGCGCGTCCCGCGTCTGCGTTTCCAGGTCCGAGTCGGCTTCGTCGCGGCGACCCACCGTCGTCGCGGCGACCAAACCCTGGTCCGCGGGCGCGTACTCGGGCGCGACACCTGACAGCGGAGCGACCGTGGTCGGTATCTCGCCGGCCGCGTTGAGGTGGATGCGGTCGGTCTTCGCCATCGGGTGGCCGGGTGGAACGCCGAAGTACTGCGTGACACTGCTCTTCGCGTCCGTCGGGATGGCGTCGACGCACGTCAGCTCCCGGCTCGCCTTCGGGTCTGCTGCGACGACCACGGCGTCCGCGCTGACGGTCTCTCCTGGGAGGTGGACGGACGCGCTGGCGTCGCCGACGTCCAAGCGTTCGACAGGCGTCTCGGTGACCACCCGTGCGCCGGCGTCCCTTGCGCGGTCCGAGAGCTGCTCCGTAATCGCGCCCATCCCGCGCGCGGGCACGACGGTCCGGCCCTCCGAGAGCATCTTGAACGTGAACTCGAAGACGCGCTTCGACGTCGACAGCGACCGGTCCAGCGTGATGCCGCCGTAGAACGGGCGGACGAACCGCTCGACGTACCGCTCGGAGAACCCTCGAGCGTAGAGGTACTGTTCGATGGTCGCGTCCGGCCCGGAGAAGACCTCTTCGACGGATTTGGCGCGCAGGTCCGCGCGCAACCGGAGCGTCCGGAGTTTGTCCATCGTGGAGATCTCGGTGTTGAACAGCGTCTCCGTGAGCGCCGTGGGTTCCCGGAGCGGGTCCGCGAGGACGGACCGCTGGTCGCCGCGGCAGACGACGGCGCCAGCGGCGAACGACCGCAGGTCCAGCGCGTCGAAGTCGAGTTCCCGCTGCGCGGCCGGGTACGCCGTGAACAGCACCTGGAACCCGCGGTCGAAGACGTAGCCGTCGCCGCGGCGGGAGCGCACGCGGCCGCCGACGTCCTCGCGTCGCTCGAAGACCGTCACGTCGTAGCCGTCCGCGGCGAGGCGCCGCGCGGCAGTCAGGCCGGCGAGCCCAGCACCGACGACCACGACCCGGGAATCTGTCATGCGCTGACGTTGACTAGCTGGCGACAAGAACGTGCGGGCTTCGCGTCCGCCCGCGACCGGCCGACGCGCAAGCGCCGGGAATGGACAGGGCTTTTCTCCGCGGGAGCGAACGCCCGGGCATGGAGACGACGCCGGGCTTCGACGGACTTCGGTGCGTGGACTGCGAAGCGACCTTCGAGGCGGCGACGGCGACCCACCGCTGTCCCGACTGCGGCGGCATCCTCGACCCGACGTACGACTACGACGCGATCGACGTAACCCGCGAGGAACTCGCGTCGCGGCGCTTCGACTCGATGTGGCGCTACGAGGAACTGCTGCCGTTCACGCGGGACGCAGCGGTGTCGATGGGCGAGGGCGCGACGGCGCTCGTCGAGTGCCCGAGGCTCGCCGACGAGCTGGGCGTCGGCGCGGTGTACATCAAAGACGAGGGCCGGAATCCGACGGGGACGTTCAAGGACCGCGGGCAGACGGTCGCGATGACGGCCGCGAGCCAGCACGGCGCCAGCGACGTGGCGCTGGCGTCCGCGGGCAACGCCGGGCAGTCCGCCGCCGCGTACGCGGGCCGCGCGGACATCGACTCGCACGTGTTCCTGCCGTCCCGGGCGGGCTTCACGAACAAGGCGATGGTGAACGTCCACGGCGGCGACATGACAATCGTCGAGGGCCGCATCGGGGACGCGGGCGCGGCCTACGATGACGCGATGAGCGAGCACGAGGACTGGTACTCCGTGAAGACGTTCGTCACGCCGTACCGCCACGAGGGCAAGAAGACGATGCTGTACGAGACGGTCGAACAGCTCGACTGGGCGGTCCCCGACCACGTCGTCTACCCGACGGGCGGCGGCGTCGGTCTCGTGGGCATGCACAAGGCCGCGAAGGAACTGCGCGACCTCGGCCTCACCGACGACCTGCCTGCGATGTACGCCGCGCAGTCGGAGGGGTGTGCCCCCGTCGTGCGCGCGTTCGAGGAGGGACGGGACGTCCACGAGCCCTGGGACACGCCGGACACAATCTGTGGCGGCATCGAGATTCCTGACCCCGGCGCAAGCCCGTTGATTCTGGACGCCCTCCGGGAGAGCGACGGCGGGGCCGTCGCGACCAGCGACGACGACATCCTCGACGCGGGGACGCTGGTCGCGAAACACGAGGGCGTCGAGATGGGCGCGACGTGCGCGGCGGCCGCCTCGGGCGCGTGGCAACTCGCCGAGGACGGCGAGTTCGGCGCGGACGACACTGTCGTCCTGCTCAACACGGGCACAGCGAACAAGGACGCCGACGTGCTGCGCTCGCACCTCATGAGCAAGGGCATCTGACGGCGGGCACTCGAGGAATCGTCGAGTCGTTGAATCGTGGCCGAGTTGTCGAGTCGGAGTCGAGTCGTCCACGTTTGTTCGGAGCGAGCGCGTCGCGTCGCGGTTTGTCGGGTGACGGCTCGCTGGGGGCGAGCGCGCTGGCGACGCTGGCAAGTCTGGTCGCGTTCACCGCTGCGACTCTTGGCGCCGTGGTCTTGTTCGGCGAGCCGGCTGCCGAAGCTGCCACCCGGGCAGCCGGCGCGGCCGTCGGCGTCGCCGTTGCGACGTACGTTCTCCGTCGGAGGGACCTCGCGTAGGCGGCTGACGCCCCGCCGAATCGATACCCATCAGTCGCCAAACTTAAGGATTAGATGCGTCTAATCTAATTTATCACGATGCTCTCCGACGTCATGGAGGACTACTTGAAGGCGGTCTACGAGCTCGAACGCGAGCACGGCCCGCCCGTCGGCACCTCCACGCTGGCCGACTACCTCGGCGTGACGCCGCCGACGGTCACGAGCATGGTCGAAAAACTCGAGGAGCGCGGCCTCGTCGAACGCGAGAAGTACAAGGGCGTCGAACTCACCCCGGAAGGCGAGACGGTCGCCCTCGAGGTGCTCCGCCACCACCGCCTCCTTGAGGCGTTCCTCGCGGACCACCTCGACTACGAGTGGGACGAGGTCCACGACGAAGCCGACGCGCTCGAACACCACATCAGCGAGGAGTTCGAGAAGCGCCTCGCCCAGAAGCTCGGCGACCCGGCCGTCGATCCCCACGGCGACCCGATTCCCACGGAGGACCTCGAACCCCCGGAGTCCCCGGACACGGAGGTCCTCGCCGACCACGAAGCCGGTGACCGCGTCGCCGTCGCGCGCGTCAGCGACCGCGACGACGAGGAGCTACGCTACCTGAAGGACGCGGGCGTCGAACCCGGCACCGAGCTCGACGTCGTCGAGCACGCCCCCATCGGGATGTTCGTCGTCGACATCGACGGCGAGACCGTCCACCTGCCGGACCGCGTGGCCGCCGCAATCCGCGTCCGCCCCGTCGACGAGCGGGTGACCGAGACGTGACCGGGTTCCTCGAGATCGCGGTGGTGGCGTTCGGCGCCCAGCTGGCGGTCCTCCCCGGGGAGAAAGTCCAGTTCATCATCGCGGGCCTGTCCACGCAGTACGACCCGAAAGTCGTCGTCGCCGCCGCCGGCACGGCGTTCGCCATCTGGACGGCCATCGAGATCGCCGTCGGGAACGCGCTCCAGCAGGCGCTCCCGGGCGTCTACCTCGACGGCTTCACGGGCGTCCTGTTCGTCCTCTTCGGGGTGCTGCTGTTGCGGTCGATGCCCGAGGACGGCAGCCCGGACCCGATGCAGAGCGACGGCGGCGTCGTCGCCGTGGGCGGCCGCCTCGAGCAAGCGACCATCTTCGGCCGCGACATCCCCACGTACTTCGGCGGCTTCCTCCCGATATTCGCGATGATGTTCGCCGGCGAGTTCGGCGACAAAACGCAGCTGGTCACGATCGGTCTCGCCGCGCAGTACGGCGCGTCGCCGGCCATCTGGGCCGGCGAGATGGCGGCCATCGTCCCGGTCAGCCTGGCGAACGCGCTGTTCTTCAGCCGCTTTTCGGAGTCCTTCGACGCGCGCCGCGCGCACCAGGGCGCCGCAGCGCTGTTCTTCTTCTTCGCCGCGGACATCGCCCTGCAGCTGGGCTTCTCGGTGTCCGTCTGGGAGCGACTCGTGGACGCTGTCGCGCGCGTGCTGCCCCTCGCCGTGCCGGTCTAAGCCCCGGCCCCTCGCCGTGCCGGTCTGAATGCTGGCGGTCGCGGTGATTCTCCGAACCCGCGCCGCTGGCAACTCGCCGGCTCCGCCGCGGCGGGCAGGCTGCCGTGACCGCGGGGCTTTTGTCCGAAACCGACAACGTAGACTCGTGTTCGACGCCGCAATCTCGGTGGTCGCCGGCCTCGTCCTGGGCCTGTCGCTGGCCGCGCCACCCGGCCCGATGAACGCCGTCATCGCCGAGGAGTCCGTGACTCGGGGGTGGAGCGCAGGCTTCGCGGCCGGGCTCGGCGCGATGACGGCGGATGCGTGCTTCTTCGTCCTCGCGCTCGCCGGCGTCGTCGCGTTCATCCAGGACGCCCCCACGGTCAGGACGGCGATGGTCGGGGTCGGCGGCGTCCTCATGCTGTACTACGCGTACGGCGCGTTCCGGGACGCCGGGTCGTTCTCCGAGGCCGAGGCCGCGGACGGCCGCGGATTCCGGAAGGCGTTCGCGCTCGCGCTCGCGAACCCCTACCAGGTGACGTGGTGGCTGACCGCGGGCGTCGGCCTGCTGAACCCCAGCGAGATCTCGGCGTTCGGCCTGGAGCTGTCGGCCGCGAACGGTCCCCTCACGATAGCGGGGTTCTTCGGCGGCATCCTCGTCTGGATCGTCGGCTTTCCGGCGTCGCTGCGCGCGGCCGGCGAGCGCGTCGACGCGTTCGGGAAAGCAGTCGCGTACGGGAGCGCTATCGTCCTCGCGCTGTTCGGCGTGACGTTCCTGAAAACAGCCGCCGGCGTCTGAGGACGGCGGAAAATTGCGGCAGCGTCAGTCGTCCATGCGCGGGACTTCGCTCTGGAGCCACTCCTGGAACCACTGCACGCGCTTGATGCGCTGGTGGGCGATGGACTCCGCGGTGTCGCTCTCCACGCGCTCGACGGCGTCCAGCGCGCGGTCCAGGACGCGACCCACCATCTCGGCGGCGTCGACGTGCGTCCGGGCCTCGTACCCCATCCGCAGCAGTATCAGCGCGACGCCGTTCGCGCCCGCTTTGTCGAGGACGTCCGCTTCGATGAGACACTGGGTCTCCAGGGGGAGGCTCTGGAGGCTGCCCTGGTAGGAGTGGTTCTCGATGGCGTCACAGACCTGGTCGACGAACGACGGTGCGAAGTCGCCGTGGGTCTCGAGGTACTTCCGGGCGACGCGTGCGCCCTCTGCGGCGTGTTCCTCCTGGTCGGCTTCCAGTTTCGCGATGTCGTGGAACAGCGCCGCGACTTTCACGACGTCGACGTCGGCGCCCTCCTCGGCCGCGATGCGTTCGCCGAGATTCACGACGTTGCGCGTGTGCGTGAACCGGTACTCCGCGGAGTGCCACGGGTACCACCGCATCCTGCCGCCGTCGTCCTCGTTCTCGACGCTGGCCGCGAGGTAGTCCCTGACGAACGCACCCATCTCGTCGTACTGCGACTCCGAAACCGGCGACTCCTTTATTTCGACGCCCACAGTCTCACCTCCGTTGGTCGGCGTGCTTGCTCTCTCATTACTACAACGAAGGCTTGTTTCTCTCTTTAGCCTTTTGCAGACCAGGTCGTTAAGGCGATGGGGCCCCGTAGCTCACGTAGTCGTGACTGACGCGCTCTATCTCGAGGACAGCACCGAGACGACGTTCGAGGCGACAGTCGACCGCGTGGCGGGCGACAGGGTCGTCCTCGACCGGACGCAGTTCTACCCGACTGGCGGCGGCCAGCCCCACGATACGGGCGTGCTCGGGGCGGACGGTGACGAGTGGGCCGTCACGGGGGTCGAGAATACCGACACCATCTATCACGAGGTGGACGGTGACCCGCCAGCGGCGGGGACGTCGGTTCGCGGCGAAGTGGACGCAGACCGCCGGCGCGCGCACTCACGGTACCACACTGCCCAGCACCTGCTGTCGGCCGTCCTGCTCGCAGAGTTCGACGCGCCGACGACCGGCAACCAGGTGTACGCGGACCGCGCGCGCCTGGACTGCGAGCACGACCGCTTCTCGGAATCGGACCTCGAAGCCCTCGAAGCCGCCGTCAACGAACTCGTCGACGCCGGCCACGACGTGACGTGGTACACGCTCGACCGGGAGACGGCGGAGGCCGAACTCGACCCCGAACGTACGCGCCTGGACTTGCTCCCGGACTCGATCACCGAGGTCCGCATCGTGGACATCGACAACGGCGACGTCGACCGGACGGCGTGTGCGGGCACGCACGTCGAGAACACGAGTGAGGTCGGCGAGTTCGAGATTACCGGCCGGGAGACCGCGGGCAGTGGCCGGGAACGCATCCGGTTCGTTCTGGACTAACGGGCGCCATCGCCATCTGCCCGGGGAGCGCCGTCAGGCGTCGTAGCTCGTGACTGCGGCCTCGCAGTCCCGCATCGCGTCGTAGCGCTCCTCGTCCGGGTCGTCGATGCCCACCGACTCGACGGCCCGCCAGCCGTCGTCGTAGACGAGTCCTTTCACCCAGTCGTCGGTGCCGAGAATGAGTCGCTCGGTGACGACGACCGGTTCGCGAGTGTCGGCCTCGACGGCGTCCTCGCGGTCGACTGGCACCACCAGCGAGAAGGCGTCCGCGTGGTTGAGCGCCGTGACCTCGCGCTGACGCAGCGGGCGGTCCGGGAGTGAGTCCAGTGGCTCGCTCATACCGCCCGCAGACGGCGCCGACGGTTAGGTCGTTCGCTGTGCGACGACGGTATTTATTCACTCCGGAAAAATACACACAAAACATATAAACTGGCGCGTTCTGCTCCGAGACGAGATGCCGCTCTGTCAGAACTGCGAGTCGTTCGTCACGAAGGACTACGTCCGCGTGTTCACGCCACCGGAGGTCACACGGCCGCGAGTCTGCCCGGACTGTCCGGACATGGTGCGCGACGGCGCGGACGTCCGCGAGGCTCGCGCGACACGGTCGTAACGCCAAAAAACGACGGGCCCGCTGTTACAGCCGGGTGACGTTCGTCGCCCGCGGCCCCTTGTCCGCCTCCTCGATGTCGAACTCTACGTCCTGGCCCTCCTCGAGGTCCGGCCCACCGACGTCCTCCATGTGGAAGAACACGTCGTCGTCGGCGTCCTCGGTCTCGATGAAGCCGTACCCCTTCTGCTCGTTGAAGAAATCGACCGTACCGGTTGCCATTGTCGGATAACTCCACTCGCCCGGAAACACCCAGGATACTTAACAACACGGTCCAGCCGGGGTTCGGCGGCTTTGCGCACCCCCGACCGGCCGCTCCCGTCTGTCGGTGGTCAGGCGGTGGTCGCCCGCATCAGCCACGTCTCCGGGTTCTGTCGCTTCACCTCGAAGGACGCCAGCGATTCGCTGTCGGTCAGTTCCAGCAGGAACTCCCGCACCGGTGTCGGGTCGCGGTCGCTCACGACGTAGAACGTCTCCCCGGGGTCCAGGCGGTCGAAGCCCGCCCGCACCCGGTCGTGGCGCTCACCGGGCGAGACGTCGCGGAGGTCGACGGCGCTGTCGGGGACGTCGACGGTCCAGATTTCATCGAGGCGTCGCTCGACGGCGCTGGCCAGCGTCCGAGCGTGCGTCGAGACGCCGTCCGGGGTCGGCTCCGGGGACGCCTGCAGTTCGGAATCGAATGGTATCTCCGCGAGCCCGGGGACGTCGAGCGCGTCGATCGGGTCCGCCCCGTCGAAGAGTTCGTGGCGGTCGCCGCAGCTCTCGCAGACGAACTCGTGCATGTTCGAGACGACGCCCAGTACCGGCACGTCGTTCTCTTCGAACAGCTGCACCGAGCGGTGGGTGTCCGAGACGGCCGCGTGGAACGGGGTCGTCACGAACACGACGCCGTCGACGGGCACGTCCTGGAGCGTGGTCAGAGCGACGTCGCCGGTCCCCGGCGGCAGGTCGACGACGACGGTGTCCGGGTCGGCCCACGCGGTCTCCTGGAACAGCTCCGAGAGCGCGTCGTGTGCCATCGCGCCCCGCCACGCCAGCGGCGCGCTCGAAGAGAGCAGGCCGACGCTCATCACCTCGAGCCCGCCAGCGTCGACGGGAATCGGGTTCCCGTCGTCGTCGGAGTGGACCGGCCCGCTGACGGACAGCAACTCCGGCACGTTCGGCCCGTAGACACTCAGTCGGATTCCTCGCGCGCGTTGACCGCGACGACCGGTGCGGGCGAGTGGCGGACCAGACGCTCGGTCGTACTCCCGAGGAGGTACCTGTCGATTCCCGTCCGTCCCTGAGTCCCCATC
>NZ_WUUU01000134.1 GCF_009831555.1 Halobacterium bonnevillei | reverse complement strand
GGACGGCGAACGCGAGCGCGCCGACCGATCAGGAGGCCGCCTGCGGTCGCCAGCGTCGCGGCGCCGAGGAGGCGACCAGTCGCGAGCGCGACCACGCCGACGGGGTAGCCGTACTCGACGTGCACGAGGTGCCGTTCGCGCCCGTGGATTTCGGTCTGAGTGAACATCGTCGCGAGCTGGTAGAGCGCGCCGAAGACGGTGCCGATAATCGCGCCGAACACCGCCAGCGTCGCGTGCGCACCGACGACTTCGGGCCGGGAGATGCCGCCAAACGGCAGTATTGGCGTCGAGAGGTCGAACGCCAGGATGAAGCCCAGCGCGGCGAGCACGGCGAAGCACGCGAGCGCGAACGCGAAGTGTGCTTCCGTGGCGTCCAGGCGGTCGAGGGTGGCCAGGGTCCGCGCGAGGTTGTACGCGAACACCCAGATGCCGGCGACGAGGACGCCGCCGAAGCCGTGAATCCAGTGGATGCTGGTCGCGAGGAACGCGGCGGCGAGGCCGCCCACGCCGACGGCGACCAGCGCGAGCGCGGCGTTGGCGAGTCGCCGCGAGTGGAGCGCGGTGTTCGACCACACTGGGACGAACTGCGTCATCGCGCCCATGATGGTGAGACACACCCAGCCGGCGAGCAGGAGGTGGACGTGTGCGAGGCGGGCGAACCCGGGCGCGACGTCGAACGCGCCCGCGAGGCCGACGCCCCCGCCGGCGAGCAGGAACGCGAACCCGACGAGGAAGTACCGCAGCGGCACCGTCATCGGCGGCTGCTTGTCTGTCGCGAGTCCGGCAGGCACGGCGCTCATGGGTGAACTGTCGCGGCTCGACGGCCTTCGAGTTCTCCCGAACGTGTTCGGTTCATCCTGCGTCTGGGTGGTGAGCGGCGGTCGCCGTCGGACGGCTTCAGACCAGTTCCTTGTCGGCGAACTGCGGGAGGTTGCTGGCGAACTGCTTGATCGCCGTCTCCTCGGCGCGGTGCAGCGTCTCGCTGAGCGTGGACTTCGCGGTGTCGAGGTCATCCGCGAGGTCCGTGAGCGTGCACTCCCGGGGCGTGTCGTAGTAGCCGGACTCGATGGCCGTCGACAGCAGTTCCTGCTGCCGGGGCGTCAGCAGGCGCTCGGAGTCCCCGGACTCGTAGAGGTAGCCGACCTCGAAGTCCATGCCGAACGCGTCCAGCTGGTCGCGGAGCGCGGACAGTTTGGCGTGGGGCGCGACCACTTCGAGGGACGCGTCCCCGTCGACGATCTCCAGGGGCGGTTCCAGCGGGAGCCCGGCTTCCTGGAGCGACCACAGCAGGAGCGGTTCGCTGGTCTCGAACTGGACGAGCACGCTGTCGTCGTCGCGTTCCAGCGGGTCCATGCCCACGACCTCGTCGTCGCGGTCCATGTCGCGCAGCACCTCGACGACGTCCGGGCCGGTGAGCTCGAGGAGGGCGACGCCGCTGTCGTCGTCCGGGAACGCCGCCAGCACGCGGAACAGCGTGTCCGGGTACCGCGAGGAGATTTCGGAGATCCAGACTGACGACGGCAGGTCGATGGTGAGTTGCGCGCGGGCCATTCGAAGATGTTCGGACGTACGACCCGGAGCACCAAGAGTTCTTCCCGAACATATTCGCCCGAATCCGTTCGGGGGAACGTACGGCCGGCGTCGCCCCCTCTGACCAGACATGGCCACGACTACCGACTGGGATTCGGTCCTCACCGACACTCCAGTACCGCTGGAGCGCGACCGGGAACTCCTCGACGTCCGGACGCTCGGCCCACCGGACCCGCTCGCAAAAACCCTCGAGACGCTCCCCGACCTCCCGGACAGCACCGTGCTCGTGCAGGTGAACGACCGCGCCCCGCAGCACCTCTACCCGAAACTCGACGACCGCGGCTACGATTACGACACCGTCGAGGCGGACGACGCCGTCGTAACTGGTATCTGGCGACCGCTGGACTGACCCTCGGGCCCTCACGGATTCAGGTCGGGCTCTGTCGGCCGGACACCTCGGTCGGCCGAAGTTCGAACCACGCGGCGTCCAGGTCGGCGCCCGCCGCGTCGAAGACGCTCATCCCGATGGGCGTCGCCTGGTCGACGTACGCCTCCCGCTTCTCCTCGCACGGAACCGGCACTTCTTCGAGCACGCCGTCGAAGACGACGCTCGTCCAGTCGTCCGGGTCCGTGACGTCGTACGCGACCAGCGTCGCCGGCGTCTGGTCGTCCAGTTCGGCCCACTTCTCGCTGTCGGAGTGTGAGAGGAACTGGAAGAGACACCGGCCGGTCTCGGAGTCGAAGCCGAACGAGACGGGGAGCGACGTCGGCGTGTCCCCGTGGAGTGTGAGCACGCCGTCCCCGCGGGACTGCAGGAACGCGGCGACTGACTCGTCGCTCATCTCGACGTCCGGCCGGGACGCACTGAGGTCCAGGGGCATTGCTACGCGAACGTAGCTGGCCGCAACGTTTACGCGGATTCGTCGTTCCTGCGAACTGGGAAGACGCCCGGCCGGCGCCCGACACGGCCCGCTCGCGGACCGAGTTAACAACTCCGGCACCATTCTTTATTACAATCTGGGCAGCTTCGACCGGATTTCTAACAGCCGAATTAATAACACGTGGTCTCATAGCCCCGCTCACGATGAGTGACTCCGCGCCGTCCGCCGACGACGAGGCGCGCGGCGACCCCGCGCAGTTGACCGCTCGGCTCTCTGTCCCCGAGATGGACTGCCCGTCCTGCGCCGGGAAAGTCGAACACGCGCTGGACGGCGTCGACGGCGTCGTCGACGTCGACACCCAACCGACCACTGGCCGCACCGTCGTCACCTACGACACCGAGGTCACCGACGAACCGACCCTCGTCGCCGCAGTCGAATCGGCGGGCTACGAGGTCACCGGGCGGTCGGGCGAGGGCGACGGCGAGGACGGTGGACACGAGGCGCCGTCGTCCGTCTGGACGAGCACGAGAGCGTTGAAGACGTGGGCGAGCGCCGCCCTCGTCGCTGCGGGGTTCCTCGCCGAGTTCCTCCTCCCGGGGCTGAATGCGACCGTGGGGTCGATTCTCGGCACGGACGTCCTGCTCGCGGACGCGTTCTTCCTGGTCGGCATCGTCGTCGCCGGCCAGCCCATCGTCCGCGGCGGCTACTACTCGCTGAAGGCGCTGAACCTCGACATCGACCTCCTGATGTCCGTCGCCATCCTCGGCGCCGTCACCGCCAGCGTCGCGTTCGGCGAGCGACTCTACTTCGAAGCCGCGACGCTCGCCGTGCTGTTCAGCGTCTCGGAACTCCTGGAGACGTACTCGATGGACCGCGCGCGCAACTCCCTCCAGGAACTGATGGACCTCTCGCCGGACGAAGCGACGGTCCGTCGTGACGGCCGGGAGGTCACCGTCCCGGTCGAGGACGTCCGCGTCGGCGACCTGGTCGTCGTGCGGCCCGGCGAGAAGATTCCGATGGACGGCGTCGTCGTCGACGGCGACAGCGCGGTCAACCAGGCCCCCATCACGGGCGAGAGCGTCCCCGTCGACAAGACCAGCGGCGACGAGGTGTACGCGGGCACCATCAACGAGGCCGGCTACCTCGAAGTCGAGGTGAGCGCCGAAGCCACGGAGAACACGCTCGCGCGCATCGTCGAGATGGTCGAGGACGCGCAGGCGAACCAGACCGACCGCGAGCAGTTCGTCGAGCGGTTCGCCGCCTACTACACGCCGGTCGTCGTCGGCGCCGGCGTCCTCGTCGGCGTCGTCCCGCCGCTGTTCCTCGGCGGTGCGTGGCCGACGTGGATTCTCCGCGGCCTCACCCTGTTCGTCCTCGCGTGCCCGTGCGCGTTCGTCATCTCGACGCCAGTCTCCGTCGTCTCCGGCGTCACGAGCGCCGCGAAGAACGGCGTGCTCGTGAAAGGCGGCAACCACCTCGAGGCGATGGGCGACGTCGAAGCCGTCGCGTTCGACAAGACGGGGACGCTCACGAAGGGCGAACTCGCGGTCACGGACGTCGTCCCCGTCGGGGACAACACCGAGACCGACGTGCTGCGGTGCGCCCGCGGCCTCGAATCCCGGAGCGAACACCCCATCGGGGACGCCATCGTCGACGCCGCCGCGGCCCGCGACGTCGACGCGCGCAGCGTCTCGGACTTCGAGAGCGTCACGGGCAAGGGCGTCACCGCGGACCTCGACGGCACCACGCACTACGCCGGGAAACCCGGGTTCTTCGAGGACCTCGGGTTCGACCTCTCGCACGTCCACGCCACCACGGACGGCGGCGTCGTCACCCAGAAGAGTCGCGACCTCTGCGAGCGCAACGACTGCCTGGACCTCCTGGAAGACCTCGTGCCGGACCTGCAGTCCGAGGGGAAGACGGTCGTCCTCGTCGGAACCGAGGACGACCTCGAGGGCGTGATTGCCGTCGCTGACGAGGTCCGACCGGAGGCGCGCGCGGCCGTCCAACGGCTCCGCGACCTCGGCGTCGAACGCACGGTGATGCTCACGGGCGACAACGAGCGCACCGCCGCCGCGATCGCCGAGCAGGTCGGCGTCGACGACTACCGCGCGCAACTGCTGCCCGAGCAGAAAGTCGACGCCGTGCAGGAACTCACCGCAGAGCACGACGCCGTCGCGATGGTCGGCGACGGGGTCAACGACGCGCCCGCACTCGCCACCGCGACGGTCGGCGTCGCGATGGGCGCGGCCGGCACCGACACCGCGCTGGAAACCGCGGACATCGCGCTCATGGGCGACGACCTGACGCGGCTCCCGTACCTCTACGACCTCTCGCACCGCGCGAACGGCGTCATCCGCCAGAACATCTGGGCGAGCCTCGGCGCGAAAGCCGCGCTCGCCGCTGGCGTCCCGCTCGGCCTCGTTCCGATCTGGCTGGCGGTCCTCGTCGGCGACGCCGGGATGACGACTGCCGTCACGGGGAACGCGATGCGGCTGTCGAGGGTAACACCCGACCTCGACGGTGAGACGGACGAGTAGCCCGGACGCACGGACAGCCGTACTCGCCGAGGACTGTCTCGGAGCGCTACTTCACGCGGTCGGCGAACTGCTCGCGGACTTTCGACACTTTCGGCGCGACGTTCACCGAGCAGTACGCCTGGTTCGGGTGTTTCTCGAAGTAGTCCTGGTGTTTGTCCTCGGCCCGGTAGAACGTGTCCAGGGGCTCGATTTCGGTGACGATGTCGTCGTCGAACGCGTCCTGTGCTTCGAGTTCGTCGACGAACGCCTCGACGCGCTCGCGCTGGTCGTCGTCGTGATAGAGGACGATCGAGCGGTACTGCTCGCCGACGTCCGGGCCCTCGCGGTTCAGCGTCGTCGGGTCGTGGACCGTGAAGAACACCTCCAGGAGGTCCTCGTAGGAGACTACCTCGGGGTCGTATTCCACCTGGACGACTTCGGCGTGCCCCGTCGTGCCGTTACAGACCGCTCGGTAGGACGGGTCTTCGACGGTGCCGCCGGCGTACCCGGAGGTGACGCCCGTGACGCCGGCGAGTTGCTCGAACGCCGCCTCGACACACCAGAAACACCCGCCACCGAACGTCGCTGTTGCGGTCGCAGTCATACCCAGCTATTGGAGACGCTGCCAGTTAACGGCGCCGACCCCGGAAGCGACAGTGGGCGCCCCTCGCGAGTCCGCAATCGGAAGTCGGGTTCGGGCGGCTGCCCAGCAGCCCGTTCGTGGCGGCGGACAGTTCGTAGTCGGGCGCGGTCCGCGCTGGCGTCGGTCACGCCACCGACGACCTGCGACGCGCCCGTTCCCTAGAACCACTCCTCGTATCGTTCCGGCGTCGACTGGGAGCGCTTCGGATTCGAGCGTGAAACGACGATAGTGCTTTGTGAATTGAAGCGCGACGGGGTAATATGACCGACCTCGACGAGACCGACCGTCGCATCCTCGAACTGCTCGCGGCCGACGGCCGACGCCCCTACAGCGACATCGCCGACGACGTGGGGCTGTCCGCGCCGGCGGTGTCCGACCGCGTCGCCGCGCTGGAAGCCAGCGGCGTCATCGACCGGTTCACCGTGGACATCGACCGGTCGCAACTCCGCGAGGGCGCCCACGTCCTCGTTGACCTGTCCGTACCGCCCGGGAACGTCGACGAAGTTCGAGAGAGCGTCGGCGCCGCCGACGCCGTCGAACACGTGTTCGTGACCGCCAGCGGCGACGTCACCTGCTCGGCGCGCCTGCCCATCGAGGACGTCCGCGCGTGGGTCGGCGACGTCGTCGGCACTGACGCGATCACGGACTTCGACGTGACGCTGCTGGAGTCCGCGGACTGGCGGCCGAGCGTCGGCGGCGCGGAGTTCGCGCTGGCCTGCGACGAGTGCGGCAACACGGTCACCAGCGAGGGCGAGACGGCGCGCATCGGCGGCAGCCGCTACCACTTCTGTTGCTCGTCCTGCCAGGCGCGCTTCGAGGAGCGCTACGAGCGACTCGACGCGGACGCCTGAGATGCACCGCGACGCGTTCGTCACGCGGTCGCTGGTGCTGTTCGGGCTGGTGGCCGCGAGTTTCGTCGTGCTCGGGTTCAGTCGACTCGTGCTCCCGTACCGGGTCGCTCGCCTGCTCGCCGCGCCGTTGTTGTTCGCCAGCGCGGTGCTGGCCGTCTTCCTCCTCGCCCACGCCGTGCTGGCGGCCGTCGGCGTTCGAGAGTTCGAGTAACAGGACGCCCGACCGAACGTGCCCGCTCCGCGGTCGAGGCACCGACGCCGACTACACCCTCCGAACGATATAGGTGGCGGGAACGCGAACCACTGAGTGAATGAGCGACGCGCCCGACGGCCCCGACACGCGACGCGCCCTCCTCGCGGTAGTCTGTGTCCTCGGCCTCGTCGTCGCATCGACGGCGGCGCCAGCGCTCGCGAACCAGGCGCCGCTGGGCGGACTGGATTCGCCGCCCCGACCGAGCGACGTCCCCGACTTCGTCAGGAACCTCCCGGGCGTCGAACAGTTCATCGGCGACACCGACCCCAGGACGGACCTGGAGTTCGGGACGTCGGCGTTCGGCGCACTCACGCCCGGTGACTCGACCGACGTCGGGGGTGCGGTGTCACCAGAACAGCAGCGCGACGCGAAATCGGCCCACTTCGTCGCGGAGACGTCCAACTCGACGTACTGGCGGACCGGCGCGTACACGACGTACACGGGGTCCGGGTGGACTCGGGAGAACGTCAACCGCGTGCAGCCGCCGCGGCCGCCGCACAGTCGACCGACGCATTGGGCCAGCGTCACCCTCCGGAAGACGGCGACGAACCTCCCGACGCCGTGGCGGCCGGTCGACCTGAACCTCGAGTGCGGCGAGGAGATCCCCTGCAACCAGGAGTTGTCGTTGACCCCGACGTCGGACATCGAGTCGTCGCCGCCGATGAAGGCGGGTGCGACCTACCGCGTGCAGAGCGTCGAACCGGTCGACGACCCCGCAGTTCTGCGTGACGTCCGCGTCGCGGGCAGCGTCGTGTCCACGGAGTACAACACGGTGGAGACGACGGACCGCGTCCGCGAGCTGGCGGCCGAGGTGACCAGCGACGCGGACAACCGCTACGACGCCGCGAAGGCCGTCGAAAGCTACCTGGAGTCCGAGAAGACGTACTCGCTGACCGACGTCCCCGAACCCGGCGAGACCATCGCCGACCAGTTCCTCTTCGAGCAGTCAGCGGGCTACTGCGAGTACTTCGCGACGACGATGACCGTGATGCTGCGCGCGCAGGACGTCCCAGCCCGGTACGTCGTCGGCTACCAGGGCGGCGAGCGCGTCGGCCCGGACCGCTACCTCGTGCGCGGCGCGAACGCACACGCCTGGGTGGAAGTGTACTTCGAGGACGTCGGCTGGGTGCGCTTCGACCCGACGCCGAGTGACGCCCGCTCGGACGTTCGCTCGGACCTGCACGAGAACGACCCGGACTTCCGGGTGGCGCTGAACCAGTCTGCGGTGCCGGGCGAGGACGTCACGGCAAACGTGACGACGGCCGGCCTGCCGGCGCGTGGCGTCACCGTCGTCGTGAACGGCGACTCCGTGGGGTCGACCAACGCCGCTGGCGAAGTGACGTTCACAGTGCCGTACACCGAGACGCTGAACGTCACAGTGCTGCCGACCAACGACACCGGTACGGTACCCCTGTCGCCCGAGAACGCGTCAGCGGGCGGTCCCGGCGCGAGGTCCGACCCCGCTGCAGCTGGGGTTCCCGGGCCGAGCGCAGCTTACAGCGTCCGCCGCCCGCGTTCGGCGTCGCGGGCGCCACTGGCGGTGACGCGTCGTTCGCCCAGCAGTCCGACGACGAGAACGGCACGACACAGCGGTTCGACGTGCGGTCGGACGTCCGATTCTCCTTCGACGGCGACGCGGAACCCGGCGTCGAGCGGACGCTGTCGGTCACAGTCGCGGGCAAGCCGTTCGCTGACGCGGCGGTGAGCATCGCGGGCGTCGACCAGGGGCGGACCGACGACGGCGGCACCATCGCGGTCCGGATTCCGTCCGACGCCAGCGGCGTCATCGACGTGACGGCGACGCGTGCGGACCTCAGCGAGACGACGACGTATCCGGTCGACGACCTCTCGGTCGCGGTGTCGCCGTCACT
>NZ_WUUU01000133.1 GCF_009831555.1 Halobacterium bonnevillei | reverse complement strand
CGCTCTGCGAAGCCCTCCAGAACTGGATGGAACTCCGCGCGCTCGGCCCCGACGCCGCCAGCGAGGAAGACGGCGCCATCGGCGAGTACGCTGACTTCCCGGACGACGTCCACGACTTCGTCGACCCCGGCACCACCATCCCACTCGACGACGTCGGCCCCGACGACCCGCCCGCTGGCGAAGCCGAACTCGACGCCGTCCTCGACGCCGTCGCCGCCGTCGACCTCGACGCCTTCGCCGCCCGCCTGACCACCCGAGACCTCGACGCCGCCGGCTTCGAAGCCGTCCGCGTCCTCGTCCCCCAGGCGCAACCGCTCTTCGTCGACACCCCCTACTTCGGCGACCGCGCCAGAACCATCCCCAGAGAACTCGGCTTCGAACCCAGCCTCGACCAGCCGTTCCATCCGTTCCCATAGCCACGTTTTGCTGCGCTCGCGGTGAACGGCTTCGCTCGGGCTCTTCGAACCGCTCGCTTGCCGATGCTGGACAGTCGGCTGTATACGTTGTGACGAGCATTCGGGGACCGAGCGGTTCGAAGAGCCCGAAAAGTCCGCGATTCACAGCGCGAACGGCGAAGCCGTGAGCGCTGGCCGACGAGCGACCACCACGCGAACAATGCGAGCGCGACGGGAGCGAGGAGTGCTTTTCCCGCGAGTGTTTCCGAGTGGACCGCGCGAAGCGCGCCCCACGTGGTTCGAGCGGCACCGAAGGCGTCTCTCGTCACTGAGCGAATCGAAGATTTGCGAGGGCAGCGAACGCCTCGCGTTCGCCCGCGCTATCCGTGACAGCGCAAACAGCGCGTATTAGACCCCGAAGGTCGCGCGGAGCATGTCGCGGGTGCCGGGGCCGAGGCCGACGGCGACGACGGCGACGAGCATGAGGACGAAGTATCGTGGGGCGTCGTCGCGGAGGCCGGCGTCGAACAGCGAGAGGACGAAGAGGACGGCGGCGATTTTGAGGAGGAGGAACGGCCAGGCGGTGCCCGTGTAGTGGGTGATGTTGGCGGGGAGCGTGCTACTGGTGAAGTCGACGACGGCGGCGTTGACGGGGTGTTTGGGGATGAGGTCGTTGGCGAGGCCGAGTTCTCGGGCCCAGTCGAGGCCGATGACGTTGGCGACGCCGTCGACGGCGTGCGCCCAGACGACGAGCGCGCCGGCTCGCTCGGTGCCGGAGGTGACTGACGGGAGGCTGTGTCGTGCGGCGTACCAGACGATGGCGGTGACGACGGTGGCGAAGAAGACGGTGAGGAGGGTGAACTGCGGGTGGAGGGAGACGTAGTCGGTGGTCGCGGAGAGGAACAGGAGGTAGCCGACGGTGGCAGTGAGAAGCAGGGTGCCGATGGCGGCCAGCGGCCGGTGGTAGCCGTCGGTGACGTCGGTGCGGCGTGCGAGGTAGACGGAGACGACGAGCGCCGCGAGCGCGATGGCGAACATCACGAAGTAGATGATGGGGCTGATGATGAGGGTGTTCACGGGGAACGCCAGGAAGGGCTCGAGGTCGGCGGCGACGGCGGCGTCGTTCGCGTCTTCGACGACGCGGAGCGCACCGCCGAGGAGGACGAACGGGAACAGCGCGTAGAGGAAGTCCATGCGTTCGCCGACGCGGAGGCGGTCGAGGAGGAAGGTGACGCCGATGAGTGACGCGAGCAGCGTAACGGCGTACCCGACCTCGGAGACGAGCGTGTAACCGGGGTGCGCGACTGGCTCGCTGGCGGCGCGGCAGGCGGCGGAGTTGTACAGAAACTCGACGTTCCCGCCGTTCCAGACCGCACACTGGGCGCCGTTGGCGTCGGCGGCCACGGGCCCCCAGAAGTAGTGCCAGACGAAACCGCCATACACGGCGTCGCGGAAGAGTAGCGACCCGCCGACGAGGGCGAGGAGGACGACACCGACGACCGCGGCCCAGGCTCGCTCGCGGTCGGTCTCGGGGAAACTCATGTACGGAGACGTGGTCGGTGAGGGTTTTATCGTTGCGGTCTTCGGACGACGTCACCGCAATCTACTCGCAGGTCGTCGCGTGAGCGGCTCTCCGGCCCTCAGAGCGGGAGTTCCTTGGACTCGTACTCGGTGCCGAGGACAACCATCGTCTGGGAGCGCGCGAACCCGTCCATGTCCGCGATCTCCTCGAACATGAGGTCGCGGAGGGTGTCGGTGTTCTCGGCGTACACGCGCAGAATGATGTCCCACTCGCCGGTGGTGAGGTTGATCTCCTGGACGCCCTCGATGTCTGCGAGCTGGTCGAGGGCTTCGTCCTCGCGGCCCTGTTCGACGCGCAGGCCGACGATGGCCGAAGTGCCGAGGCCGACCGCTTTCGGGTCGAGATCCGCGTGGTAGCCGCGGATGACGCCGGCTTCCTCCATGCGGTTCACGCGGTCGTGGACGGTCGCGCTCGACATCTCGATCTCGCGTGCGATCTCGCTGAACGGCTTCCGGGCGTTCGACTGGAGCGCGCGCAGGATGGCGCGGTCCGTGTCATCGAGGTTCATACCTTGAGCCGAGCACCGAGACCACCAATACGCTTACTACTCGCGGCCACACTTGCCCAGAGCGGGCCCTGCTACTCGGGGCGGATCTCGCGTGCGGCTTCGAGCACGACGTCGTGGGCCTCGCCGTTCGACGCGACGAGGCCCTCCGCGCCGGGCTCCCAGCGGTCGCCGTGGACGTCGGTGACGACGCCGCCCGCCTGCCGGACGAGGTGGACGCCCGCGACGGAGTCCCAGGGGTTCGCGACGACGTTCGTGACGACGCCCTCGATCTGACCGCTTGCGAGCATCGACAGCACGGCCTGCGCGCACCCGTACCGCCGCATGTCCGCGAACCGCTCGACGATGGCAGCGCACGCCCGGCCGTACTGGTCGCGGTGGTCGAAGTCCCACCAGATGGTCGGCACCACGACGAACGTCTCCGGGTCGGTCTTGGAACTGACCGACACCGGGTCGCCGTCCCGCGTCACGCCCTCCTCGCCGGCGATATACGCGTCCTCCATCGCCGGCAGGACGTTCGCGGCTGCGACAGTTTCGCCCTCCTTGACGGCCGCGACGGACGTCGCCCAGACCTGGGTGTCGCGCACGAAGTTGTTCGTGCCGTCGATCGGGTCGATGACCCACGCGGCGCCCGACTCCGGCACTGTCTTCAGTTCGTCCTCCTCCTCGCCGACGATGGCGTCCTCGGGGTGCGTCTCGCGGATGACTTCGATGACGCGGCGCTGTGCCTTCCGGTCCGCCGCCGTCACGACGTCGGTCTTCCCCGACTTCGTCTCCACGTCGATGCCCGTGCGGAACGCCGCCAGCGCCACCTCGCTGCCCGCTCGCGCGGCGCGCTCTGCGACGCTGACGCGGTCCTCGTTCATGGTCACAGCACCGGCCCGCCCGCTCAAAGAGTCGTCGGTACGCTGTCGGGACGGCGCGTTCCCGAACCCCGAGTCAGACCGCGTCGTCCTCGGGCGAGGCGAGTAAGTCGTCCTCGTACTGCGCGACGGCCTGTACCACAGCGTCGGCGTCCTCGTCGGGGACGCCGTACTCGTCGAGACTCTCGTACAGCAATTCGACGGCGCGTTCGATGTGTGCGGGCGTGAACGGCACGTCGATGTGCGCCTCCCGGACGGGCGCAGCGTCGTACGTCTCCGGCCCGCCGGCGGCTTCACAGAGGAAGTCCGTCTGCGTGCGTCGCAGCGACTCCACGTCGGCGCCCTCGAAGAACGGCCCGAGGTCGTCGTCCGCCAGCAGGCGGTCGTAGAAGTCGTCGACGACGGCCCGGATCCCCGGTCGCTCCCCGAGACGCTCGTACAGCGTCGTGTCGCCCATGTTCGACTTCGAGGCGACACCCCGAATAAAAGCTACCTGTTTCGGCGAATTCACACGACTGCTATCGGACACCCACGGCTCGACGCGTGAACACACAGAAGCGTTTTGCGAGGGAAGTCCGCCTCGCGGACTTCCCGCATCCATTCGCGCCGTGCGGCGCGATGCGATGCGAGGGAAGGGATTCGAACTTCCGTCGGACGCGTCCGACAGCGTTCGAACCCTCCGCACCCCATCGCGTGCGGCGCGATGCGATGCGAGGGAAGGGATTCGAACCCTCGAACTCCTACGAGAACGGATCTTGAGTCCGTCGCCGTTGGCCGAGCTTGGCTACCCTCGCACGCGACACACACTCGGCGTGTGCCGGGTTTAGGCGTTGCGAATTCCGGGGGCTGTGGGACCGCTGTACTTTTCTCTCGGTAGCTGTTGGGTCCACGTGATGACGGAGGGAGAGGCACGGGACGTGACGCGCTGCAAGGTCGGGCGACTCATCGAGTCGTACGGCCTCGACGGCGAGGGCGACCGGCTCGAACGCCGCTGGCTGGGCGACGGCGTCGAGCGCGCGAGTCTCCGGACGCTCGCCGACGAGTTCAACCAGGCGCTGCTCGCGTCGGCACTGGACGACGCCGGCGTGAACCCCGTGGAGGCCGACCTCGAGACGACGTACCGCGTGCTGACCGACGAGGACGAGAGCGAGGGCGCACGCACACAGAAGCGCCTCGAGCTCTCGCGGGACGGCGTGGACGTCGACACCCTGTTGTCGGATTTCGTCTCCCATCAGGCCGTGCACACGTACCTCCGGGACTACCGGGGCGTCGAGCGCCCGGAGAGCGAGGACAGCGAGCAACTGGAGCGCGACATCGAGACGCTGCGTCGCCTGCAGTCCCGGGCGGAGTCCGTGACCGCAGACGCCGTCGAGCGGTCAGCGAACACCGGCCGAATCGACGTCGGGAACGCCGACGTCCTCGTGAACGTGCGCGTGTTCTGCCAGGACTGCGGCGCCGACTACGACGCGGAGGAACTCCTGCGTCGCGGCGGCTGCGAGTGCGAGGAGTGATCCGGCCATCGGCCCGGAGCAGGCCCGCGCGCCTTGATTCCGCCCGTATGATGAAGAACTATATCTCGTGACCGAGAAACAGGGGTATGGATCAGCCAGCCGCGTTACAGTCGGCGGCACGCATACGCGCCCAGAACGTGGGCGGAATCGACGAGACTGACGTCGATTTGGAGCCCGGGGTCAACGTGCTCGTCGGCCGGAACGCGACAAACCGGACGTCGTTCCTGCAGGCCGTGATGGCGGCACTGGGGAGCACGAACGCGACGCTGAAGGGAGACGCCGAAGAGGGTCGCGTCGAACTGGAACTCGGCGGCGACACGTACGAACGCAAACTGCATCGCGTGGACGGCGACGTCGTGTTCGGGGGGGACGCCTACCTCGACGACCCGGAACTCGCGGAGTTGTTCGCGTTCCTCCTGGAGTCCAACGAGGCCCGGCGCGCCGTCGAACACGGCGAGGACCTCCGCGAGATCATCGTTCGACCCGTCGACACCGCACACCTCCGCAGCGAAATCGAACGCCTGGAGGGGGAGAAACGCGACATCGACAGCGAACTCGCTGACCTGGACGACGTGGAGGCGCGGGTGGCCAACCGCGAGCAGCGCGTCGCGGAACTGGAAGCCGAGCGCGAGGACCTCCAGGCCGAACTCAAGGAGGCGCGTGACGCCCTCGACGAGGTGGAAGCCGAGGAGGGCGGCTCGGAGGCGCTCTCGGAGCTCAAAGAGCAGCGCTCGGACCTCGAGGACGTGCGGTTCCGCCTGCGGACCGAGCGGGAGAGCCTGGAGTCGCTGCGCGAGCAACGCGAGGACCTCCGTCAGGAGCGCGACACGCTGCCGGCCGGCGACGTCGACGTGGACGCGCTCGCGGAGAACATCGAACAGTTGCGCGAGCGACGCAGTACCCTCGACGCGGAGATCAACGACCTGCAGAGCGTCATCCGCTTCAACGAGGAGTTCCTGGAGGGGTCTGCGGGCATCCAGGAGGACATCGAGAACGAACTCGGCGCCGCCGAGGACACCGACGGAGCGGTGACCGACGCACTGCTGGCCGACGACCGCCAGGTGTGCTGGACGTGCGGGACGAACGTAGAGGCCGACCGCATCGACTCGACGGTCCAGCACTTGCGGGACCTCCGGGAGCGGAAACTGGCGGAGAAAGCCGAAGTCAGCGAGGAGCTCGACGACCTCACCGAGCGCCGGAAGGAAGTCTCGAACGTCGAACAGCGCCGCAGCGAACTCGAGCAGTCACTGGAGCGGGTCGAGGAAGAGATCGAGGAACGCGAGGCCCGCGTGGAGGAACTGGCCGCCGACCGCGACGCCCTCGAGGCCGACGTCGAGGACCTCGAGACGGCCGTCGAGGACGACGGCCGGGACGCCGCGCTGGATCGCGCCAAGCGCGTGAACGAACTGGAAGTCCAGCTCGACCGCGTGACCGAGGACCTCGCGGACGCCCGGGAGACGGTCAGGGAACTGCAGGCCCGTCTCGACAGCCGCGAGGAGCTGGAGGAGCAGCGCGCTGGCGTGGTGGAGTCGCTGCGGGACCTCCGAGAGCGCGTGGACAGCGTGGAGGCCGCGGCCGTCGACGCGTTCAACGACCACATGGAGACGGTGCTGGACCGCCTCGACTACGAGAACATCGAGCGCATCTGGATCGAGCGCACGACGGCGAGGACGAAGAGCGGCCGGCAGACCGTCGAGCAGTCGGAGTTCGAGCTCCACGTCGTGCGGGCGAGCGCCGACGGCACCGCCTACGAGGACACCGTCGACCACCTCTCGGAGAGCGAGCGCGAGGTGACGGGACTCGTGTTCGCGCTCGCCGGCTACCTCGTGCACGACGTCTACGAGACGGTGCCGTTCATGCTGCTCGACTCCCTGGAAGCGATCGACTCCGACCGCATCGCGTCGCTCGTGGACTACGTCTCCGAGTACGCCGACTTCCTGGTCGTCGCGCTGTTGCCGGAGGACGCGCAGGCCGTGGACGTGGACAACCGCGTCACCGAAATCTGAGCTGGTCGGCGAGCGGAGACGGTTAGTCGCCGTCCTCCGAAACGGTGAGGATCCAAGTGGGGCCGGTCCAACGGATTCGTAGCGAGTACCGGCCGTTACTCGAGCAGTTCGCGCGCGATGATGTTCTTCTGGATCTCCGTGGTGCCCTCGTAGATCTGGGTGATCTTCGCGTCGCGGTAGAACCGCTCGACGTCGAAGTCGTTGACGTAGCCGGCGCCGCCGTGGATCTGGACGGCTTCGTCGGCGACCTCGACGGCGATGCGGGACGCGAACTCCTTTGCCATCGACGCGAGCGCGGTGAGTTGTTCGTCGCGGTTCTCGACGCTCCACGCGGACTTCCGGGTGATGGTGCGGGCGGCCTCCGTCTGCGTGTGCATCTCGGCGAGCTTGTGCTCGATGGCCTGGAAGTCGCTGATCGGGCGGCCGAACTGCTCGCGTTCCTGCGCGTACTCGAGCGCGCGCTCTGCGGCGCCCCGCGCGATGCCGACGCCCTGCGCGGCGACCATCGTGCGCGTCTCGTCGAAGAACTGCATCAACTGGAGGAAGCCGCCGCCCTCCGTGCCGATGAGGTTCTCCTCGGGGACGCGGACGTCGTCGAAGATGAGCTCCGCCGTGTCGGAGGCTCGAATCCCGAGTTTCCCCGTGATCTTGTCCGCCTGGAAGCCGTCGCGGTCGGACTCCACGACGATCTGACTGAAGCCGTTGTACCGGCCGCTGGCCTCGGGGTCCGTCTGGCAGAGCACGACGAAGAAGTCGCCGACTGAGCCGTTCGTGATCCACATCTTGTTGCCGTTGATGACGTACTCGTCGCCGTCCTTCTCGGCGCGCGTGGACACGCTGGAGACGTCCGACCCGACGTCGGGTTCGCTGATCGCCGACCCCATGATGGCGTCCCCGGCCGCGACAGGCGGGAGGAAGCGCTCCTTCTGGTCGTCGGTCCCGAACGCGATGATCGATTCGGCGCCGAACCCGGCGCTGGAGACGGAGAGCCCGATGCCCGCGTCCGCGGCGAACAACTCCTCGATGATGATCGCGGCTTCGACGGGCGAGTAGCCCGCGCCGCCGTACTCCATCGGGATGCCGGGGCCCAGCAGGCCGGCCTCGGCGGCCTTGTCCATGACCTCCCAGGGGTACTCTTCTGCTTCGTCGTACTCGGAGGCGACCGGTTTGATCTCGTTCTCCGCGAACCGGCGGACCTCCTCCTGGATTGCTTGCTGCTCGTCGGTCAGTCCGAAGTCCATGCACACTACTACCGTAGACCGGACCAAAAGCGCTCGTAAACCCCGGACAATGCCCGCGCAGTTCTTCCGGGCGGACTCGAACTGCTGATCCGACCGCTCGAGACGGCCGCCTACGCCGTCAGGCGGCCCCTTTTGGCTGGAGTGCTCACGGGCGCGGTCACCAGCCGGACGCTCCTCGACGTGAGTCACGCGCTCCGAGACCGTGGCGACCGCTACCCGAACCGGGAGTCGTACCACACCCCACAGATTAGTTGGGAATCCAACTAAAACGCGCTTCCGGAAACCACCAAGAGGCGTCGGCACAATCGGGTAAGTGCAATGTCCGATTACGAGCTACCGCCGCTTCCGTACGACTACGACGCCCTCGAACCGCACATCAGCGAGCAGGTCCTGACGTGGCACCACGACACCCACCACCAGGGCTACGTCAACGGCTGGAACTCCGCCGAAGAGA
>NZ_WUUU01000132.1 GCF_009831555.1 Halobacterium bonnevillei | reverse complement strand
GTCGTCGTGGACGCGACCCGCCCAGTAGCCGCGGCCGGGCGACCGCCGGGCCGTCGTGGTCGGCGTCCTCGAACAGCTGGGTCGCCCACGTCCGCACCTCGCCGAATCGGCCGCCGCCGGACGCCGTGACTGCCGCTGCGGCGCCGGTCCCGGACAGCTCGAGGCCGTCGGGGTCGGCCCAGTGGATGCGCGGCGCGTCCCCACCAGCCAGAACCGCGCGGTAGGAAACGTCGGCCACCCGGCAACTCCTACTCACGACCGTCCCGTGGACGGCCGTCTCGCCGGACAGAGAACTCATTGACGGTGCTTCAGGACGCTGTGACTAATAGCCTGTTCCTTCTGGCGCGACCGGCCGATACTCGCTCCGGATTCGGCGCGACAGGGCTCGAAGGGCTACTGAGGCGCGTACCGAGCGCTAACTGTACCGGTCTTCCGCCCACGGGTCCGCGGTGTTCGAGTAGCCGCGCTTCTCCCAGTACCCGCGCTCCGGTTCGGTGAGGAATTCGACGCCGTCCACCCACTTCGCGCCCTTGTACGCGTACTTGTGGGGCGTCACGACCCGCAGCGGCCCGCCGTGTTCCGGCGCCAGCGGTTCGTCGTCGAAGGCCCACGTGAACAGCACCTCGTCGCGCATGCAGTCCTCGACGGGGAGGTTCGTCGTGTAGCCGTCCAGCGCGTGGAACATCACGTGGACGGCGTCGTCGCGGACGCCCGCGAGGTCAGCGAGGTGCGGGAACGTCACGCCCGTGAACTCGCAGTCGAGCTTCGACCACCCGGTGACGCAGTGGAAGTCCTGGCGCTGGGTGACCGAGTCGAGACTCGTGAACTCGTCGTACGAGAATTCGAGGTCGGTCTCGACGGCGCCCCCGGCGGTGAACGTCCAGTCGTCGCGGTCCCAGGTCGGCGTGTCGCCTTTCGACAGCACGGGGAACTTCGACGTCTTCCGCTGGCCGGGGGGCAGTCGGTCGTCGCCGAACTCCTCGTAGAGGTCCGTGACGTCCTCGACACTCATGCCACGGCCTAGCGAGTGGACGCACGTATTCCTACCGACTCGAGCCAGCGACGTGGACGCCGTAGACCTGGACACGTACGTGCGCTCTCCCGCGAAACGCCAGGGACCCGCCCCCCGTCAGGCTTAAGAACGGTGGCGGCGAAGCCCCGCCCAGAACAATGCCCCAGGTCGAAGTCAACATCCCGGATCAGATCGAGATGCAGATCGCACAGCTCGTCGAACAGGGAGAGTTCGTCAGCCAGGAGGAAGCAATCGAACAGCTCCTCTCGGCGGGAATCCGCGCCTACAAGACGAGTGGCCCCACAGACGAGGAGGAGGGAGCCGGCCTCGAGAGCGAAGGCGGCATGATGGGGCACGAGGACGAGTACGTCTTCTGAACCGTCGCGGACGGCCGCGCCCCGGTTTTGCCCCCGCCGGCGCGCACACGCCGTGGTACGGCCTGGCAGACAACGCTTAAACGGTCGAATTCCCTACCGTAACCAACGATGCACAAGGACGAGCTTCTCGACCTCCACGAACAGATGGTCCAGATCAAAGACCAGTTCCTCGAGTTCGACACCGTCGACGACGACGCCTTCCAGGCGTACGAGGAACTGGACGTCGACCCCTCGCACGTCCACAAGTCCAAGAGCGAGCACAAGCACGCGGTGTTCCTGCTCGGAAACGCGCTCGCGGCGGCGATGAGCGAGGACGAGTTCTCGAACGCGGGCCGACTGAGCAAGCGAATGCAGGAACTGGCGGACGACGCGTCCAGCAAGCTGTAACTGTTCTCCGAAGCGGAGTCGCGCGCCGACAGCACGCGTCTCACTGAGCGGCTCGTCCCTCCCGGAAAGCCTTATACCCGCCCCAGACGTTCGTCGGATTATGCAGGCACACACGGTCGAGCGGGTGGAGTCCTGGGACTCCCGGCCGTTCTCAGACGGGTTCCGCGAGCTCCACGGGCTGGCGGACCGCGAGTTCTCGGGAGCGGTCGTCGCCGACGGCACGTGGTTGTTCATGTTGAACGGCCGGGTCATCGGCGTCTACGAGGGCGACATCGAAGACTTCGGTGACGCGTCGGGGACGGTGTACGAGGCGCCGGACCCCAGCCTCGCGCTGTTGTTCTCGATGCAGGAGCGCGGCGGCAAGACCCAGGCGAAGTACTACACGAACGACACCCCGTTGTCGGAAGCAGACAAGACCCTCGCCGACGCGAACTTCACGGGCTACATCGAACTCTCCGAGAACGTCCTCTCGGGGGACTACTACGTCGTCTACTACGGCGGCCGGTCGATGAGCGCGGCGTTCGTGGGCACCACGGAGGAGTTGCTCACGGGCGACGAGGCCTTCGAGCGCGCGGACGACGAGGTCGGCGTCTACGAGGTGAAGAAGACGCCGGTGAACGTCACGAGCATCCCCGAAATCGACGACGGCGACGACGCGGCCGGCGGCGCTGCAGGCGCGGGAGGCGCTGCTGCTGGCGCGTCTGCGGCCGACGAGGCCGCCGACAGTGTCGATTCGTCGGACAGTGACTCGGGGACCGACGAGGGCGGTGAATCAGCCAGTGAATCCGCCGGCGAGCCGTCCAGTGAGTCAGACCAGGAGTCGCCCGGAACAGCAGGTGGCCGGACGGAATCGAGCTCGGATGCCCGCGCAAGTGGCGCGCGGGAGGCCAGCGAGAGCGCCGGCCCGACTGACGACCCGACGGCGACGGACGCCGAAACTCGGACCGAGAGCGATACTGCAGGCGAGCGGACGACCGACACACCGACGAAGAGCGGCCGCACTGCGACTGGCGGCAAACCCGGTGAGGCGGCCTCCAGCGACGACTCGAGTGCGCGAGCGCGGTCCACGAAGCAGGACCATTCGGCTTCCACGAGTCCCTCGGACCGTGGCGGGCCGAATGGCGGAGACGGAGCCTCCTCCAGCGCACCGGCGGGGGCGGCTGAAGGCGAAGCGGGCGGGGAGTCCGAGCGCGTCTTCGACGAGGAAGAGGAGTGGCGCAACGCCACGTCCGTGCCCACGCTGGACCCGGAGAAGAGCGAATCCACTGACGGTGGCGCGACCAGTTCGAACAAGCGGACCAAGCGCTCGCAGCAGCGCTCGAAGACGACGAAGACGCCGGCAAAGAGTGGGCAGTCGCCGTCCAAGTCCGAGTCCACGAAGCAGTCCCGCTCGACCGTCGAAAAGCTCAAAGTCGCCGTCAAGCGACGTGACGCGAAACTCGAGGAGGCGTCCGAACGCATCCAGGAATTGGAGCGCGAACGCGACGACCTGCAGGCCCGCGTGGAGTCGCTGCAGAGCGAACGCGACGAACTCAGGGAGCGCGCCGACGACCTGCAGTCGCAACTCGACGCCGCAGAGCAGGCCGACGAGTCAGCGACCGAAGCCAGCGGGCCGGACCTGACTCCCGAAGCAGCGCTGTCAGGGACCAACCTCTTCGTGCGGTACGGCTCCAAGGGGAAGGCGACCCTCGACGGCCTCGACGGCAGCACCGACCCGGACGCCGTCAACAAGAACCTCCGCGTCGACCACCACACGCAGTTCGACGCGACCGAGGCGACCGTCGACGGCGAGGACTACGAGACGTTCCTCGAATCGACGGGCGCCTACCGGTTCGTATCGTGGGCAGTCCGGGAACTGCCCTACGAGATTCGGGACGCCGGCCACACGAACGGCCTCGATGCGCTCTACACGGCGATTCCGGACGTCGACCGCGCGGAACTCGACGGCTCCGTCGAAGTCGAAACCGAGGAGGGGACGACCACCCGGTCGTTCGACGTCGTGTTACGCGACCGCATGGGCGACCCGCTGGTCGTCGCCGAACTGAACGCCGAACGCGAACCAGTCACGGGCGTGGAGATGGACGACCTCGTGGACGCGGCGACGACGGTCAGGGAGGGCGTCGACGAGTTGAGCGCCGCGATGTACGTCACTGCGTCGTTCTTCGAGCCGGCGGCCCTGGAGACAGCGTCCGAGGAGACCGCCAACGGCGGGTTCCTCAGCCGCTCCGACCGGGAGAGCTTCGTCAACGTCGGCCGGAAAGCAGGCTACCACCTCTGCCTGGTCGAGGACCGCAACGACGCGTTCCACCTCACGGTCCCCGAACTGTAGCCGGGCAGCCAGTCGGCGGTCCGTCTTGGTTCTGTATCCTTCCACTCGGAGCAGACACCGAGTGACGTCTCTGGCCGACTCGATACCGTGAGTGGGGCCGTCCCGATCGACGGGACCGCACGCGGGAATCCTCCAGAAGCGAGTGAGGTCCGCAAGAGGTCGCCGAGGACAGCGGTCTCGGCGTTTAGAACTGTTGGCACTGCGGGGCGAAACCGAATTCTACCCGTGCGTCACTCCGCTTCCGCGGCCGCGTCGATTTTCATCGCTTCCATCTTGTCGACGAGGTCGTCGACTTTGTCGTCGAGTTCGTCGACGAATTCGCTGGTGCGCTCGGTCGTGATTGCGCCCTGCGAGGACGGTTCGATGAGGTTCTCTTCTTCGAGCACGCGGAGGGAGTAGCGAACTTTGTGGTGGGGGTAGCCGGTCTCGTTGGACATCTTGACGATGCCGATAGGTTCGTTCTCGATGACCATGCGGAGGACCTGCAGATGGCGCTCCAGCATATCGACTTCCTTCTCAAGCCGGTCTATCATGGCACTTGTTAACTTGTCAGGGCGGGGTTTTAAAGGTTGTCGTAGAGCCAGCCAAAAATGGGATGGCACGATGTTCGCATTGCGAACAGTTAACGTTTGCGCTCACCCCTACTGAACGCCGCCGGTGCTCGTTCGTCCAACAGTGGCCGACTGTGAGCAGAGAACTATCCGCGTTCGTGCACAGTTCCGGCAGCGAGACCGTAACGGGTTTGTCGCCGGTGGTGGAATCTACGACCATGACTGTCACCATCGTCGGGTCGCAACTCGGCGACGAAGGCAAGGGCGGGGTCGTCGACCTGTTCGGCGACGCCGTAGACGTCGTCGCCCGGTACCAGGGCGGCGACAACGCCGGCCACACCGTCGTCGTCGACGGCGACGAGTACAAGCTCTCGCTGGTCCCGTCCGGGGCCGTCCGCGGGAAGACGGGCGTCCTCGGGAACGGCTGCGTCGTCAACCCCGAGACACTCTTCGACGAGATCGACACGCTCCGCGACCGCGGCCTCGACCCCGACGTCCGGGTCGCACGCCGCGCTCACGTCATTCTCCCGTACCACCGCGTGCTCGACGGCATCGAGGAGGAGGCGAAGTCCGAGTCCGACCAGGAGATCGGCACCACGGGCCGCGGCATCGGCCCGACGTACGAGGACAAGGCCGGCCGCCGCGGCGTCCGCATCGGCGACCTCCTCGACCCCGAAGTACTCCGCGAGCGACTCGAGTACGCCGTCCCCCAGAAGCGCGCGCTCTACGAGGACGTCTACGGCGGCGACGCCGGCGAGGCGTTCGACGTCGACGCGCTCTTCGAGCAGTACCGCGAGTTCGGCGAGCGCATCCGCGAGGAGGGCATGGACGTCAACGCCGGCGAGTACCTCGCAGACCGCATCGCGGACGGCGACGAAGTGATGCTGGAGGGCGCACAGGGAACCAGCCTCGACGTCGACCACGGGAACTACCCGTTCGTCACGTCCTCGAATCCGACGGCCGGCTACGCCGCTACCGGCAGCGGTCTCGGTCCGACCACTATCGGCCAGGGGGAAGTCGTCGGCATCGTGAAAGCCTACCTCTCCCGGGTCGGCAGCGGCCCGATGCCTACCGAACTCCACAACGAGACTGCCGAGTACATCCGCGACGAGGGCGGCGAGTACGGCACCGTCACGGGTCGCCCGCGCCGGGTCGGCTGGCTCGACATCCCGATGCTGCGGCACGCGACGCGCGCGAACGGCTTCACCGGCATCGCCATCAACCACCTGGACGTGCTCGCGGGCATCGACGAAATCAGCGTCGGCCACGCGTACGAACTCGACGGCGAACGCGTCGAGACGCTGCCCGCGACCACCGAACGCTGGGCGGACTGCGAGCCGGTGCTCCGGACGTTCGACGGCTGGCCGGAGTTCGATCCCGCCGACGTCGCCGCCGAGGGCTACGACGCGCTCCCCGCTGAAGCCCGCGCCTACGTCGAGTACGTGGAAGACGAACTCGGCGTCGAGGCGTACGCGCTCGGCGTCGGCCCCGGTCGGGAGGAGACGGTCGTCCGCTACAACCCCTTCGAGTAGTCGCCGCAGTCGTCGATGAGCGAGCGGTCGTCTCGCCTGTTCGCCGGCGTCTCCGACTTTCGCCGGCCCAACGACCTCCCGGACCGTTCCTTGTCGGTGATTCTACTACTAGGCGCGGTGAACCCTCGACTGTCCGAGGCAGCGCCGCCACTGACGTCGTACCGACTGCCCGAACAGATACCGTCACGACCGCGGCCGAGACGATGTCCGAGGAGAACGTCCGCAGTGTCGTCATCGAGGTACCGTCGATGCCCGTCGGCATCGCCACCGACCGCCAGATCGCGACGAAGCTCGCCGACGAGAACGGTCGCCCGGCTGCGGCGCCGAATCGGTCGTTCGCTTCCCCGCACGGTTCCTCGCACCGTCGCGCGTTCAACGGGAGCGCACGCGGAACCCGCACGCTTTTGCCGAGCCGCGTCCTGGCCCGAAACATGCAAGAAGACCTCATGGACATCATCTGTTGCCCGCTCGATAAGAACGACCTGGAGCTCGACGTCGACGACCGCGAGGACGACGAGATCCTCTCCGGGACGCTGACCTGCACGGAGTGCGGCGAAACGTACCCCGTCGAGGACGGCATCCCGAACCTCCTGCCCCCGGACATGCGCGACGAAGCCGCGGCCTAGCTGCACAGACACGTCGGACCCACGAACCTTTTTCTACTCACGCACTAATCCACCGACCGTGCCCGAACGACTGGCCGTCCACCTCAACCGCGACCACCCGCGCGACGTCGACCCGGAAGCGGCCGCGCTGGAGACGGACCGGTCGTTCGTCCTGGAGTTCGTGAACCACGGCGGTCCTGTTCACGTCCACCTCCACCTCGACGACGCGCTGGCGGCCGTCGCCGACCCCGCCGCCACCCAAGTGTACGTCGAGTCCGAGGAGCGACGCGGTGTCGAAATCACCGTCCCGCCGAGCCACCCGCCCGCGAAGGGGTTCGTCGAACTCTCCAGCGGGTACGGCAAGGAGAAAGCTCGCGTGAACGTTACCCTCACCGACGAACGCAAGGACGGCGGCCCCGACGTCGCCGTGGACGAGTCGCTCGGCGAGAAGTCGGTGTCCGTCGAACAGTCCGCGTCGTCGTCGATCGCCGAGGCCGTCGTTCCCGTCGTCGCGGCGACCGTGCTCGTCGTCCTCGCCGCGGCTGTCGCCGTCACCGTCTCCGAGTCGCTGGCGCCAGTTCTCGGCGTGCTCGCGCTGCTCGCCGCCGTCGGCGTCGCCGCCTATCTCCTGGCAGTCTGAGGCTCCCGCGGGTTACGCGTCGTCCTCGTGGTCCTCGGGGTACGTCGGCGTCCCGGACAGACCGTGGTCGTCCATGCGCTTGGCGCGAAGGAACCGCGCGCGGTACCGGTTCGCGCCCTCGTTGACGTCCGCTTCGCGGATTTCGTCGGTGCGGCTGTCCGCGACGGCGTCGACGATGTCCTCGAGTTGCTCCTTCTCCGCGGGCGTCAGCTCGAAGGTGTACTCGCGGGACTCCTCGCGCTCGAGCGTCGTGAACTTCCGGGCGGCCGCGATGAACAGCGAACACGGCTCGCGGCACGGGAACTCGCCGTCACCGCGGGGGACGTCCAGTTCCTCGTCCTCGCTCTCGTCCCACTCGCGGCGCTTCAGGCACTGGGAGTCCACGCAGCAGGCTTCCGCGGCCCACTCCAGGGCGTCGCCGTCTAGCTGCTCGACGATGCCGTAGATGCCTGACTGTCGACCCGCGGCGTCGCTCCAGTGATCGACGTCGAGGTCGCCCTCGCGCTCGCGGTGCCAGTTGGCCACTGTCGCCGGATACACGTAGTCGACGGTCTGCACGAGGTCCGAGCCGTCCAGGTCGACGAACGCCCAGCCGTGCGGGAGCGACGGCGCCGTCGAGAGCGGCCGGTAGCGGCCGTCGTCGTCGTGCTTCACGAGGTGGCGGGCTTCGAGTGGGTCGGTGTACGAGTCGACGTCCTCCCCGACGTCGTCCTCGTGACGGACCTCGTATCGCCGCCGCCCGCCGCGGCTCAACACGGCGGTCACGGCGAGTTCCCCCCACGACCGCGTGTGGCCGCCGCGGAGCTCGTCGTAGCGCTCGGGGACTGTCAGGTCGTCGGCGGCTTCCAGCCACCGCAGGAACGCGCGCCGGGGGGTGTCGTGGCCCTCGACGACGTGCTCCCAGTAGTACCAGTTCGTCGCGTAGGGGTCGTCGGCGTGCTCCCGGAGTTCCGCTGCGGTGAGCACGGCCTCGGTTTCCGGCGTCTGCCAGCGGTACGCCTCCCGGAACGGCTCCACCACCAGTCCGTCGAAGTCGATGCCGGCGTCGGCCGCGTCGACGAGCGCGTCACCGACCGCCTCGATGGGTGTCGGCGCCGTCATCAGTCCCCCGCGCTCGCGGCGTCGGCGCCACCGGTCTCTTCGCGCACTCGCTCGACGGCGTCCCCCACGTC
>NZ_WUUU01000131.1 GCF_009831555.1 Halobacterium bonnevillei | reverse complement strand
ACGCCCTCGCCGACCTCCCCGGTCGACGCGGACGTCGTGCAGGTCGGGAGCACCGCCCGGGGGACGTGGGTGGCGGGCGACCGCGACATCGACCTGTTCGTGCGGTTCCCGCCGGACCTCCCGCGGGAGGAGTTACAGGAGTACGGGCTCGAGGTCGGGAACGCGGTGCTGCCGGCGGGCCGCGAGGAGTACGCCGAACACCCCTACGTGAAGGGGCGCTTCGAGGGGTACGAGATCGACCTGGTGCCGTGTTACCGCCTGGAGTCCGCGACGGACATCCAGTCCGCGGTGGACCGCACGCCGTTCCACAACGCGTACCTCGAACAGCGGTTGACCGACGAGCTGGCCGGGGACGTACGGCTGTTCAAGCAGTTCCTCAAGGGCGTCGGCGCGTACGGCAGCGACCTCCGGACGCAGGGGTTCTCGGGGTACCTCGCGGAGTTGCTGGTCGTGGAGAACGGCGGGTTCCGGGAGACGCTCGAAGCGATCCGGGAGTGGCAGCGCCCGGTCGTCATCGACCCCGAGAGCCACGGCGAAGTGGAGTTCGACGACCCGCTGGTGGTCGTGGACCCGACGGACCCCGAGCGGAACGTCGCGGCCGTGGTCGCGCCCGAGAACGTCGCGCGCGTCCAGCACCACGCCCGCGAATTCCTCGGCGATCCCCGGGAATCCGTCTTCGAGCCGCGCGATATCGAAGCCCTCGACGCCGCGGACGTCCGCGAGTACGTCGCAGCCCGCGGCACGACGCCGCTGGCGGTGGTGTTCGACGCGCCGGACGTCGTCGAGGACCAGTTGTACCCCCAGTTGTACCGCTCGCGCGACGGCCTCGTCCGCGGTCTCGAAGGCCACGGCTTCTCGGTCGTGCGCGCGGCGACGTGGGCCGACGAGCGCGCCGTCCTGTTCGTGGAGCTCGCGGTGAGCGACCTGCCCGCGGTCGAACGCCACGAGGGACCACCCATGTACGTGGAGTCGCACGCCCGTGGATTCTACGAGAAGTACGTGGACGGCGACGCGTACGGTCCGTTCCTCGACGGCGACCGGTACGTCGTCGAGCGTGACCGCGACGTCAGGACTGCCAGCGGGTTCGCTGCAACCAGACTGACTGACGTCGCGCTCGGCGCGCACGTCGAGTCCATCGTCGAGGCCGGCGACTACGACGTCCTCACTGGCGACGAGGTCGCAGCGCTGGCCGACGAGTTCGGCGTCGACCTGGCGGCGTACTTCCAGCCAGCGGTGTAGGACGAGACGCCATCACGAGGTGGCCGGGGGACGATTTCAGCGGGCGGGGAGTGCGAGCGCTCGCCGATCGTCACTGGCTGCGGTCGCGCTCCTGCAGACCGTCACAGCCAGGGGTGGCTGTCCAGCAGGTCGTCGAGGAGACTGCGGGCGTCGTCGCTGACCTCGTCGTCGGGCCCGACCGGCTCGCGGCCGTCGAACGTCTCGTGGACGACGCCGACGCCGTCGGCGAGCGTGTCCATGCTGTATCCGCCCTCGAGGACGAACGCGAGCGCCGCGTCAGTCGCGTCTGCGAGGGCTCGCATGCGGTCCGCGAGCAGCCCGTAGCCCTCCGTCGAGACGTGCATCCGGGAGATCGGGTCGTGGCGGTGCGCGTCGAATCCCGCGCTCACGAGGACGACGTCCGGGTCGAAGTCAGTGACCGCGGGGCGAAGGAGTTCGTCGACGCCAGCACAGTAATCGGCGTCCCCCGAGCCGGCGGGGAACGGCACGTTCAGCGTCGCACCGGCGCCGTCGCCCTCGCCCGTCTCGTTGGTGTCGCCGGTGCCCGGGTAGAGGCCGTCCTCGTGGATGGACGCGTAGAAGACGTCGCCGCGGTCGTAGAAGATGTCCTGCGTGCCGTTGCCGTGGTGGACGTCCCAGTCGAAGATGGCGACCCGGTCTGCGTCGAGGTCGCTGATGGCGTACTGGGCGGCGATGGCCGCGTTGTTCAGGAAGCAAAACCCCATCGCGTCGTCTTCGACGGCGTGGTGGCCGGGCGGCCGGCCGAGCGAGAACGGCGTATTCCGGCCGTCAGCGCCCGCCAGGGCTGCGCGGGTCGCGTCCTTCGCGAGGCCGGCGGACGCGAGCGCGGCGCCCCACGTGTCCTCGGACGCCACCGTGTCGGGGTCCCAGTTCCCGCCGCCCTCGGCACAGAAGTCCCGGATGCGCTCGACGTAGTCGGCGTCGTGGACGGCGACGGCGTCATCGGCAGTCGCGGGCGCAGCCCCTTCGTAGGTGACGCTGTGCCGTTTCGCGAGGCCGCGCTTGATTGCGCGAAGCCGGTCCGGGCTCTCCGGGTGGCGAGGACCGGGGTCGTGCTCGAGGCAGGTGTCGGTGAAGCCGAATCTCATTCCACGAGCCGGAAGTACGTCTCGAAGTCCTCGGCCTGTACAGTGCGTCGACCCGCGTGTTCGGCGAGTGCCGCCGCGCCCTCCGAGGCCTCCTCGGCGTAGGACTCGAGGACGTCAGCGAGCGCGACGCGCGCGCCTTTCGAAACCCGGAACTGGTCGGCGATGTCGAGGCGCGCGATTCGATCGACGGGCGCAACCGGGAGCGTGAGGACGTCCTCGTCGGGCGCCTCGTCGACGCCGAAGTCGGCCGCCATCAGTGTTTTCCGGCCGTCGTTGGCGGCCCGTTCGGCGGCGTCCTCGGCGAGGCTCGCGCCGCGTCGCTGGATGCGCCGTGCGAGTTCCTCTGCCGCGTCAGCGCTCACCCGCAAGTCACCCGCGTGCCGCCGGATGATGGTGTCAACCGGCGCGAACGGGAGTTCGACGCTCATGCGTCAATGCGTGGCGGTCGCACGCTTAACTGTTTCCGTTGCAAGGGGGATTGCCACCACGTCTATGGTCGAGCCGGCCGAAACAGTACACATGGGCAAGAACCCAAATCAGGCGGACGCCCAGGACGTCGCCGAACAGGAAGCAGACGCAAACGAGGAGGAGGCCGAGGAAGCAGTCGAGGAACGCCGAGAGGCCGACCAGGAGTACACGGAAGAACAGATCAAGGAAGAAACGGACCACCAGGGCGAGGAACGCTACCAGGAGGCCCGCGAGCAGACGAATCCGGACAACCACCCCGACGAGGCCGACTGGGACTGAAACCACCCGGCTGTCGCGTGCGCAGCGCGCGCAGCGGCGGCCTCAGTGCAGCTCTTCCGCGCGGAGGCGTCCATCCTCCAGCAGCCCGCGAACCGTCACTTCCTGTCCGAGGGTGACGTCCGCCTCCGTCTCCACGCTCACCGTCTCCTCGCCGTCGTCGAGGATGACTGGATTCTGCGCCTGTACGACGACGCCCGTGAACTCGATCTCCTCGCCGTCGGCGGCGTCTGCGTCCGTCTCTGCGACCGTCCCGTTCGACTGCGAGCCGCCGGCGTCGTCGCTGCTCGAACTGTCGTCGCCCCCGCCGTCCTCGAACGCGCCGAGGCCGGTCGAAGCACTGTCCTCAGCATCGCCGCCGTCGTCACCGGGTGCCGCGCCCTCCGAGAGCGGGATGACCGAGGACTGCCAGCCGGCCGACGCCTCGATGTCGTCCTGCCAGCCGTCCTGAATCTCGACGTCCACGAACGCCACCTCGTCGCCCGGGCCGATGTCCAGGTCGGCCTTGTCGCCCCAGAGCGCCACCCGGATGTCTGCCGTGTCGTCCTGCACGCGGACGTTCCGCACCTGCCCCTCGCTGCCGTCGTCGCGGTCGAACGTCCGCTTCGGGTCCGCGGACCGGATCACGCCCGCGATGTCGGCCGTGTCCTCCAGTTCGAGGGATTCGATGGGAGTCGTCGCCGGTTCGAACGCGACGTCCGCGTCCACGACGTCGACCGCGCCCTTGTCGCCGACGTGGAGCTCCAGGCTGCCGTCGCGCTCCCGGACGTAGCCGTCCACGACCTCCACGACCTCGCCCTGCGAGAGTTCGGTCGCTCTGTCGGCCTGGTCGTCCCACAGCGTCACGCGCACGCGGCCCGTCTCGTCGCCGAGCACGACGTTCGAGACCTTCCCCTCGCTGCCGTCGTCGCGGTCGAACGTCCGGACGTCCTCGGTGCCCAGGACTTCGCCCGTGAGATTCACGTCCGAGATGCCAAGCGAGAGGTCCTCGACGCGGTACTCGTCCTGCACCTGGACGTCGACGTCCTCCTCGTTGTCAACCTCGACCTGGTCGACGCTCACCTCGACGCCGTTGTAGCCGTCCTTCGGGCGGCCCTTCACGCGCAGCACGTCGCCGACCTCCAGTTCGTCGGACGCGGCTTCCGCGGACTCGTCCCACAGCGACAGCCGCACGCTCCCCGTCTCGTCCGCGACGTCGACGTTCACCACGCGGCCCTCAGGGTTCTCGTCGTCGTCGCGCTCGAACGTCCGCACGTCGCCGATACTCGTGACCTTCGCGATGAACTTTACTTCGTCCATCTCGGGGTCGACGTCGGCGACGCCGTTCACTTCGCCGTCCTCGAGCTCGTGGGCGATGAGCATGGCGGCGGTCTCTTCGTCGGCCAGCCCGCCCATCTGCTCGACCTTCGACTCGACGGCGTCCCGGAACTCCTCGAGGGACACGTCGGTGTCGAGGTCATCGTAGACGTCCTCGATATCGTCGCCCATAATCGTAGTTCACCCCAAGGACACGCCGCGCATAAGCGTTGTCCTTGCCGAATTACGCCGGCTCCGTCCGTCGATTCGTACTGACACACGCCGGGTTGGCGCGCCCCCACAGTTCAACCCTCGCCCGGTCCGCAGTGGCGGTGTTGCCCCGCTTACGGACTCGCGTTCGTCACGTCCCGCTCCTCGCCCCGACTCCGATGCACGACGACCACCCGGCCGGGGAGGCCGCCGTCGAACGACGCCGTCGCCTCGTAGTCGATCTCCGTGATGCACTGCGTGCAGCCCTCGTCCGGGTCCGCGTCGTCGTACGCTTCCACGACCAACCGGAACTCGTCGCCGCTCGCGTCGTAGGTCGCGTCCGCGACCCGCGCCAGATAACAGCCGTTCGGACCGCTGGTCGTCCCCGACACGGCCACCGACTCGTGGCTCTCGTCGAACGACACCGCGGCCGCCTCGGCTGGTCCCCCACAGCCCGCGTCCGTCACCTCGAACGACGTGTCCTCGTACGACGGCGTATCACCCCCGGATTGCCCGTCGTCCGCAGCCGGCCCAGTACAGCCCGCGACCAGCACCGCAGACGCGGACGCGATGACCGCTCGACGCTTCATACGCTCCGATGCGTGCCGACACCTCAAGTGCGTTTCCGCCGCCTCCCCCGAATCGTAACCGCTTTACGTAATCCCGGGCTACGTAAGCGTGAGTCCGGGTAGGGTAGTGGACTATCCTCTTGGCTTGCGGAGCCAGGGACCGGAGTTCAAATCTCCGTCCGGACGTTTTTCACTCGCTAGCGCTCGCTCAAAACGACCGACGGGCCCGCGCTCGCGCCGCTCGCGCGGACTCCGTCCGGACGCTACATTCTCGCAAACCTGAGTCCGCGAGCGACGTTCATGTCGCTCGCGGCGATTTTGCGTCGGTACGTCACGGAGATTTGAGCCCGTGAGTCGCAGCGCCGAACGCAGTGAGGCGACCGTCTCACGACGTTCAAATCTCCGTCCGGACGTTTTTCACTCGCTAGCGCCCGCTCAAAACGACCGACGGGCCCGCGCTCGCGCCGCTCGCGCGGACTCCGTCCGGACGCTACATTCTCGCAAACCCACGACCGCGAGAGCGCTCCGTGGCTCTCGCGTCGTGGAGCGAGTATTCGCGTCCAGGAGATTCGAGCAGGAGGGCCAGCGCCCGTGGCGAAACGGGTTTGCGCGTGGCTGGCGAAGTGCGGGTATGGATGCGGCGTTGCGCGCGGGAATCGCAGTCTACAACGCGGGCCACTATCACGCGGCCCACGACGCGTGGGAGGAGGAGTGGCTGGAACGCGGGGACGGCGACGACGAGCGGTTGCTCCACGGGCTGATTCAGTTCACGGCCGCCGTGCATCACGCCCGAGCGCGGAACTGGGCGGGGGCCGTGGGGCTGTGTGAGAGTGCTGGCGAGTACCTCGCGGGACTACCGGCCGACTACCGCGCCGTGAACGTCGCCACCGTGCGGTGGTACCTGGACGCCCTGGGCAGCGATCCGGAGCGCATCGAGCGCGCCGCGTCACCGCGGCTGACGTACGACGGGGACGCGCTCCGGCTCGGCGACCTGGACGCGCCGGCGGGCGTCGAAGCCGGGGTGGTGCTGGGCGAGCACGCGGGCTACGACGAGGACGTCTTCGAGGACGGCGCCAGGTACGCACGCGAGGGGCTCGCAGACGGCGAGCTAAACGAGTTCGGCGTCCTGCTGTGCGACTTCGTCACTGAGACCGAGCAGCGTGCGCTCGTCGCGACGCGCCTCCGACAGCACGTGCAGCGGCGGCAGCGCCGCGAGAACGACGTCGCTGGCCTCTTCGACTGACTGCCGGGGAACGCGGGTCGGCTGACGGCGTCACTGGAGGCTCCGAGCACAGCGACCGGAGGAGACGACGTCCGCAGTCAGGCGAGGTTCGGAATCGGTCGATTTCCGTTGTCAGGCGTACGACTGGTAGGCGATGACCGCGGCGACGGCGATGCAGGCGACGCCGGCCGCGCGGACGAGGTGCGCCCAGAAGTCCGGAATCGGGTCTTCGCTCCCGTAGTCGCCGCGACGGCGTCGGTGCGGGCCCATGAAGATGGAGAGGCGCAGCGCCGCGCGTGGCGCGACGAGCAACGCGACGCCGAGAAGGACGCCGAGGACGACGGCGAGCAGTTCGCGGACTCCAGCCATCTACGAGCGGAGGCGCTGGATGCGCTTCTCGGTGGGCGGGTGCGTGGAGACGAGTTTCTGGAGGAGACCCTGTCCCTCGCCGAAGATGCACAGGGCGTTCACGTTCTCGTCGATCTTGGAGTCGCGGGCGCGCTCGTTGCCCTGCTTGATCTTCTCGAGGGCGCGAGCGAGCGGGTCGCCGCTGTTGACGATGCGCCGGGCGTCGGCGTCCGCGACGTACTCGCGGTAGCGGGAGATGGCGAGCACGAACAGCATCACGAAGAACTGCACGAGGTTCCCGACGATGATGGCGAGGAAGAAGTCCGCGATGTCGTTGTCGCCCGTGAACAACACGATGTACTGGGCGACGATCCCAACGACCGACGCGATGCCCTGCCCGATCACCATCATCACGACGTCGCGGTTGTCGATGTGTGCGAGTTCGTGGGCGATGACGCCCTCCAGTTCCTCGCGTTCGAGCAACTGGATGAGTTCGCTGGAGATGACGACCGTGCCGTTGCCGCGGCGTCCGACCGCGAACGCGTTCGGCACGCCCATGCTGGCGATCTTCAGGTTCGGCTTCTTCATGCCCTTGTCCCGGCAGACCCGCTCGACGAACTGGTGGATCTGTGGGTACTGCTGTTCGGACAGGTCTTCGGCGCCCACGCTGCGTAACGCCGCCCACTTGCCGATCTTGTACTGGACGCCGACGAGGAGGACGCTACCCACGATGGCGATACCGAGGATGGTGTTCGTCTGGCCGAAGAACGCCCACGCGGCGACCACCGCCACCGAGTAGAACGCGAAGAGGATGGAGCCGACGATGGCCATCCGGATTTTGAGTCCGAGGTGTCGCATTGGGGAGATGTAACGCACTCTCGCTTATAAATCCATCTCCACGTGTCAGCACTCGAATTCCCCGCTATCGGGCGAACAGTAGCCGAAAAGGCGCGTGCGCGTGCTTCAAGCGACCTTCTCGTCGCCGTCCCACTCCGCCGAATTGTCCTCGGGATCGTAGCCCAGGACCTCGCGAGCGCGCTCCAGACTGTAGTACTTCCTGTCGTTGTCGGAGATGCCGTAGACGATCTCGTAGCCGTAGTCAGCGCTGAGACAGCAGTCGAAGAGGTGCGCGCAGTCCCGCGGAGAGAGCCACATCGCCTGCCCGCGCTCGTAGTCGATTGGTGGGTGGCCTTCGGTGAGGTTTCCGATGCGCACGGCGGCGAACGAGAGGTCGTGTTCGTCGTGGTAGTACCGGCCGAGTACTTCCCCCGAGGCCTTCGAGACACCGTAGAGGTTGCCCGGGCGGGGGAGTTCCGTGCCGTCGAGGCGGAAGTCGTCGTGTTCGCGGTAGAGGTCGGGTTCGCGGTCGGTCTCGAAGTGGGCGACGGCGTGGTTCGAGGACGCGAACGCGAAACGCTCGATGTCCTCGTCGACGGCGGCCTCGAGAATCGTCTGCGTGCCGTCGATGTTGTTCCGGAGGACGCTCTCCCAGGGGGCTTCGGGCCGGGGGTCGCCCGCGAGGTGCACGATGGCGCCGACGCCCTCGACGGCGTCCCTGACCGCGGCTTCGTCGGTGACGTCCGCGACGACGAACTCGTGGTCGGTGTCCCCGGTCGGCGGTTCGCGGTCGAGGAGCCGCCAGTCGTAGTCGTCGCCGATGCCGTCGAGGATGGCTTGCCCGACGCGCCCGGAGGCGCCTGTGAGGAGAACCGGGTCGTCCATTCGATTGAGAGTCTCGGCGACCGAGGCAATGAATGATGCGGTTCGGTTCGTTTAACACGTCGGCAGGGAGAAGCGTACGTAATGGACGGTCGGACTGAACGCCGGATCTGCTGGGGAGTCAGCGCCCTGGGGGCGATTGTCACTGCGGCGGCAGCGTACGCACTGTTCGCCGTCCCGGTGGCGTCGCCGGTCGCAGCGGCGGTGCGGTCGCTGTCGGTCGTCGCGAGCCTGACCGTGACAGTCGGCGCGTGGCTACCGGCGACAGGTCGCCTGCCC